>JAILAA010000153.1 GCA_024681875.1 Prevotella sp.
GGACTTCCTGGGACTGAAGACGCTGTCGGAGATGAAGGAGGCCTGCGCAGTGATAAAACAGACAAGGGGGATAGACGTCGACTTGGACAACATACCCATAGACGACCCGAAGACGTACGAGCTGTACCAGCAGGGAAGGACGATAGGTACCTTCCAGTTTGAGTCGAACGGTATGCAGAAATACCTCAGGGAGCTGCACCCGACGGTGTTCGAGGACCTGATAGCAATGAACGCCCTGTACCGACCAGGACCTATGGACTACATACCCTCGTTCATAGCCCGCAAGAACGGCAAGGAGGAGATAAAATACGACATACCGTGTATGGAGAA
This sequence comes from Prevotella sp., assembly GCA_024681875.1. The sequence continues at coordinate 331 of JAILAA010000153.1, forward strand.
GTACCTGAAGGATACGTACGGCATAACGGTATACCAGGAGCAGGTGATGCTACTGTCCAGACAGCTCGCCGACTTCACACGAGGAGAGAGCGACGCCCTGCGTAAGGCGATGGGTAAGAAGAAGAAGGACATAGTGGACGCTATGAAGCCGAAGTTCATTGAGGGCGGAAAGAAGAACGGACACGACCCGAAGATTCTGGAGAAGATATGGGCCGACTGGGAGAAGTTCGCATCGTACGCCTTCAACAAGTCGCACGCGGCATGCTACTCATGGGTGGCTTTCCAGACGGCTTACCTCAAGGCTAACTACCCCGCGGAGTTCATGGCCGCCATAATGAGCCGCCGACGCGACCAGATAACGGAGATAACGAAGCTGATGGACGAGTGTAAGGCGATGGGCATAGCCACGCTGGGACCCGACGTCAACGAGTCGTACCAGAAATTCGGTGTGAACAAGAAGGGCGAGATACGCTTCGGACTGGCTGCCATCAAGGGACTGGGCGACGGTGCTGCGCAAGCTATCATCAACGAACGTGAGAAGAGTGGTCCCTACAAGAGCATCTTCGACTTTGCCCAGCGTGTGCCCTTCACCAACCTCAACCGCAAAGGCTATGAGACCCTGGCGCTGAGTGGTGGCTTCGACAGCTTTGGCATCCGCCGCGAGGTCTTCTTTGCCGAGAACAAGTCGGCGATGGGCACCAGCCGTCAAGGCGAGCTATTCCTTGATACACTGGTGCGCTACGGTCAGAAATACCAACAGGAGAAAGCCGAAGCGCAGAACTCTCTCTTCGGTGCTGACGATATTGAGATAGCCACACCATCCATTCCGAAGACCGATGAGCGATGGAGCGACATCGAGCGTCTGAACAAAGAGCGCGACCTGGTGGGCATCTATCTCTCGGCACATCCGCTGGACGAGTTCAAGATTGTGCTCGATAACCTCTGCAATACCAAATGCTTAGAGCTGGCAGACATCGACGCCATCAACGGACGCGACGAGGTAGCTCTGGGCGGTATTGTCACTGGCGTACGCTCACGCTTCGACAAGCGTGGACAGCCCTGCGGCTTTGTCACCATCGAAGACTTCGAAGGTGCTGGCGAGCTGGCACTCTTCGGACAGGAATGGGGCCGGTGGAACGGCATGTTCACCGAGGGTGCCAGTGTCTACATAAAGGCTCGGTTGGAAGAGCGATTCCGCGACAGCGACAAAAAACAGCTGCGACTGCAAAGCGTGGAATACCTGCAAGAGGTAAAGGACAAGGCCATCGACCGCATCACCATCTCGATGAACAGCGACCTGCTTAACGAGCAGGTTGTAGCCGAACTCAGCGAACTGGTGGCAGAACATCCTGGAAAGACGAAACTCTTCTTCCAGCTGCGCGACAGCAACGGCCGCCACCATGTGCTGCTGCGATCCAAGAGCCTCTTCGTTGACATCAAGCACCAGCTTCTCGACTACATAGAGCGAACTGAGTCACTGGATTATAAAATCAACTGATTCAGAAGAAACGCTATAGGGCGTACAGACCAAAGCGGCCTGGATTTTTTCAAATCCAAGCCGCTTTCTCATATACGAACTACTCGTTCCGAAAACCGAGTTACCTTCTTCCGCGAGGGCCGACGTTTGCAGTTTGACGCCATGTGCCTGCACCGCTGTGAGCTACGTGGCCACCGTTGTGATGAGGCGGCTTGTGGCCAATGCGGTCGGCATAGAAGCGGTCGGACATACGGTTATTGCCGCCCCTATAGGATGCATGTGCATTGGGATGATGGTTGTAGAAACGGTTGCGGTCGTAGTGTGCATAGATGCCGAAGCGCCAGCCGCCACGATGCCACGTCACAGGACGATAGAAGCGGTCGAGCCGCATGAACTTGTCATACTGCCAGGCGCTGAGCACATAGCGCAGATCGGCGTTACGACGAATCCACCACGTGCCGAACACGTCAGCCTGGTTGTTGACACTCAGCAGGTAGTCGAGGTTAATCTCATACACTGCCTCATACTGAGCTGCCGTCAGCTCCAGCTCGTAGGCCATCTTGTCACTTAGGAACAGGGCCTCGCTCTTGGCCGTTGTATAGCTCATTGCGTTGGCCGTGACAGCTATCGCCATCATCAGGGCCAGGGTCATCATCTTCTTCATAATCGTATCTCCTATTCGTTAAAGGGTTAAACTTTGTGTGACTTTTCTTTCTTTTCACATCGCAAAGGTCGGAAGAAAGCGGGACATACGCAAAGGAATATTCCTAAAGTGCAAAGGTGTTTTCCCTAAAGATGAATGGGGAAAACACCCGAAAAAGCCCCCCGATAGAAAAGAAATAACTTTTTTTCTTTTGCTTTTTGCTTGCTTATTCGTACCTTTGTGCCAAGTTTTTCTCCAAGCAGATACAAGGAGAGACTAAGAAAACGAAAAAACACCAGCATGAGAAAAGAAAATCGTTTCCGAGCAATGGCAGTTGCCACTTTGTCATTTGTCATCATTCTTTTGTCAGCCGGCCACATGGCGGCACAGACGCAACTCAGCCCATACAGGCCGGGGGTGACACCCGAGGGAGCTGTCTACTTCCTGCCTAAGACGGCACTCCGCATCAGTGTACTGGTGGAGAAAACCACCTACACTCCAGGCGATTTCTCGCCTTACGCCCAGCGCTACCTGCGCATGGCCGACGTGAGTCAGGAACCGAAGACAAGTTTCCGTGTGGCCGACATCGTGGTAACACCCTGTCCCATTCCCGACTCGGCAAAGGTCTTTGCCGTGAAGTTCGACGCCCGCACCGTGGCCTCACGCATGACACTCAGCGAAGACGGACGCCTGCTGGCGATGAACGTAGAGGATGCCGACGACGCCGAAGTGCCTGCATTGTTCGTGCCTGCGCCGAAGCCAGAGGAGGTGAACCCACGCCAGTTCATGGGCGAGGATATTCTGTCGTGCGGCAGCACAGCAAAGATGGCAGAGATGACGGCGCACGAAATCTACGACTTGCGCGAAAACCGCACATTATTAATAAAAGGTCAGGCCGACTTCATGCCGCAGGACGGCCGTCAGATGGAGCTGATGATGAATGAGCTGGACCGTCAGGACCGCGCCCTCAGCTCGCTCTTTGTGGGCACCACGCAGCGCGACACCGTGGAGCACGTGCTATGGGTAACGCCGGCCGCTGCCACTCAGGGCAAGACCGTGCTATTCCGCCTGTCGCAGGTAAAGGGTCTGGTGGAGGCCGACGACCTGTCAGGAAAGCCTTTCTATTATCATATCGAAGACATTACTCAGCTGCCTGCTCCAGAAGAAAACGGGAAGAAAGCTAAAAGTGCCAAGACGATGGCAGGCATCTATGTGAACGTGCCGGGCCGCCTGCGTTTTATCCTCTATGACGGCATTACGCCCATAATAACTGAAGAATACCCTGCCCCGCAGTTCGGGCAGACAATGATGCTCAGCGGCAACCTCTTCAACAAGCGCTATGCCACGCACCTTCTGCTTGATCCGCTCACCGGCGCAATGCTCCGCTTAAACGCCGACCAGCCCAAATAAAAAGTCTGATCTGTTATTCTATAAATCGCGTCGCAGTCTATATAAACCACGACACGATTTATATAAACCACGACGCGGTCTATATAGATCGCGTCGTGGTTTATAAAAAAGAAACCATGTAGTTTCTTACATGTTCATGCCGCCATCAACCTGAATGACTTGGCCGCTGATATAGCTCGACATGTCGCTGGCCAGGAACACGGCGCAGTTGGCGATGTCGTCCACTGTGCCGCCACGGCGCAGGGGAATCTTCTGACACCACTCTTTGCGCACTTCCTCACTGAGGGCCTGTGTCATGGCGGTATCTATGAATCCGGGGGCAATGGCATTAGCACGGATGCCCTTCGGGCCCATTTCCTGTCCGATAGACTTGGCCAGTGCAATGAGGCCGGCCTTCGAGGCAGCATAGTTGGCCTGTCCGGCATTGCCATGCACGCCCACCACCGATGCCATATTGATGATGGAGCCACCGCGCTGGCGCATCATCACCGGCACACAGGCGTGGATGAAGTTGAAGGCCGACTTCAGGTTGACGGCAATGACGGCGTCCCACTGCTGCTCAGTCATGCGCAGCATCAGCCCGTCCTTTGTAATGCCGGCGTTGTTCACCAGGATGTCGATAGCGCCAAACTCTTCCTTTACCTGCTTCACCACCTCCTCGGTCTGAGCAAAGTCGGCAGCGTTGCTGGCGTAACTCTTTGCTTTCACGCCCTTGGCGGCAATTTCCTGCTCAGTTTCTTCATTCACAGCCAAATCGGTGAAAGCAATGTTGCATCCCTCCTCGGCAAACTTCAGTGCGATAGCCTTTCCGATACCGCGTGCTGCACCGGTAATCAGTGCAGTCTTTCCAGTTAATAGTCCCATTTTATGATATTGAAATTAAACTTTATGCTTACCCAACGCGCCATAGACGAACTTTGCCACCTGCGGCTTGGTGTCCTCCTCACGCATACCGTGGGCAATGCGTCCGTAAATGTAAGGAACCTCCAGGCCCTTGATGCAGTAATGGCAGATGTCGGCTACGAGGTTGACGTTCTCGATGTCAAACTCGCCAGCTTCCTTACCCTCGGCAAAGACCTTGCGAAACAACTCCACCTCTGCAAGGTCGAAGTGCTTACGCACTTTCTCTACCATCCAGATGTTGCGGAAGAATTCAGCTCGCAAGTTTCCATTTCTCACCACCGTCTCACGAATCATACTCAAATGAGTATAGATTAGCTCAATGACCTTTTCTTGCGGACTGATCTTGCGCGCAGCCACCTCGTCAAGCTTGTCGCTAAGACGCTCCAACTCCGTCTCGATGACAGCATAGTAGATGTCGTCTTTCGACTTGAAATATGTATAGAGGGTGCGACGCCCCTTGCCCGAAGCTTGGGCAATATCGTTCATTGTGGTGTTCTCGAGGCCGTTCTTGGCAAAGAGCTGTCGGGCCACGTCCACCAACAGCTGGCGGGTCTTGGATATGGACATGTTGTATTTGGCTACGGAATTGCACATAACCGATAGCGTGTGCAAAATTACGGTTTTTATTCCAAACAGGCAAGTTTTTGGAAAGAAAAGTGCAGAAAATGTAATGAAAGATTGTTTTGGCGCAAAAAAGTTGCGCTAAGAAGAATATCTTTCGTAACTTTGCAACAACAACCAATTCCTCATTAACCACAGTGACTCGCACTCTCAGATTGATACTGTTCTTTTTGCTGACAGCCACAACCGTGGCGAAAGCGCAGACCTGGCAGCAGGTGTACGACGAGGTGATGAGCGATGCCGAGAGCTATGCCGACGAGAGCACGGCTCTTGACAGCTACGAACTGCTTGAACAGCTGGCAAGCAACCCTATCAACCTGAACAGTGCGACGCGCGATGAATTGGAGCAGATGCCCTTCCTTTCGGCACAGCAAGTAATGGACATTGAGGAATATCTCTACCGCTACGGCCCCATGCGCTCCCTGGGCGAGCTGCGCATGATACGCTCACTCGACTACCAACAAATCAGACTGCTGCCGTTCTTCGTCTACGTCACAGACGAGTCCGACACACTCTCCACCTCCTACTCCACCCCACGCGATGTCAAGAACACGCTGTCGGCAACGCTGCGTGTACCCTTCTACCGTCGTGCTGGCGACCGTAACGGCTATCTGGGCTACCCCCTCCGCCACACGCTACGCTATGAGCTGACGTACGGCAAACATTGGCGCGCAGGACTGGTGGGAGCACAGGATGCCGGTGAGCCGTTCTTTGCCGACAAGAACAAATGGGGCTATGATGCCTACAGCTACTATGTGCAGCTGCGGCAGATGGGGCGTATAGAGAATCTCGTCGTTGGCAAATTCCGTATCACAACGGGCATGGGTCTGGCAATGGGCCAAAGCTTCCAATTAGGCAAGCTGGCGACGCTGCAGAATGGCGGGCGCAGTGTCAGCATCCTGAGGCCACACACCTCGCGCTCTGAGGCTGACTATCTGCAAGGTGCTGCTGCCACCATCGCATTGCTTCAGGGTAGCAAGCGACTTGCGGACAGGCCAGAGCTGAGCCTTACGGCCTTTGCCTCCTACCGTCCCGTAGACGCCACGCTAAATGCAGACAGCGCCGCTCAGACCATCATCACCAGCGGATACCACCGTACGCCCACGGAGATGGCGAAGAAAAACAACACACACATGACCACCGGCGGAGCGCACCTGATGTTCCACCGCGGTGCGCTCCGTCTGGGCGCCACTACAGTCTTCACACGGTTAGACCGTCCACTGCTGCCACAGCGCCAGACGCTGTATCGCAGTCACTTTGCCCATGGTCAGCACTTCTTCAACACCAGCATTGACTACGCTTATACGCACCACCGCTTTGCACTCAGCGGTGAGACGGCCACTGACGGACACAAGCATCTGGCTACACTGAACACGGCCAGCCTGCGCGCCACCGACCGACTCACGCTATTGCTCCTGCAACGTTTCTACAGCTATCGCTACACCACGTTGCATGGACACAGCTTTGGACAGGGCGGCTCGCGCGTACAGAATGAGAGCGGTCTCTACCTCGGTGCTACCTGGACGCCATTGCGACATCTGCAAATACAGGGCTACGCCGACTACGCCTACCATCCGTGGGCGCAGTACCAAGTATCGGCGGCAGCCAGCGACGTCGACATGATGTTACAGACCGTCTGGCACCAAAAACACTGGACACTGACGGCACGTCATCAGTCGCGTATGCGTAAGAAAGACGACAAGGGAAAAACAAAGACACTGACACATAACGACGACCATCGCGAGCGCCTTTCCGTAGCCTGGCAAAACGGGCCGTGGGCACTAAAGACGCAGGTCGACATGACGCACCACACCGTTACAAGCACCGAGAGCGGCTGGTTGTTAAGCCAGCAGGCGGTCTTCAGCAAACCATGGCTAAGTATAAGCGCCATGGCCGCCTATTTCGACACCGACTCCTACCAAAGCCGCATCTATGCCTACGAGCGGCAGCTACAACATGAGATTTCCTTCCCCTCCTATTACGGACAGGGCATACGCCTGGCACTGATGGCCAGCGCCAACCTGACAGCACAGCTGCGCCTTTCAGCCCGAATTGGCTACACTGACTATCTGGACCGTACCACCATTGGCAGCGGACTACAGCTCATCCCGCACAGCCACGCCACCGACTTGGACATGCAGCTCCGCTGGAAATTCTGAATAACAAACCCTATTCGATGTCTACAACAGTGATGCCGGCACCGCCAAACTGCACGTGTTCGTCGCGATAATGAGCGACGTTGGGCACAGTGGCCAGATACTGGCGGATGAGCTGGCGCAGGATGCCCGTACCCGTTCCGTGCAGGATACGCACACGGCTCATGCCCACGAGGATGGCATCGTCGATGAAATAGGTGACGGCCTGGATGGCCTCATCGCCTCGCATACCACGCACGTCCAGGTCCTGATGGAAGTTGGCCTTGCGCGAGTCGATGGCGGCACGCGTGCCTGCACCTAAAGTGGCGTAGCTGCCCACTATCTGGGCGTTGCGCTCCTCAGTCTTCGTCTGCTCCTTCACGGGTGCCTTCGCAGGCTCCAGTCGGTCCAGCCGCATCTTCGTGCGCATACTGCCGAAAACTATCACGGCCTGCTTGCCGTCAATCTTCTCTATCGTGCCTATCGAGGTGAGACCCTTGATGCGGACGGTGGAGCCTTCTTGGAGGGGTGAGGGGTGAGAAGTGAGGGGTGAGAGATTACCGTTTCCATCGGAGGTACCTGCCTGAGAGTCAATTCTCTCACTTCTCACCTCTTGCCTCTCACCTCTTTCTTTCTTCCGCTCCTCCTTCCTCTTCTTCCGCTCCTCTATCTGCCGCATCTTGCGCTCTATCAGCTCATCGTTCTGGCGGGTATCGATGCCTTCCACTTCCTGTTTGAACTGCTCCATTTCCTCGCGGATGCGGCGTGTGGCCTCTTTCTCGGCCTGCTGCTCACGAATCTCGCGGATGGCGTTTTCAATCCTTTTGTTGGCAGAGGCCAGCAGCTCCTCGGCCTGCTCCTTCGCACGCCGGAGGATGGCCTTGCGCTCCTGCTCTATCTCCTCGATACTGGCCTCTAACTTCTCACCTCTCACCTCTAACCTCTTCTCATGCTGATGGATGGTCTGGCGCTTGCCTTCCCAATAGCGCTTGTCGCGCACGATGTCCTGCAGGTACTTGTCGCTCTGAATGTATTCGCGGCCTACGATGTCGCTGGCGTCGTTGATCACCTCTTCAGGCAGACCCGTCTTGCGGGCTATCTCAATGGCAAACGACGAGCCCGGCTGGCCGATGCTGAGCTGGAAGAGGGCGCGCATTTCGTTGCGGTCGTAGAGCATGGCGCCGTTTACCACGCCTTCGTGGCCGTCGGCGAAGTGTTTCAGATTCTGATAATGGGTGGTGATGACGCCGAAAGCCTTCTTCTGCCAGAACTGTTTCAGTACCGCCTCGGCGATGGCGCCGCCGATGGTAGGCTCGGTGCCGCCGCCGAACTCGTCGATGAGCAGCAGCGTGTGCTCGTCGGCATGGCGTATCATCTGCTTCATGTTCATCAGGTGAGAAGAGTAGGTCGACAGGTCGTCCTCAATACTCTGTTCGTCGCCGATGTCAATCATCAGCTTGGTGAAAATGCCGCAGGTGGAGCGCTCGTTCATCGGCACACTCAAGCCGCATTGCAGCATATACTGCAGCAGTCCCACCGTTTTCAGGCATACCGACTTGCCGCCTGCGTTGGGGCCGGAGATAATAAGGAGCCTCCCCCCAACTTCTAATGTTATATCCAGCGGCACCACTTTCTTCTCTTGCTTCGCCAGTGCGAGCTGTAATAGTGGATGCACGGCTTGTATCCAGTCAATATGTGGGCGGTCTTCTACTTTGGGCTCAACTGCCCTCATCAGGTCAGCCAAGGAGGCCTTGGCTTGGATGAGGTCGATGATGCCGAGGAACTGATAGGACTCAAGTATGTCATTGACATGCGGGCGCACCTCGTCGCTGAACACGGTGAGGATGCGGATGATCTCGCGGCGTTCCTCAGCCTCTAATTCACGGATGCGGTTGTTAGCCTCCACCACCTCCGTAGGCTCGATGAACACGGTCTTTCCTGTGGCACTCTCGTCATGTACAATGCCACTGATGCGCCGCTTCACGCTGGGCGACACGGGAATCATCAGTCGACCGTCGCGCACCGTCGGCGCCGCGTCCTTATCCACCAGCCCGTCGCGCTGGGCAGCATGCAATATAGTATATAATGTACGCGAAATGCTGCCCTCCGTCTTCTGCAGCTCATGACGGATGCCGGCCAGCGTCATCGTGGCGCCGTCTTTAATGCGCCCGTATTTGTCGATAATACTGTCGATGCGCCGTATCATTGCCGGAAAGACTGGCACATCGTGCGCCAGCCGGGCCAGAGCAGGATAGGTGTCCTCATCCTCTCCTCTCTCCTCTTTCCACTTTCCACTTTCCTCTTTCCTCTCACCTCCATTGAGATACTTCACAATATTGGTGATGGTCTCCAGTGAACGCCGCAAGTCAAAGAGCTCCTCTTCCTCGAAGTGTGTGTTCGCCAAGCGTATACGCGTCACTGCCGGGCGTACGTCGAAAAAAAACTGTAGAGGGAAATCAGTAGCCTTCTCCATCAACTGACGGAACTCATGCACCTGCGCAAGCCGTTCTCTCACTTCGGCCACATCATCCGCAAAAGCTAATTCGTCCACCTTGTCGCGCCCCAACTGACACAGGCAACGCTCGCGTAACAGCGAACGTATCTCTTCGAAGCCAATCTTCCGTTCAAAATTGTCGGGATAAATCATGCTGGTATGAAATGACGACGGACTAAGCGGCGACTTTGTTTTTCCAGATGACGTATAACCTTGTCAGGCTGCCAATTGGGGAAAACATTTCGCAAGGTGAAACGGGCAGCGGAGTCGGCAGACAATGTGGTCTGCACAGTACGTGTGCCTTCCTTGCCATGCAGGGTAATTATGTTCGATTCGGGCGTCAGACTGCGGCCCTGCGGGTCCACGGTGCCAAACTCGCCAAACTCACAATCCTCTGAGCGAATGCTCTGCGGGTCGAAACGTTCTGGTTCCAGTTTCTCTGGCGTCTCTAATACGGTGTTAATCCATGCGCAGCGTGGATGGGTATGCCATCCGCGGGCAAAGTGGAAGGTGGATACGTCATTGCGGATAGTGCAGTCACGGAACACATAACCCCAATTGGTGGTCGATGTGCGCGGTGCGACAATGACATTGCGCCCATGGCCATTTGCCTCGCGTTTCTCGGTAACTATGAGGCATCGGTTGAAGAACACGTCACCAGCGCCGCAGATAAAGTCGACGGTGCCGTGTATCTCGCAGTCCTCCATATAATGCTGGCACTCCTCGCTGTGAGGGTAATAAGTATCCTGGTATGAAAGCATCCGGACGCGCTTAAAAATAGTGCGATTGCCCTTGTCCTGCCAACAGACGGCACGGCCAGCAGCACCGGAATGATAATAATCGAGGTCGTTCTGTAATGTCAGGTCCTGCACATAGGTGTTCCAACCACGATTCAGCAGCGTGGCCGTGGTGCCGATGCCCTCCTTCTCCACTGGTGGTGCATTGCGGATAATAGTGCCCTCCATGCTTTGTCCAATCAGCGCGATGTTGTGTCCCCAAATGGGCGTGAGCGCTTTCTCGCCAAAGTCATAGACACCGTTGGGAATAAGGATAAAGAGCCGCTCAGACAGTGTGTCGGCGTTCATCACCGCTGACAGATTGATGGCATCAATCAGACTCTGGACGTCACCTGCCTTCACCACAATACAATGCTTGCGGGCGTTCAAGGAAAAAGGAACGATTAGCAAACAACAGAGCAGGACAGTAGTTAATAGTTTTCTCATAGATGGGATTAAGAAAAGCCCCGACCCGCGTAGTTGGCGCGCGGCCGGGGCTTGCTTTTCTGAGGTTGCAATTGACTGCGAGAAGCGTCCTTACTTTGCAGCCTCTTCCTTCTGCTGCTTACTCTTACGGTTCAGGATGAGGTAAGCTGTAGGAGCAGCGATGAAGATAGACGACAATGTACCGAAGATGACACCCAGAATCATGGCGAAGGAGAACGGACGGATGCTGTCGCCACCAAGGATGAAGATGGTGAGTAGCACAATGAGCGTCGTCACCGACGTATTGATGGTACGTGCCAGGGTCTGGTTGATAGAGTCGTTGAAGAGCTGTTTCTTGTCGTGCTTCGGATAGAGGCCGAGATTCTCACGGATACGGTCGAATACCACCACCTTATCGTTGATAGAGTAACCGATCACCGTCAGGATAGCGCCGATGAACGTCTGGTCGACCTCCAATGACATAGGCACCCATCCCCAGAGTACGGAGAAGAAGCCGATGACGATGAGGGCGTCGAAGAACAGGGCGATGATTGAGCCAACTGAGAATGCCACGTTGCGGAAGCGCAACAGGATGTAGAGGAAGATGGCAATCAGAGCCAGCAGCACGCTGATAAAGGCGGCACGGGTAATGGTCTTAGCAATGGACGGGCCAACCTTCATCGAACTTTCGATGCGGCCAATCTCACTATTGTCCTCCACGCCTGTAGCGGCAGGAGCCTTGAACTGCTCGGCAGTGGCATTGGCGATGAGGCCAGCGCCCTTCAACTTCTCATACAGGATGTCCTTAGCCTGTTCGTCAATGGCAGGGCTATTGTCCTCATAGTTCCAGTTCGTCGAGATACGCACGGTGTTCTTGCCTTCCAGGGCGATAACACTGGTGTTGGCATCTTTGCCCTCGTTGCTGCCAGTAGTGTTGACGAAGGCACCTTCAAGTACCTTGCGGACATCTTCCACGGGCACGCTCTTCTCAAGCACAACCACATAGTTGCGACCACCCGTAAAGTCGATGCTACGGCTCAGTCCGCGAACAGCGAAGCTCACGCAGAAAAGAACGGCGGCAATGCCCCAGATGGTGTATGACTTCTTGAATTGTCCCATGATGTTGAACTTGGTGTTCTGCATCAGGTTCTTCGAGAAATTGGTGCTGAAGGTGAGATTCTGCCACTTGTCCTTCTTAATCTGACGGTCATAGACGAGACGGGTCATAAAGACGGCGGTGAAGAACGATATGCAGATACCGATGATAAGCGTCGTGGCGAAGCCGCGGATAGGACCGGTACCGAAAACGTAGAGGATGACACCAGTAATCAATGATGTAAGGTTGGCGTCGAAAATAGCCGAGAAGGCATTCGAGTAACCTGCATTCACAGCCTCACGCATGTGGAGACCTTTCCTCAACTCCTCCTTAATACGCTCGTAGATCAGCACATTGGCATCCACAGCCGTACCCAGCGTCAGCACGATACCGGCGATACCCGGCATGGTCAGTGCAGCCTGGAACGACGCTAAGATACCCAATGTAAAGAACAGGTTGAGCAACAGGGCACAGTTGGCCAGCATACCTGGGATGAAGTTGTAAAGGAGCACCATGACAATCATCAGCAGGATGAAGGCTACAACAAATGAAATGATACCTTGCTGGATTGACTTGGCACCGAGTGAAGGACCAACCATCTGATGCGACACGATACGCATCGGAGCCGGCATCTTACCAGAGTTCAGCGTATTGGCCAAGTCCTTGGTTTCCTCGATAGTGAAATTACCAGAAATCTGGGAGTTGCCACCGTCGATCTCGCTATTTACATTAGGTGCGCTATATACCACATCGTCGAGGACAATGGCAATAGACTTATTAACGTTGTCGCGTGTGAGGCGCGCCCACTCGCGCGTACCTTCACTATTCATCTGCATCGAGACGTCGGGCTTGCCCATCTGGTCATAGCCGTCGCTGGCGCTGACGATGACATCACCTTCCATAGCAGCCTTGCCCATGGGATCAGAGACCTTGATGGCATAGAGACGGAACTGCTCGCCGCGCTCACCCTCCATCATGGGACCGTCGGCCTTGGCAGCCCAAAGCAGCTTCAGCTTGTTCTCACGCTGCATACGCTGTCCGAGTTCAGAGCGCAGTATCTCGTTGACAGCTGCGGTGTCGTGCACGCTGGCATGTCCGATAACAGCATTGCCACGTCCATAGTACACGATGCGGGGCACCTTGTATCCACCAGTCTCCTGTGTGGCCTGCCCGTTGAGACGTGCGGCAAGGTCAGCCTTGTCGGCAGCAGCAGCTACGGTCGTTGTGTCGGCCTGTGCCTGTGTCAGCGAATCGCTGGCGGCAGCCACATCAGTGCTGTCGGCCTGTGCAGGCTGGTTCTTATTATCCATCATAGCAGCATAGTCGCTGATCAGGCGCTGGATATTGCCTGTCACCTCCTCGGCGCTGTAGGTCTCCCAGAACTCCAGGTTGGCGCTACTTGCCAGCATCTTGAGATAGCGGTTCTCGTCCTTGACGCCAGGCAGCTCAACCATGATGCGCGACTGACCTTCCAGACGCTGGATATTGGGCTGTACGACACCGAACTTATCAACGCGGTTGCGGACAACGTTCTCGGCATTCTCAATGGCGGAAGCCACTTCATCCTTCAGCACGCTGCGCACGACGTCATTCTCAGACTGGCTTGTCACCTTGTCGCGCAACTGCGAAGTGGCAAAGATTTCGCGCAGCTTGCGGTTAGGCACGTTCTTTTCCCACATGTCGCAGAAGATGTCGACAAAGTCGCCCTGTGTTTCCTGTTCTTCCTTGATGGCCATCTCCAATACCTTGCGGTAGTCGCCATCCTGCTTGTGGGCAGCCAGCATGTCTACAATGTCGGGGACCGACACTTCCATAATGACATTAAGACCACCCTTCAAATCAAGGCCAAGGCCCATTTCCATCTCACGGCACTCTTTGAGGTTCCAAGACCAAAGCCATACTTTGTTGGTCTCCACGGAATCCTGATAGGCCTGTGCAGCCTCATCGCCCTGTGCGGCACGTATCTGCTCAATCTTGTTCTCGTAGTGAGAAGTCACAAACGAGAAGGAGAGATAGAAGCAGCAGACCAGCACGAGCGCGACTGCAATAAACTTTACAATTCCTTTGTTTTGCATTTTGATTTTTATAATATTTGTTGCTGTATTTGCGCAATTTGACCTGCAAATATAGTGATTTTTTTACACTGAGAAAAATTTTCGGTCTTTTTTCATCATTTTTTTAAGGTTTCTCTACTTTTCTGGGCATTTTGGAAGGTCAAAAGAGCTGTTTTTTGTCGTTTTCGAGTGCTTTACGTCATTTTTTCGGCTTGCTTTCAGAGAGATGAGGAAGGCCGTTTTTGGCGCCATTTGCATTTTCTGTTTTTTTTACAAATTTCCAACAAAAAAGCAGCTTGAATGATGAAATTTTTCTAAATCGAGACGCATAATCTAAAGATTCCGCAGCCGGTTTTCATTGCTTCCGCTTCAGCCAGCAGATAATGGGATAATGGTCGCTAGCATTGATTTGATTGTCGACGTAACAGTTGTAAGGCTCAAAATGGTCAGAGCACAAGATATGGTCTATGCGGAAGTAGAAGCCCTTTCCGAAAAAAGTAAAGCCAAGGCCACAGCCAGTCTCCACAAAGCAGTCGGTCAGTCCCTGCGCAATGATGCGACGGGCGTAGGAGACAGGCGTATCGTTGAAGTCGCCACACACCACCATGGGGTAGCGTCTGTGGCGCTCGATATAGTCGTGCACAGCCCTGGCCTGGCTGGCGCGTTTCACCATGGCCACCGACAGCTTGTCAATAATCTTTCGTGTCTCAGCTTCGGCGGCATCGCGGTCCATCTCACCACTGATCATGTCGGTATAGCGCTGGCGGTCTACTTTGGTGAGGTGTGTGGTCTCCAGATGGTTGTTGATAATGAGGACGGTGTCGGTCCCCACCTTGACGAAGAAGGCCACCGAACCGTTGGACGAAGACTCGTATTCAATAATCTCCTTGCCCACAATAGGATAGCGCGAATGTATACCCACGGCATTATATACTTTTTTACGGTGAAGGCCTAACCAGACAGTATCGTTATAGGCATAGAGGTTGGTGAAGTCGCCCGCAGGGTCACCGCCATGCGTCACATCTTCCTGCAGGCAGACAATGTCGGCGTTCTGCCGATGCAGATAGTTGTAGATGGTTTTCTCTTTTTCGGGCTGTTCCTTAGCTATGACGTAGTTTGCTACGTTATAGGAGACGATTTTCAGGCATCCTGGCGGAGGGTCATGGTGGAAATGCAGTGGCAAATACACACGAATGACGGGCAGTGTCAGCAGAAAAGCGGCCAGAGGAATCCATGCACGGCGCCAACTGACGACGAGCCAGGCTATGAAAATGAGCGTATTGACAAGCAGAAAGAACGGAAACGTCAATCCAGCACACGCCAGGTAAGGATGTTCCTGTGGATGAAAGCGGTCACTGTAAGCCACCAGCACCAGTAGCAACGCTGTCGTGGCACTGGCGCCCGTAAACACATTCAACAATATGTTCTTAACGACCTTCAATCTTTTAACCTCTTAACCTTTCAAACATCAACGTTCTCTGCTGGCTTCAAAAAGGCGCTGTTTCTCGTCCTTCGTCAAGCTGTCGTAGCCGCTCTTGCGAATCTTGTCAAGTAGGGCGTCAATCTCAGCCTGCCGCTCTTTCTTCCTTGCGTTGTACTCCATGTCGTCCTCACGCGTAGGGCCGAAGCCCGGCTGTCTGTTCGCTTGGGCATTTGGTTGTTTGGTTGCTTGGCCCTGCCGCGACTCGAAAGTGCGCTTCATGTTCTCGAAGAACTGGCGTCCGCCACCCATATTGAACGAATTGCCAGGATGCTTGCGCCAGTAGAGGATGAGCAGCAGACCGAAGAGCATACCGCCCAGATGGGCCACATGGGCCACATGGTCACCACTGCTGGCATAGGCCGAGAAGAGCTCGATGGCGGCATAGATGCACACAAACCACTTTGCTTTGATAGGCACGGGCAACGGGAAAATGAAGATACGCTCGTTGGGGAACGTCATGCCGAAAGCCAACAGAATACCATAGACAGCACCCGATGCACCTATAGTACACGCCAGGTTGTAGATCTGGCCTACAGTCATCACGCCAACACCCACCACGTTGATTTTGTCATTGACGCTTAATGCCGTCAGACCGTCGCTGGAGAACTCGATGTACTGCACCACCTCTTGGCACAGACCGGCGCCAATGCCACACACGAGATAGTAGAAGAAGAATTTCTGCGGACCCCACACGCGCTCTATGACGCAACCAAACATCCACAAGGCAAACATGTTGAAGAAAAGATGTGTAAAATTGCCGTGCAAGAATTGATAGGTGACAAACTGCCAGACATGGAAGTCAGGCGCCATGAAAAAATGAAGACCGCCCCAGTGCTCCATGTTGAACTGGCGCTGAAAGACCAAGGCTGCCAGAAACACCACAATATTGATGAGCAGCAGGTTCTTGGTTACCGTTGGAATATTACGGAACATCTTTCTAATTTACGATTTACTGATTTACTATTTACTATGATTATCGTAATTGGGCGCAAAATTACGAAAAATATCCGTTTTACGGCATAAAAACAGGGCAAAAGCAACTTTTTTTCAGTAAAATAGTGATTTTTTCTGAAAAATTGTTTGTTTTATGAAAACTTTCATCTATATTTGCATCGGAATAGCGACTATAGAATTGTAAAACCTCTATTTATAACTATTTTTTAAAAACCTTTTAATTATGAACAAGACAGAATTAGTAGAGAAAATTGCAGCTGGTGCAGCCATCACCAAGGTTGACGCAAAGAAGGCTCTGGATGCTGCCGTAGCAGCAGTGAAGGCCGCTCTCGTCGCAGGCGACAAAGTAGCACTGATTGGTTTTGGAACATTCAGCATCAATGAGCGTCCTGCTCGCGAGGGTATCAACCCCGCCACGAAGGAGAAGATCACCATCGGTGCCAAGAAGGTGGTGAAGTTCAAGGCAGGTGCTGAGCTGGCTGACGCACTGAACTAAGAACTGTGAGACTAAAAAAAAGACTCCGCCGGTGACTATTCACTGACGGAGTCTTTTCTATCTGTTCCACTGACAATAGGGATTGCGACGCAACTGTGAGTTGTAATAACGGCGGTCGCCCGTCACTTCGTCGCCCACAAAGTCGGGTTTGACATAGGGCTCGTCGGCGGTATGCAACTCCACTTCGGCAATCACCAATCCTTCGTTGTCGCCATGAAACTCGTCAACTTCAAAGACATGATTGCCACTACGCACCAAGTAGCGTGTCTTGTCAATAATGCCAGGCTCGCACAGCAACATGAGGTGCAAAGCCTCGTCAGGGGTAATGGCTTTCTCAAACTCATAGCGGCTCAAGCCACCGTCTATCGAAGGTCCCTTAATGGTGAGGAATGCCTCGTCGTCACGTAGGCGTACCCTGACGGTGCGACCGTTGCCACTACTGATGTATCCTTGACGGATATGACTGCTGGCATGGGCCAGACTGCGGTAGGCGTCGTTCCTGACCAGGAACTTACGCTCTATCTCCATTCCACTCATCGTCTGCTATGCAGTGATGGCCAGGTATGCCACGTAGAACACGGCCATAGCCACGAAGACACCGATAATCCAGGCCACAACTTTCTTGCCGCCTTCTTCCTGCTTCTTCGCATAAGCTTTCTGCTTCGCGTTCAATTTCTTCTCTTTTTCTTTCTTTGCCATAGTATTATTTATTGTTTAATTAGTCTTTTTGTGGTGCAAAGGTACAAATAAGCGAGGAAAAAGCAAAAGAAATACCTTTTTTTTTATAACTTTGCCGCCAAATTGCAATATCCAAATACTTAGAAAAGATGCGTTACACAGAATTAGGAAAGACGGGAATGAAGATTTCCCACCTCAGCTTCGGTGCCTCTTCATTAGGCAGTGTGTTTCACGAGACCAACGAGAAGGACAGCTTCGCGGCTGTGGAGGCGGCCATCGACGGCGGCATCAACTTCATCGACGTGAGTCCCTACTACGGCCACTACAAGGCAGAGACGGTACTGGGCAAGGCCCTGCGCAACATTCCCCGCGACAAATACTACCTCAGCACGAAGGTGGGACGCTACGGCAAGGACGGCAAGAACACGTGGGACTACTCGGCACAGCGCGTCACCGACAGTGTCTATGAGAGCATGGAACGCTTAGGCATCGACCACATCGACCTGATCAACGTACACGATATAGAGTTCCAGGGTGACCTGCCCGGAGGCTTGCAGAAAGTGGTGGAGGAGACACTGCCCGCCCTCTTCGAGCTGAAGAAGAAAGGCGTGGTAGGTCATGTGGGCATCACCGACTTGCAGTTGAAGAACCTGAAATGGGTGATTGAGCGCACCAATACTCCCCTCCCCTCGGAGGGGAGGGTCGAAAGCATCCTCAACTTCTGCCACTACACACTGAACGACGACGCCCTGGCCGACTATCTCGACTTCTTTGAGGAGCACAACGTGGGCATCGTCAACGCCTCGCCACTGTCGATGGGACTGTTGTCGCAGCGTGGTGTTCCTGTCTGGCATCCTGCTCCAAAAGCATTGGTGGAAGCCTGCCAGCGTGCAGCCGAGCACTGCAAAGAGAAGGGCTATGCCATCGAGCGACTGGCTGTACAGTATTCCGTGAGCAACCCGCGCATCGCCTCGACGCTGTTCTCGTCGGCCAATCCCGACAACGTGCGCCGCAACATCCAGTGGGCCAACGAAGAACCCGACTGGCAGCTCGTCGACGAAGTAAAAGCCATCATTGGCGACCAGCAGCGTGTCACCTGGAGAAACTCATGAATATGGAAGGATATGTTCAGCGTCTTTCTGACGGAAAGACAAAGCGCTATGTGCAGTATTTGGAAATCAGTGACGACCCCGAGCTGATAGCCCAATACAGGAAATGGCACAGCGAGGAATTCAGCTGGAAGGAGATTCGCGACGGCATCCGAGAGGTGGGTATCCTTGAGATGGAGCTTTATCTCATCGGCAACCGTCTGACGATGATTGTCGATGCGCCGGCCGACTTCAACTGGGAGGAAGCCATGAACCGCCTCGCCACCCTACCCCGTCAGGCAGAGTGGGAAGCCTTCGTCTCAAAGTTCCAGGGTTGTGCTGCCGATGCGCGTAGCGACGAGAAGTGGCAGCCTATGGAGCGCATTTTCCACTTGTATTAAAATGCATAAGGAATTAAGAAAGGAGTTAGGAGTTAGTGATTTAGACTAACTTCTAACTCCTGACTGTTTATGCAAACAACTGTTTGAGGATGAAGGCATCTTCGCCTTCGAAAACGAGCACACCAGTTACTTGCTCATAGTTCAAACGTATAAACTGAAAGAGTTGAACAGCCAAAAAGGCACCGTCGCGTGAACAGCAAAGCTCGACCATAAAGTTTCCATTCGCCGTTTCCGCTGGATGGAAGTCGCCAATGACCTTCTTTAGGCTCTCATGAGGAGTGTCAAGCAACCGCTTCAAACGTTCTCCGTCGGTGGTTGAGTATTCTTTGGTCCCTGCGTCGATAACGCTATTGGTGGGGTTATAAGTTGCTGTAGTGTGCAGGCCCAGCAACGACTTGCTGATACTGATACGAGCATCAGCGCAGATGGTGTTCCACATCTGCAAATTCTTGATATTTGCCATTTTTCTTTATTTCTTTCGTTAATGATGTTAAGTCCTCCTTCATTATTATGTATGGAGGCACATCACTAACAAAGAAGGCGTCTCAGCGCAATGACATAATATCGGCGCGGAGACGCAACAACCGTGTAAAGCCGATAAAGGCGCATACACGGCTGCAGTACAAAGCAATTAAGATAATTAGAAGACTGTTCCTTTGCCCAACGTCCAGAATGTGAATTGGGCTTGCCGCCATAAGTAGGCAGCAAACGAGCCGGGCGTGTCGAAGCTACGCGAGGCGACGACGGTGAAGAACGCAGTGTCGAAACAGGCGCACTGTCAGGCTCTTCGGCTATTAAGCGTATCCTCCCGTCACAAGTCTTTACCTGCTGTTCGTCTTGCAGGCAACAGACAACAATCTTTTGTGCGTTGAAAATCTGCTGGGCAGCACCATAAAGAAAGCCACTCAGCAACAATGCAAAGAGACCGAGACGTATCAGATACTTTTTCACAACACGATCTTATGCTTCGTCCTCTGACGGGAACTCCATCAGATAGGCCTTGATAAAGCCGTCAAGGCCGCCGTTCATCACACTGTCGACATCGCGTGTCTCGTAGTTCGTGCGATGGTCCTTCACGCGCTTGTCGTCGAAGACATAGCTGCGAATCTGACTACCCCACTCTATCTTCTTCTTGCCGGCTTCAATCTTGGCCTGCGCCTCTAAGCGCTTCTTCATGGCGCGGTCATAGAGCTGGCTCTTCAGCAACTTCAAAGCGCGTTCCTTATTCTTCGGCTGGTCGCGCGTCTCGGTGTTCTCGATAAGGATCTCCTCCTGCTCACCCGTGTCAGGGTCGGTGTACCAATAACGCAGACGTACACCCGACTCCACTTTGTTCACGTTCTGACCACCAGCGCCTGACGAACGGAAGGTGTCCCATGACAGTTTAGCGGGGTCTACATAGACCTCAATCGTATCGTCGACAAGCGGACTGACGAAGACGCTGGCAAACGACGTCATACGCTTGCCCTGTG
The DNA here is from genome assembly GCA_024681875.1 of Prevotella sp. The sequence goes on from JAILAA010000153.1 coordinate 20,938, forward strand.
CGTTAAACGGGCTGACGCGCACCAAGCGGTGCACACCGTTCTCACTCTTCAAGTAACCGTAGGCATACTCGCCGCCCTCTATCTGCATGGTGACGCTCTTGATACCGGCATCGTCGCCGTCGAGGATATTGGCGATGGTCACCTTGTAGCCGTGGGCCTCAGCCCAGCGCATATACATACGCATCAGCATCTGTGCCCAGTCCTGTGCCTCCGTGCCTCCGGCACCGCTGTTGATCTTCAGCACACAGTCCATCGGGTCTTCTTTCTGCCGCAGCATGTTCATCAGCTCCAAGGCCTCGATGGCCTTGATGGCCTGGGCATAGTCGGCGTCCACCTCCTGCTCGGTCACCATCTCGTCCTTGAAGAAATCGAAGGCCAGCTGTAGTTCATCTGCCTTCAAGCGCACATCCTCATAGCCATCAATCCATTTCTTGATGCCGCGCACCTTCTTCATCTGTTCCTCGGCACGCTTCGGGTCGTCCCAGAAGTCGGGTGCCTGCGTGCGCAGCTGTTCCTCCTCCAGCTCCACGCGTTTCTCGTCTATTTTCAAGTAGTGGCAGAGCTTGTCAGCCCTGTCAAGCACATCTTTCAGTTGGTCTTGTGTAATCATGCTGCAAAGGTACGAAGAAGCGAGCGAAAAGCAAAAGGAAAACTTGTTTTTCTTTTCTTTTCCGAGCGAAAGTTCCTTTGACTTATACTGATACTTCCTTTTTGTTGAGAGTATTTTGTCTATTCTTCCAAATTACAATCAATTTTATGTTTCCGGGCGTAGCACACAAGTTTCAGGCCGAGAAACATAAGTTTCCGGTGCGGAAACACATGTTTCTCGGCCTGAAACATAAATTGCTCATTTGTATCAAGAAATTGCAAAAGAACCACCAAAAACAGTACAAAGAGAGTTTTCCCTAAAGATTTTTAGGGATTTTCCTACGTATAGTAAAAGGGAAAAGACTACCTTTGCAACGAAAAGAATAACCCATATAAAAGTAGCAACGATATGAAGAAAGTATTGATAATGATGATTGGCGCCTCATTACTGCTGAGCAGCTGCTACAGCTACGAGGGAGCCGGCGCCTATACCGGCAGCATGTTTGGAAACATGGTCGGCTCAGCCATCGGCGGCATTGCCGGCGGGTGGCGCGGCCACGAAATTGGCGCATTGGTGGGCACCGTAGGCGGTGCCGTGATTGGTGCGTCAGTAGGTCGGGCTACCGAGGAGCGACAGGAGCGCAAACATGAGGAGCGTGCAGCCCGTCGCCGCCAGCAGCGCTATGAGCAGCGTGCCGAACAGCGCCGCAGCCAGCGCTATGACCAGGCTCCCGCCACGTCGGCACAGCGCCAGATGGCCCATGTCAACAGCGGCAATGGCGAAGCACTGGTCATTCGCAATGCTGCTATCTACGAAGAGAACGAGGACGGGAAGCTGACACGCGGTGAGAAATGCACCGTTGTATTTGAGATTGCCAACACCACCAGCAATCCTGTATACAATGTCTATCCACTTGTTGACGAGCGCACAGGAAACAAGCATATCCACATCTCGCCCAACATGCGTATAGAAAGCCTTTCTCCGCACCAGGCCATTCGTTACACCGCACAGATGGTTGCCGACAACGGCCTCAAGGACGGACAGGTTGAGGTGCTCGTCGGCGTAGCGCAGGGCAACAACATCGTTGACTCGCAAACGCGTGCCTTCCACGTGCCCACTGCGAAAAGATAACAATTAGTATTGCACAGGCGGGATGCTGTCGACAGGAGGGGGAGGCCCCTCGGTGAGGGGGTCATAGACAGTGACTTCGACATCGGCGATGCCACGACGAAGGATGCCCAACTGACGGGCAGCACTCCATGAAAGGTCAATGATACGGCCGCGGCCAAAAGGACCGCGGTCGTTTACTTTTACCACTACCTGTTGACCGTTGCGCGGATTCAACACCTTCAGCCAAGTGCCGAAGGGATATGTGCGATGGGCACAGGTGAGGCTGTCGTGGTGCAGGCGCTCGCCGCTACTGGTCTTGCGCCCCGTAGCGCGCTTGCCATAGTAGGAGGCGATGCCTTTTTGAGATTGAGAGAATGAGAAAATGAGAAAATGAGAAATGAACAGCACCAATACAGTCAGGCGTCTGAACAAGGTAACGTGTCTTACCCAATATCTGAAAATTACCCAATCTCTCATCCTCTCAATTTCTCATTCTCTCATTCTCTATACAATGCCTTGGGCTAACATTGCTTTAGCCACCTTCATGAAGCCTGCCACGTTGGCACCCTTCACATAGTTGACATAGCCTGAAGGCTCCTTGCCATACTTCACGCACTGCTGGTGGATGCCAGCCATGATCTGGTGAAGACGCTGATCGACCTCCTCGGCCGTCCAAGACATACGCATGGAGTTCTGCGTCATCTCAAGACCTGAAGTAGCCACGCCACCAGCGTTCACAGCCTTGCCAGGGGCAAAGAGCTGTCCGGCAGCAATGAACTTGTTCACAGCCTCGGCGGTACAGCCCATGTTCGACACCTCGGCTACGCACAGCGGTTTGTTGGCGAGGATACGGTCGGCATCTTCTCCGTTCAGCTCGTTCTGCGTGGCGCAGGGCAGATAGATGTCTGCCTTCTGCTCCCAAGGCTTGCGTCCCTCAAAGAAGGTGGCGCCGTCGAAGTCCTCGGCGTAGGGTGCGCAGACGTCGTTGCCCGAAGCGCGCAGCTCCAGCAGATAGTCAATCTTCTGGGCATCAAGGCCGGCAGGGTCGTAGATATAGCCGTCAGGGCCACTGATGGTGATGACCTTCGCACCCAGCTCGGTAGCCTTCTTCGCAGCGCCCCAAGCCACATTGCCGAAGCCGGAGAGAGCCACTGTCTTGCCCTTGATATCCAGTCCGTGTGTCTCCATCATGTGGTGGACGAAATAGAGGGCACCGTAGCCTGTTGCCTCGGGACGCAAGATGCTGCCACCCCACTCCATGCCCTTGCCAGTGAGCGTGGCTCCGTGGAACTGGGAGGTAAGTTTCTTATACATGCCGAAGAGATAGCCTATCTCACGTCCGCCCACACCGATGTCGCCGGCAGGCACATCCATGTCGGGACCGATGACCTTGTAGAGCTCCATCATAAAGGCCTGACAGAAACGCATAATCTCGCCCTCGCTCTTGCCACGCGGTGCAAAGTCGGAACCGCCCTTGCCACCGCCCATGGGCAACGTGGTGAGGGCATTCTTGAACGTCTGCTCGAAACCGAGGAACTTCAAGATGGAGAGGTTGACAGAGGGATGGAAGCGCAGACCACCCTTGTAGGGGCCGATGGCACTGTTGAACTGCACGCGGTAGCCGATGTTCACCTGCACCTCGCCCTTGTCGTCAATCCAGGGCACTCGGAACGTGGTGATGCGCTCGGGCTCTACGATGCGCTCGATGATCTTTGCCTTTTCAAACTCAGGATGCTGATTGTAGACATCCTTGATACTTTCCAAGACTTCACGCACAGCCTGTAGGAATTCCATTTCGCCGGGGTGCTTGCGCTCCAGCTGTTGCATGATTTTCTCAACTTCCATAGTGTTTTAGTTTTAAAGTTATTAGGTTAACATGGGTTTAGAACCCTATCTTGCCATTCCAATGCAGGAACCAGGTGCTGCGGTCGGTGAAGTCGGTCTTCACTTCGCCCTGCACCTCGCCTCTCTTCGCCTCGCCCCGACGCGCAAAGACATGCTGTGCCATGAAGGCGGCAGGATTGTCCTGACGCATGGCAAAGCGCATGAGGTCGTAGTAGCGAGTACCCTCGAAGGCCAGTTCCAAGGCTTCCTCGTTGAGCAGGAGGCTGTCAACCACGGCCTGCTGTTCGGCCACGAGCTGTTGACGCTTCTGCAAATCAGGCTCGATGGTGTCGTTAGGAAGGATATAGTGGGGATTCTCAGGTGTCCAGCCAGAGCCGCGTGTATGGATGCCTAACTGGTAATCTTCATATGTAATAGCTGCAATGTACTGAGTGATGAGGGTCTCATGATAATGTTGGTCATCGAAGTTAAACTGCTTCAGGAAGAGCGTGTCTGCACCGTCTTCCGTCACATGATAAGGTATAACATCTTTCTGGATGTTCTTGTTGGTAAGGCCTCTCGATAGGATGAGGAAGGCCATACGGGGGAATCCAGCTCCGTTGAGGGCCTCGGCCAGATGGAGGTAGACCGTCATGCAACGATAGATGGTGACGTTGTTTGAGAGGTGCTTACGTATGCCCTTCATCCTGATGCGTTCCTCGGTATAGGGGTCATATTCACTGCTCTCACGGTAGACACTGCTCAGTCGCAAATCGCCCGACTGGTAATCGGTCAGGCCTTTGGGCGCAATGGTGAAGCTCTTGCCGATGGTTGACGGCAGGCAATAGTCCTGTGCCTCGGAGATGTCGAAGATGCGCTTCGATGCCTCGATACTGACTTTGTAGTTGTTATCGCTGTTGGCATAGAACAGGTTGTAGAGCTGGCTATAGGCACCATCGGCAGGCGAAGAATTTCCTGGGATGATGGTAATGGGCGCATCGTTGTAGGAGAGCTCGAGCAAGTTGGTTGGAACGTTGAACGTAGTCGTTCCCGGATCCCACATGTTACAAAAGCTACCAGTAGCATAAGCAGCATCCTGGCCATTACGCTTGCTAATGAACTGGAAATAGTTAAGGGCGGCCTGCCTATAGTCGCTGACACTGCCCGTGACAGAAGCGCGCCAGAGATAGAGCTCGCCCCTCAGCAGGCTGAGAGGAAAGAAAAGCAGCTCAGTGCTTTTCACATTTCTGAGGCCATTGACATAATCTTTATTGAGGGGATAGCTGTTGTTGTAGGCAACGGGTATGTCGGACAGGTCGTCAAGGAAGAAAGTACAGATTTCTTCAATGTCTGCCATACGGCCTTTCTCGGCAGCCTCAGCGGCCTCTCGGTTGAGCAGCGGCGTAGTGAACAAGGGCACACGCCCATAGTTGAGGGCGAGCTGCAGATAAGTCCAGGCTCGTATGGCCTTCACGGCAGCGTATTCGGCCATAAAGGTAGGCACTATAGATGAGCCTGTGCGCATGGAGGTATCGACATGGGCCACAAAATAATTACAGTTGTTGATAATGGCGTAGTAGTCTGACGGCTGGTTATAGCGATTGTCATCGCCGACGTTGAAGTTAGCGACGTCGCGCAGGTCGCTGTTGGCCTGAAGGGTTAAGTCCACCAGGTCGCCACGCACCTCGCCCAAGAGTACAGTGCGGTCAGCTATGGTCTGCAGCTTGCCGAGGATGCCCACCACCGAGTAGGCTGTGTCGGCAGGATTCTTCAGGTGTTCCTGGTCGGCATAGAGCACGTCATTAGACTCCTGATTGAAGAAGTCGTCGCAGGAGGTGAGCGCCCACCCAAGCCCTCCCAAAGGGAGGGATGTCAAGATACCAAATATCCACTTACGAGCCGTTAATATAATATTCTTATCCTTCATAATAATGATGATACTGTGTTGAAAGTGTGTTATTCTATTACAAGTCATATCCATCTCCCCTCCCTTGGGGAGGGGTTTGGGGTGGGCTTTACAAGTTGATTTTCACGCCAGCTACAAAGCTGCGACTGTGGCCTAAGTAGCCCACGTCTATGCCCTGGCCGATGACGCTGCTCGTCATGGCACTCTCAGGATCGCTGCCAAGGTAGCGCGTCAAAGTGAACAGGTTGTTGCCCTGAATCCAGAACTGCACCCCCTGTATGTACTCTGACTTCAATGGCAGGTCATAGCTCAGAGTGACGCTCTTCAGGCGCAGGTAGGAGCCGTCCTCAATCCAGCGGTCGCTGAAGCGGGCGTTGCCCATGGGATCCTGGAAGGTGACGCGGGGCACGTCGGTCACCTGTCCCTCCACCTGCCAGCGATGCAGCAACGATGTGCTCTGGTTCATGAAGCGGTTGCCTCCCTCTAACTGTGAGCGCATGTAGTTGTAGATGTCATTACCCAGGGAGTAGTTGAAGCGCATGTCAAGACGCAGGCGCTTCCAGACCAGCGTGCTGTAGATATTGCCGTAGATATCGGGGTTGGGATCGCCGATGATGGTCTGGTCGGCTTCGGTAATCATGCCGTCGCCGTTGAAATCGACAAAGTGCACATCGCCAGCCTCAAAATAATTCTTGTCGATACCATTTTCGGCCATGTAGTAAAGGCCCTTTTCGCCAGAAAGTCCGGCAGACTGCGCCTCGGCAGTGGTTTGGAATACGCCCAGCGACTTATAGCCGTAGAAGACATTGGCAGCCTGTCCCTCCTGAGAGCGGATGGTGGCTCCATAGAGTTCGGTGTCGATGTAGTGTGTACCGTCGGCTAACTGGCTCGTGCTCTGCGGCAATTTCGTCAGGCGGTTCTTATAATGGCCGGCACTGGCGCCTACCTGCCACTGCCAGTCTTTCAGCGTCAGCACCTTGACGTTGGCTTCCACGTCGAAGCCCTCGTTCTGCAGCTCGCCGTCGTTAGACCAGTTCTGGGTTAGACCGCTGAGATAACCCAGCGACTGACGGGTGAGCAGGTTGTCGGTAGTGGAACGGAAATAATTGAGCGTCAACCCTAGGCGGTTGTCGATAAAATGTGACTCCAAGCCAATGTTCAGACGACGCGTCGTCTCCCACTTGATGCTGTTATTGCCAATACCCTCAAAGGCCAATCCTGCAACAGAGTTCTGATAGAGCGAGGAGCTGAAATAACTGCGAGCAGCGTAATAGTCAATGTCGTCGTTGCCACTGATGTCATAGCCAGCAGTCAGACGCAGATAGTCGATACCCTTGACATTGGACAGCCAAGGCTCGTTGGTGAGCACCCATGAGGCCTGCACTCCGGGGAAGATGGCCCAGGGAGCCTTCAGCAACTTGACGTCGCCACTCTCAGAGCCGAAACGCGAAGAGCCGTCCACCGTGAGGTTGGCCTGCACATAGTAGCGTCCCATATAGTTATAGTCGGCCTGTGCGTACCAGGACATGGAGTTCCAGTTCTCGTTGATGCTCTTGGCGCCCTTGCCCAACAGTTCCTTACGAATCTTTGGTGTCTTGTCGCTACCGGTGTTGTAGCCCCATTGGCGGTTGACGGTATAGTTCTCCCAGTTGATGCGGACACCGCCGAAAAGGTGCAGATGGTGGGCATCGAAGCGCTTGGTCCAGTCAATACGCGTATCACTCATCACGGAGTTCTGCTTGGATGCCAGTGAGCGCACCTCGTTGTTCACGGTAGCACCCAGACTGGATACGTAATAGTTTGGCGTACCGTCGACGGGGATGTAGAACATCTCGTTGGTATTCACCAGTGAATAGCTGAAGTGCTCGCTGACGAATAAATTGCGGCCCAACTCGTACTTAGGTGTGATGGTGAGGTTGAGCAAGGAGTTCTCAAAGTGATTCTTATTCTCTGCATCCGACTTCTCAAGAATCGTAGCAGGGTTACCCAGCCTCCAGTTGTAGCCATTGTAACGCACCATAGCCTCCTCAAGATAGTTCTCCTGCTCAATGTCGAACATGGATGCCGAGAAGAGGCCTTTACCCTCCTCGTTATGACCATAACTATAGGGGCTCATAAACGGACTCTTGGTATAGGCCAGGAAAGAGGGTGCAGTAGGTGTACCTTCTTCGTAGCCATCTGGAGCGCCGTCATTACGAAGGTTGCGGGTGATGTTCGAGAACGAAGCATCGAAGCGTACAGAAAGCTTGCTTCCCAAAGAGATGTCGGTATTGAAACGCACGTTCAAGCGATCCATATCATTGTTCTTCAGGGTACTTTGCTGGTTGCTATAGCCTACAGAAAGGTTGTAGTTGGCCACGTCGTCGCCGCCCTCAACATTGATACCATAGTTCTGGGTGAAGGCGGTACGGTAGACATAGTCCTTCCAGTCGGTGCTCTGATGGTAGAGGTCGTAATAATAGTAGTTGGGATTTTCGTTGAGGAACTTGAAGTCCTGCGTCAGCGTCTGCGTGGTCTTCAGCAATTCTGAAGCATAGCCGCGATACTCTTCATTGTTCATCACCGGCAGGAATTTGGGTTCCAGGGTGACGCCCGCTGAGAGGTTGGCAGTAATACGCGTGGCCATCGACTTGTTGCGGCGCGTCTGTATGAGGATGACGCCATTGGAGCCCTTGACACCATAGAGAGCGGTGCCATTACGAAGGACGGTGACCTTCTCGATGTCGGCAGGATTGATGTTCGACAGCACATCGTTGTAGAAGCCTTCATGCAGCATGGTACGTGTGTACTGCTGATCGATGATGACGCCGTCGATAACGATGAGTGGCTGAGCATTGACGTTCAGCGAATTCAGGCCTTGCATAAACATGACCGAGCCGATGCCTGCCGTACCGCTACGGCTGATGGTGTGCACGTAGGCTCCCATCTGGTCCTCTATCTCATCTTTGATATTGATGGCGCCGGTGTAGCGGAAGTCAGTGGCTTCCTGCGCACCGATGTTGTTAGTTCGTGCGGCATAGTCGCTGCGGAAAGAGGTGCCGTATAGCAATGACGTGCGCTGCTGCTCATCGCTGGAAAGCCCTTGCCGCTGAGAAGTGTAGTCGGTGGTGGTGATGTAGAGTGAGGTGGCAAAGACAGGCACCTTCAGCTCATAGGCGCCGTCGTCGTCGGTAAGTGTACTGTAGCCGTCAATCTCGGCAGCACTCACGATGGCACCGGCCACGGGCTGCTGTGTGGCAGCGTCAAGCACAAGACCACGTACAGTACGCGTGGGATAGTTTTTCTGTACTACGGCTTTTCTGACCGGAGTCTTCACCTCTTCCTCTTCCATCTCATCGTCTTGAGCATGGATTGCGGCGGGCAATGCCGTCAGCAGTAGAAAGGCAAAAAGGATATATCGTCTCATAATGTCTTACTGTGTGATTTGTCGTGGAACATATTAACGAAGCATATACCAGCTCTTATAGGCGCGGTCGTCATACTGGCCGTGCGGATAGAGCAGCACGCCGGGCTGGCCCTGTGCCGATGAAGGGATTCCCTCCCTGGCAGGAAGGGCGTCGACCAACTCCAACGTGCCATGAGGCACGAGCAGGATGCAATCGATGCGCATGGTGCGCGAAAATTTTTTGTCGATTTCCCTACTGCTGACAAACGTTTCCACCTTCAATGTCGGATGGTCGTCCGGTGAGGTAAGGCCGTAGGTGCAGTTATCGAAATGATAATTCTCTTCCACTAACAGGTAGTTAATCGAGTCGGCTGTAGTTTCTTTCGTTGGACATTCATGTGCTTTCACACCCGGACTCATAATGGTGCATTTCACTTTTGTCGGCAGGCGCTCGGCACTGGTGGCATCACTGTCGCTGGCAAGAGCGGGAGCCATGACCAGATAGATGTCATAGCCTACATTTGAGAGTACATTTTTCAGATAGAAAGTAATGTCATAGTTGTAGCCGCTCTCATTAGGCGAGACTTCAATGAATTCATTGTCCCACAAACGATTGTAGAACTTGTTTTCGCTAATGACATATCGTTTTTCAATGGTTGCCTGATCAACAGAATCGCCTTTTATCTGACTATACTTACGTGTCACGCCCTTGACATTGTTGTCGTTTTCTGCTTGCACGATGATGTACTGGTTGAAGGTCATGCGCTCGTCGATGTTCCACTGCGTGGCCTTGCGCACCTCGCCGTTACTGCACGGGATGACCTCGGTATTGGCCAAAGCACCGTTCTGGCCCATCGGCTTGTAATACTGGTAGTATTCAAAGGGCTGGCCCCATAGAAGCTTGCGCATGGCATACTCTTTGGTGCAGTTCTCAGACATAGCAGAATCCTGCAGTGCCTTGTCGCTGTTGAAAGTACGACTGAAGGTGGTGCCTTCCATGATGGCCAGTCGCGTGGAGCGATAGATCAGCGAGTCGCGCTTCTCCATGTTTGCTGGATAGTTGAAGTAGGGCTCGTATTTCTCTACCAACTCTCTCCACACGTCATTGGTGGGAACGAGGAAGATGTAGGCGCTGTCTTCAACGTTCAGGTTGCCAAGTGTGGAAAACAGTCTGTTGCGCTGGATGAACACGGAATCGAGATACTGCGTCTTTCCGTCCTTGACACTGCCAGGGACACTGAGGCTGGCCATGAAGTCTTTGTAATAGAACTGTGGGTAGCTGCGCCCGCTGATAAGCGAGTCGCCACTGTAGAGGAAGGTGCGCAGGCTGTCGAGATCGGCGTCCTTGCGTATGTACTCAAAGACGTTGGACAGATACTGCAACTGGTTGTCTACAGTAAAGAGAATGCCGTTGTCACAGAGCGTGTTCTTCGTCAGCAACGAGGCGTTGCCCACGCTACCGCTGAGCAGCGGCAGCTTCTTGCCATTCATCATGCGAATAGAGTCGTTGCTACTGTCGGAGACGGAGTAGTTATAGAGCGCCACGTGATTCTGCATGAACTCTTTCATCACGGTGTTGTCTTTCTCCAACGTTCCGTTGGCCTTCTCAAGACGGTACTGACTGACGAGGTCTTGTGCCTGCTGGGCCGAGAAGTGGTCATTGGTGGGGACAAAGACGGTGAGCACCTGCGATGAGTTGAGCGTACGGTCGAAGCTGCACGCTTCTGCCACACTGACGAAGTTGCTCAGCTGCGGGTTGGCCTTGATGGCCTGCCACAGCGTACCGTCGTAGGTTGTGCCTGAAGCTGTTACCTGACCTTCGTAATGGTCATCCCACGTGTCGGTGCAGCCAGCCAGGAATAAGGAAGCAGAAGTAAAGAGTAAAGAGAATACTCCTGCCGCCATTTTTATGTTTATCTTGTTTATCATAGCTATCAATTCTTAATTCATCATCAGCAAAGCCGAAAACTCATAATTCATAACTCTTAATTCATAACTCGTCAGAGGTCATCCTCCATCTCGCCGTCGGCGCCGACGCCATAGACAGACTTGGGAACCATCTCGAAGTAGTCGAGCATGAACTCGTTGTCCTGGCCTGTTGACTGGCCGCTGCCTACACGGAAGCGGACGAAATGGTCTTTGGTGGCATCAATATATCCCTGATAAAGGATCTTGCGATAAGTTAGTTGATTACCGATGAAATAGGCTTTTCCACCCGACTTGTTGAAATGGTAAATACTGCGTCCTGCACGATAGGCACCCAAGTTGCGCAACAGCTTCTGTTCGGCTGCACGTTCCTCGTCGGTCATTGACTTGTAGGCATCCAGCACACTATTATCCTCATTGGTAAAACGTTCGCCAAGATACATCTTGTCGATCAGGCCCTTGGTCATGTCAAGGGGCAGTCCCTGTGGATCACCGTCGAAATAGGCCTGCATGATGCCTCGACGCGGTATGGCGCAGAAGCCCAGTCGCAACTGCCACTCACCACTGTAGGGCACAGGCGGTATGCGGAAGGTAAAGTCGTAATTGCCCTTCAGGTTCCACTCGTCGCCCTGCCATGACCAGAAGTTGCAGTGCGGGCGGCGCATGATGACAAGGCAATTGGTAAAGGACACACCATCCAGATAGCCTTCGGGGAAGTAGTAATTACGTCCGTTCCTGGGTTTCTGAGCATCATCGGGAATGTTATTCGGGTCATCCGTATAATAGTCTCCCTTCAAACGAATATCGTTGTTCATAATTTCGGGAAAGATGGCAGAGAAGTCCATGCGTATGCGCATGTTCTGCACCACGTCACGCACTTCCTCTGTGAAGGCGACAAGGTCATCGACATAGAAATAGTGTCCGTTGACGGCATCGGTTTCCAAGTCGGGATACACTTCATCTGCATCAATGACGTGTGCACCACGCACGGTATAGTCTGGCGACTCGTAGCGGCGGTTGACAAAGTGATGGACGTCTTTGCCGAATTTGTAGGCGGCATCGGGACCGAAAGCGTCTAGCTCATTGATATGCGGGTTGATGCCAAATACATCCTTTCGGTCTTTCTTGCTTAACTGCTCTATCTTCAACATCTTGTAGGGCAAAAGCGTCTGAAACCATTCGGTAGCATTACACAACTGGGTATCGAAGCCAAAGGGCTCGCCTGTCACTGAAGGCGACAAGGGTGTCAGGCCGTCGCTTGCATCTACATAGCGGTTAAGAATGTGATACTGAACAAAGCGCCTCAGGGGGTTGACGTCGCTGGTTAGGTTTTCAAACTTGTGTCCCTCGGCGTTGACGTCGGCAGGATAGACAGGGTCATAGAGCTTGCAGGCCAGCTCATAGAGGGCATACAGGTCACCCTTGCCGGTATTGACGCCATACTCCTTGAACTTAGCCTGATAGATAGAATCAGGCTCGACGAAGGCGGTGAAGCCATATTTCTTCGTGTCGGGCACCCATGCCACCTCATCCCAGGTGTCAGAGCGGTAGTATTTCTTTTCCTGACGGTTGCTGTAAGTAGGATCTGAAACCAGCAGAATCTGGTCGCGCACGCCCGTTGCCACCAGTGCCTCATAGAAGAGGGTGGTGTTGGGGTCATCTCGCAGGATGTCGGCTATGAAGCTGTTCGACTTCTCCAGCACTTGTGAGATAGGCTGTATGATACCATTCTCTACGGAGTCATTCTGATGGATAAAGGTGCCGTCGGCAAGTGTCTTCTCAAAGATGATGTGTGCAGTCTTCTCTATATAGACCACGGCGTTGCTGTCGGCATCCAAGCCCTGCTTGGTGGCCAGATAGCGTCCCATCAAGTTGGCGGTGGTGATGGTCTTCTGGTCCATCATATAGGTGGTGTACATGTTGTCGATGAGATGCGTACGCGCGATGGTGTCACAGTCGGCATCGCTAAGCTGGTCTACGCTCTGCAAGCCGCGCCTCTGAAGGAACTCGTCCACAGCGTCGTTGTCGGGCAGGAAGCAAGTATAGCTGCCGTAGGTGGAAAGCAAATCCATCAGGTTAGCGCGCTGCATGATGGCTCTGATCTTACTGTAGCAGGGACGATTGGCCATGTAGTCGCTGATCATCTCGCCCTTGAACGTATAGAAATACTCACTGTCGGGCTCGTCGGAACAGGAGGTCAGCGCTACGCCAAATGATAAATGACAAATGACAAGTGACAAACCTATCAAAAGTCGTTTGTATATCTTATTAGTAATCATATCTGTAAACTATAAACTAATTCGTTTTCTCATAGCTGTTGCTATCACCTGAACCGAAAGCCGGATTGGGAACAAGACTGTGGTTGACACGCATCTCCTCATAGTTGTAGGGCCAGAAGATGGCATCCATTCGCTTGAAGAAGTTGGTGACGTATGTACCATTGACATCGTCGCGGCTGCCCATAGCTTCCAGTATCTGGGTGGTATTGCCGTCACGCATGGCGTAGCGTACAAGGTCGTAGTAGCGTTTTCCCTCGAACATCAGCTCGCGACGGCGCTCACGTTCCACCAGCTTCGTCATGGCGCTCTTGGAGGTGTAGGCGCTGCGCTTCAAGGTGTCGGCATCCTGCAACGTATTCTTGCAGATGGCACGCTTATTGATGGCATTGACCAGCGTGAATGCCTGGTCAAGCAGAGGCTTATTGAAATTGGTGGCAGTAGTGTCATTGCCATCTAACATCTGCTGGCAGAGGGCCTCGGCTTCAAGGAGCATGATGTCCGACATGCGGTAGATAATCCATTTGCTGCCGTTCTGTTTATCCGAATAGTAATCGCGTTTATTCGACAGTGCACTTTCATTTTCATTTACATTGTCTTTGTCTACTTTTACTGGTTGCCGGCTCGTGGCATACTTGGTGATGTAGGCATTGTTACTGTCGAAGTTGATGTAGAGGCGGCTGTCATGGTATTTGCAGTCACTGTAGACGCCTGCCAACTTCGTGGCATCTGACGTAAGAGTCTCAGAGACGATGAGGGCCCCCTTCTTTTCTCTGTTGTTGCCATAGAGAAAACTGATGGCATCGTTGGCAATGCTGCTGCCGCCAGGATTGTCGGCATAGGCCAGCTCGAAAATGGTCTCATAGCTGCTGCCCTTAATAAAGATGTCCCTATAGAACTCGCCAAAGTTGCTGACACTGGCAGCGTTGCAGACCAGCGGGTAGCCATTGGTACGCTGCAGCATCTGCTCGGCCTCCTTGACGGTAATGAGGCTGGTAGACTTGTTGACATTATCCAAGAAGGCTGCTTTCTTCGACTCAGCCACGAGCTCGGCATAGCGGATGCAGTTGGCATAGTCTTTCTTCCACAGATACATCTCGCAGAGCATGGCGTAGATGGCATCGCGGGTGATGCGGCCGGTCTGGTCGCGAGGCTCTGTTTCGGGATAGCGGGTGACGGCATCGCCTTTGACACGCTCCAGACTGGTGATAAGACTGTCGAGTACATCATAGAACGGTGTGGCAGGCAGGGCCATCTTCTGGTCGTCGTCAGTATAGGGAACGGTGGTGTAAGGCACGTCACGGAAAGTACGGATGAGGTAGAAATAACAGAGCGAGCGCAGCGCCGTCATCTCTGCGATAGTGGCCTTCAGGTCGGCACGCGTATAGCTGGGGTCAACGTTGCCCAGCATAGGAGCATACTTCAGCACGGTGTTGCAGCGGTTGATAACGGTGTAGAAGCTGCCCCACGTGGTATAGCCGTTCCTGGCGGTGATGTTCTCGCGCACCACGTTATAGAGGTCGGCCTTGTTGATAATGTCGTAGCCGCCGGCCACATTGTCGCTGCGGCCTTCGCCCCATATCATCATACGCTCGCGGGCGTCGTTTTCTGTGAGGACGACATAGCAGCTGTTCACCACATCGTCGACGTCACTCTTCTGCGTCCAGTAATCTTCAAGCAAAGTGGTGTTCAAATCCTTCACCTCAAGGAAGTCGGAGCAGGAGGTTAGCGCTACGCTAAATAAGAAAGAACAAAGCACAAATAATAAACTTGTATGCCCTTTCCGTATTTTGAATATCCTTGTAGTCATAGTTTCTTCTTTTTTCGTTATTCATTATACTTTAGCGTAACTTAGAACTCGACGGTAATACCAGCGGTATAGGAGCGAGAACGCGGTGTCTGGTCGTCGTCGGTGGCCGGCCATTCTCCGCCGAAAGCCACGTCAGGGTCAACGCCTGTATACTTCGTCAGGACGAAGGGATTGTTGATACTGGCATAGAACGACATGCGGTTGAGGCCAATCCACTTGAGCTGTTTCTTCCTCAGGGAATAGGACAGCTGGGCATAGCTCATACGCAGGTAGGAGCCGTCCTCAACGAAACGGTCGCTGATGAGTGTGTTGTAGTTGCTCGTTGCACCGAACATGGCACGCGGGATAGACGTCACGTCGCCTTCCTTGCGCCAGCGGTAGTTCACGGCCTCACTCTGGTTGTCGTTGCTGATCATGGCCTCGGAGCGCAGGCGCGCCATATTGATGATCTTGTTTCCTACGCGGTAGGTGAACTGCGTAGAGAGACGCCAGTCGCCATAGTTGAACGTGAAGCCGAAGCCACCCGTCAGCTTGGGCAGCGACGAGCCGAGGTAGGTGATGTCGAGGGCGTTGATCTGGCCGTCATGGTTGATGTCCTCATAGATGGCATCGCCGCCGTTGAAGCCAGGATACTCAACATTCTTGCCCGTGCCGTCTATGCGATAGTCGTACATCATACGCTTGGGCACGTCATTACCGTCGAGGATAATCTGGCCGTCAGCCGATACGGCCACGGGAGCCGTCTTGCCCTGAGCCGTGAAGTCGGCCCACCAGGCATAGATTTCATCCTTCGTCATGCCTGCCACGGCTTTCTTCACCGTGTTGTAGTTGTACTGGTAGACGCCCTTGTACTTGAAGCCGTAAATGGCGCCGAAGGGATTATGCAGCTGAACGCGCACCAGACGCTCGGCATTGGCGTAGCCGAAGGTGCTGTTCTTGTTCTCGAGAATGTTCTCGTCCATCTCCAGAATCTCATTACGGTTGTTGCCGAAGTTCACATTCATGTCCATCGTGAACTTGCCAGCCTTCAGTAGGCGGTTGGTATTGACGTGGAACTCCCAGCCGGTGTTACGCATCTTACCGTTGTTGTGATAGTCCACAGAAGCGAAGCCTGAGTTAGAGGGAATGCGGAAGTTCTCAAGCAGCATGTCGGTAGTGGTACTCTGGTATCCTTCAAGGACGAGGTTGAGCCTGCCGTCGAAGAAACCGAGGTCCACACCGATGTTATAGCTGGAAACGAGCTGCCACTTCAAGTCAGCGAGGCGCAGCCTGTCGGGCTTCATCGACGTGCGGTCGATATAAGTGCCGCCATAGCTGTAAGTAGAGGTATAGAGGTAACTCTTATTCGGCTGATTGCCGACGCGGCCCCAGCTGGGACGGATGGCGAGCATAGACAGCGTGGGCTTCAGCTTCTGCATCCACGGCTCGTCGCTGACAATCCATTTCAAGGATATAGAAGGGAAATAGCCCCAGCGGTGCCCCGGTCCGAATTTCGTGGTGCCGTCGATACGGGCGGTGACATCGGCGATGTAGCGCTCCTTGTAGGCATAGTGGGCCGAGAAGGTGTAATACATAGAGCGCCACTGCCAGTAATTGGTATCCATGCCGCTGATGATGCCACCCGAAGCAGGACTGGTGATCGTGCTGCCAGTGGAGGGCAGGCCGTAGCCGTCGGTTGACTGTGAATTAGTGCTACCAGTAGTCAGTTCGAAACGGCCCATCATCATCATCTTATGGTCTTTATTGGGAAAAGCGGGCGTCAGCGTCAACGTCTGCTTCGTATTGAACGACACGCTCTTGGACGAGTTGTTGTTCGAAGTGTTGATATTCGCATCGGTAATAATACCGTTGGTCAATTCCATCGGGTAGAACGAATCGCCGTAGTGGTTGGCAATGTTCATGTAGGCAGAGCCACGCCACTTCAGCTGCCAGTGGTCTTCGTCCAGCCCCAGCAGGTTGTAGTCGAGAATCAGCTCAGGATTCATGTCATAGTTGCGCTGCTGGCTTTTGGCCAGATTGGCCAAGGCCACGGGATTGACATACGCCTTCTGGTTGTCGTATGCTCCCGCCCTACTTTCATTGAAGATGCTGGAAGCACCCTGCAGCATAGTATAGTAACGGTTGGTGTCGTTGCCGTTTTCATCCTGCTCGTAGATGCTCATGTTAGGCATCTTCTTGCGGGCCCAGTAAAGCAAGTCCTTACCATTGACTCGGTAGTTCTGGTCGTTCTTGGTATAGGTGAGCGAGAAGTTGGTGCTTACACGGATGCGCTCAGACACGTTGTAGTCGAGGGCTACACGCGTGGTGAAGCGGTTCAGCTTCTGCTTGATGGCTGTACCCGTCTCATGGTCGTAGCCGCCGCTGATGCGGAAGAGTGCCTTCTCACCGCCGCCACTGATGGTGACGTAGTGGTTCTGGCGCAAGCCCCACTGCGTGACAGCCTCACGCCAGTCGGTGTTGTTGTTATATTGCTCAATCTCTGAGAACGTCGGCCTGTAGTTGATTTCCTCTATACCGGCAGACTTCTCGTCATCCTGCTGCGGGTTGAAGTAGGCTTCCTTCAACATCATGGTATAGTCATCGCCGTTAAGCAGTTTGTAACCTTTGGGCTGGTAGGTGCCTGTGAGGCGCACTTGATAGCTCACCCTGGGTTTGCCGCGGGCGCCGCGCTTGGTAATCAGCTCGATGACGCCACTGCCGCCTTGCGAGCCGTAGACAGCTGTGGCGGCTGCATCCTTCAGCACGGTGATGGAGGCGATGTCCTCGGGATTGATATTCAGGAGTTCGGCAAATTTCTCGTCACTGGCACCTGCCACGTCAAAGTTGTCGAGGTTGACCTCGCGGATATTTCCGTCGACGACAATGAGCGGATTCGATTCAGTGAGTGTCGACAGCGTACTGGCACCGCGAAGGCGCATGGTAGAGCCGGAGCCCAGGTTACCGCTGTTGCCGATGATGTCAAGACCGGCGATGCGGCCTTGCAGCGCCTCGTCGATGGTAGTCATGCCCAAACCCTCGAATTCCTTCATAGAGATTGTCTGCGAGGCGTATGAAATCTCACGCTCGGGGATAGGCAAGCCGTTGCCCTGCGTACGCTTCTTCGACTTCACCACCACTGGTTTGATGGTGTTCTCCGACTTCATGCGCAGATTGTAGGTCGTCTTGTTGATGGGCATGGTAACGGTGGTCAGGCCGATATAGCTGAAACGGATCTTGTCCTTCGTGTTCTTCACCTTCATGGTGAAGTTGCCGTTGAGGTCGGTGACGGCCGAGTTAATAATACGCCCGTTGTCATCAATCTCGCAGACGGTGGCGCCAAGCAGCGGACCGAACTCATCGGTCAGCGTACCGTGCACGGAGGTGATGTCCTGTGCCTGTGCTCCCAAAGGGAGGAACAGCATCAGCAGCAGCGGCAGCACACGGCACAGCGTCTGTCGTACACGTACATATATAATAGTTGTTCTCATAGTGTTCGCGTTTTCTTTAGGTTATTGCTTTGGAGGGAAAGCCTCTATCAGCTTTTCCCTTACCACCTGCCGCCAAGGCTTCATCTCTTCATACATCAGCGCACCGTTGATGAGGTGCACGACAGCATCGCTCGCCATTACCTGCTCAGTGGTTTTCGGATTAAACCAGTATTCGCGGATGACGTTGTTATAGAGGCCCGGAGTAGTAATGGCATCATACGTCTTTCCCGTTGCGTCGGTGACGCTAAGCTGCTGGTTGTCAAAGTACACGTTGATGGGATAGAAGCGCTTGTTCACAGGATTGCGCATCATGCTTTCATAGGTGCCACCTTGACGCTCAGACGCCAGGCCAATGGCAACGCTGTGGTCCTGCACATGGTAGCGGATAAAGTTGCCCACCAATTCAGAAAGGATTTCCTTCGTTTTTTTACGGTAAGCAGACTTGTCTGTCACACCCAGGCTTCGCCACACATCCACGTCTACCAGTGCATCGGTCGTTATCAGGCTGTCCGCTTCGCCATTAGCTTTCGAGAAATTGATATGGAGTATGTCGTAGAAGGGCAGCAAACCATCTTTCTGCAGCTGCTCAATGGCACTGTTGCTGGGAATATAGACGGTATAGTTATAGCTGTCGAAAAGCTTGAAGTTTTCATTGCCCAGCCTTCTGCTGCCACATACGTTTTTATCATCGTCCAGGGATTTGAACTGGCTGGCAAGGTCGTTCTTAGCCAACTGCAAAAATCCGCTGTACTCTTCGTGTTCATTGAGCACCATCAGGAATGACTTCGTGGATTGCAACGGCAAGTTCTTGCTCAACGTGAAGCTGGTGCCATTGCGCTCGTTGTAGGTATCAGAAACCTCTACAGGATCGCCATAGCCTTCCATCTGCCAGCCACCCTCGAAGCACAGTTGGCCGTTAGGGCCATGCTTGGCCCGCACGATGCTACCGCCATTGGTGAGGAACAACGAATAGCCTTCATTGACATAGTCCTCAAGAGTTTTCTTCCCAGTAGAGTCGGGAATAACAATGACAAGCTGGTTAATCAGGTTTTGAAGCAGGTTTTGTATCTTCCCCTTTTCCAATTCTGTCGGGTTAGTACTACTGATGGGCGTCAGCGTACCGTCGGAATTCACGGTTGCATCCACGGACTTAGCCTGCACATATTCGTCCTGATTCTTCGACTTGTCATACTCCCACTGAACGGCGCTGACCTTCATCCGTGATGTGGATTCACCATCCTCGCCTACTTCTGTCACCTCACCGCCATTGCCATAGCTATAAGGGTCGATATAGGTCTGCAATGCCTCATTGGTGGGCAGCAGCAGACCATATCTGGAGTTCATTGACAACAGGAAGGGCTTGAAATTAAAGGGATATGTCTCGGTATTAAGGAGATGGCCCTGACCGTCTTTCGTTTCTTTGAGGAACAGTTCGGCACCTGTCAATGCCCAATAGATGATGTTCATCGTGTTGGTGTGTAACAGGGCGGGAGCCAGCACCGACTGAAACTCCACTGGCATAAACACTTTGTTCGTCACGTACACCACGCCATTGCAGGCCATGTAGCTCGAAACGACATCGTTCTTGGTGATGCCGAGAGGCTCGAAGGCGTCATTGAGCAGCTTGCCGAACTTAGAGGGCACTGCCTCAGTGAAGGAGCTCAGCTGGTGGTTGCGCAGCAAGGACGTGAGCACCTTGATGTTCACGTTGTCCCAGGAGCCGAACTCTTCCTTCAGAGCCTTTCCTTCACCATTGAAGAATTCATCCAGTGCATCATTGGTGGGAGCTATCATCACGCCTGCATCGTTGTGCATGTCAATGTCGAGACGGGCGCTGATGTACTGGTTCCAACCTGGGTCGAAGAGCAGCTTACCACCAGCTTCGTTCTTATCCTGCATCACCTTCAGGCGCCTGTCGTTGGCATATCGGTCGCTGTAGTAGCCAAGCGTATAGACAAACTCCTTGCGGTTATAGAGTCGGTTATATTCTGTGCTGTAGGGGCCGAAGTCGTCCATGCCGTCATCGTCGCGCACTGGGAACGAGAAACGGTCGAGCAAGCTGGCCCACTGCGAGATATTGTCGTGCTGGTGAATGATCTCGGCCATGTTGGGCGATGCCTCCACCACGCCGTCCACCTTCTGAATGTATCCGTTTTTGCAGGTGATGTCGCGCTCGCTGATGCGCTTACCGTTCACCCATGCCTCGGCTATGCTCTGTGCCTGCCCATTGGTCAAGACGGAGAGGTCCTCGTCAGTGATTTTGTGGTACTGCATGAAGGCGGGCAAGAAATGAATCATGGGCGGCGTCGTCATGTCGCGCAAGATGGGAACGGCCTTTCCGGCAGCTCTCAGCTCGTCCCAGGCTTTTACCGGTGGGAACTCCGTCGGCTGCATGATGTAGACAGAGTCATAAATAGATACGGAAGTGGCACGGCGCATGGCAGTGCCCTCAATGGGCGTACCGTTTTCAGCCTTGGCCTTGCTGTTCGACATCAGTTCTACAAGGTAGGCATTGTCAATCATGGAGTTATTCAGCAACAGCTTCTTCTGGGCGTCGGTGAGGTCTTCATATTTCCCCACGCCCCATCTGTTCTGCTTGAACCACTCTGCATAGGCTGCGTCGTCGGCCACGAAGAGCGTCTTCGAGCCAGTGTGTGCCAGCACCTCACGCTGTCCGAGGTCTTCGATGAGCCTCTGGACGACAGTGTAGTGGCCATCTTCCTGCAGACGCTCATAGATGGAATTGCCCAGCCATTCAGGCTGGCCTGTCAGCACCTCGTCCTTGCACGACGTAGTCAGTGCCGACACCATCAGCAGCATACAGGCAGCCACAGCCACTTGTCCTGGCATAATGAATGTCTTTCGTCTCATAGTATGATTGAGTTAATATATTGTTGTATTCCGGTTTTTCAGTTTCAGTAACAAGGTGCAGCATCTCTGCCGCATAATCGCCCGCAAAGGCGGGCCTTGGGTTTTTCAGTCAGGAAGTCCTGTATGGGAGAAAAAAAGAGGGACTGGCAACGGCTCCAAAGGCCGTCACCAATCCCTGAATAATCATTCTAATGTTTTCTATACATTATTAATATAATGCGTGCGCGTATGTGTGCGCGTGCGCGAAGCTTTTACTTGCGAACCTTGCGCACCACAACAGCGCCGTTGTCAAGCGTGAGCTTCTGAATCATGATACCCTTCTGCATGCCATTGGTCTTGCGGCCGTCGAGGGTGAAGAACTCAACCTTCACGGGCTGGCCCATGGTGATGTTCTCCACGGTCAGTGCATTGCCGCTAACCTCCTTGCTGCTGTTCTCGCCATAGTAGAACAGACGGAAGTCATCCCAAACAGCCCAGTGGGCAGCTTCGGTATTCGTTCTCTTGAGACCAATGCGCAGCTTGCCGTCTTCCTTCACCTTCACGATGATCTTGTTGGTGAAGACGCCGTCGATGCCGTCATACTCCTTGCCTAAGTCAAGGAATGCACGTCCGCTGCGGAGTGAGGTGGGCCAGTAGTAAGCCGTCTCTTCCTCGCCGAGGTAAACCTCTTCAGTCTCTGCCAGTGCTACGTCATCCTCGAAGTCGGGATACTCTACCGGAGCGCCCTTAGCCAGGTTGGCGATGGGTGCTGCATAGGTGACATTCTCGCCGTCAACGGCATAGAGGAAGTAGTAGGAATCATTGGGATCAGCCAGCCAAGCAGCATAGCTCTCGGCAGCGCGCTCCTGTGTAGTACTTGTAGTAGAAATCTCACAGAAGGCATCAACCTGCAGCATATAGGTACCTGCGGGCAGGTGCTTGAGATCCTGGTACATGTCCATAGCTCCGTGCCATCTCTCCATAGCGCAAGCCTCACGCTGGGTTTCGTCGTTACCCAGGTTCTCAGGATTGGTCCAACCCTCAGAGGTGCTGGTCTTCATCTCCCACTCATCAACGATCTCGAAGCTGGGCGAGTAGAGAACGCAAGTCATATCGATAACGTTATCATCGCTGGCACCCGTGGTGTCGGGCAAGCGCAGACGAGAGAGGATGTCATCAATCTGAGCCAGATAGTTGGTAGCCTCTTCGTCGGTCAGCGTCTGGTTAGCAATACCCGTCTCCACAGCATTGTAGAGTGCGTCAGCCTCAGCCTTCACCACATCGCTGGCAGGTGAGTTGTCACCCTTGGCATTGCCGAGCTTCTCCAGAGCAGCCTGCAGCTTTTCGAACAGTGTGACAGAAGCATTTACATCGTCGACGATGTCATAGACCTTGTCGAGCAGCTTGTACATAGCGCGGCCCCACTCGTCCTCAGTCATGTCGGCAGGTTTTCCAGCCAAGAGAGCCTGTGCGTCGTTCACGAGCTTCTGAGCCTCGTCACGGACGTTCTTGCCCATCAACTTCGACGTGTCGATGGAAACGAGAGCCTCCTCAAGGGCGGGCTTCACATACTCGGGCAGGAAGCCCTGATAGGTGAGCTTGAAGTTATCCCAGATAGCCCACCAGTCGCCATCCATCTTACCCTTTACACCGATGCGTGCAACGTCGCCCTCACGGATGAGGCCGAAGGCGTTCACCTTGTATTCGCCCCAGTTAAATGCCTGGGCAGCGCCGCCGGTACTGTTAGGATACTCTACCGTATTGCCATCCTCGTCCTGGAATGTCTCGACAGTCCAGTCCTCAACGATGGTGTAGGTGCCTTCCGGCTTACCGGGGATAGAGTAGACATTGGGGAACTTGCTCTGAGAGTTGTTCAGGTAGATTGAGATGGGCACTCTTGTCTCGTCAATGGGGTTGGGACGTTGGTAGCCGATCTCTTCGCAACGTACATAGCCCTGCACCTCGATGGTGTAGACACCAGCGGGCAGACCCTTCACTTCCTGATGGACGTCGAAGTCGTGGCAGTGCCAAGCCTCGAAGATGTGGTTGACAAAGCCCTGACCTTCCATCATCTTGTCTTCCAAGTCCTTACCAAGAGGACCAGGTGTCACGTTACCATTTGTATCGCCACGATAGACAGTCCAGCCCTCAGCCTCGTTGCTTGCCAGACCAGTCTCAAAGCCGGGGTTAACCAGCAGACCGGTCACGTCGGTGCCAGGCTCCATGCTGTTCTGAGCCTCAATAATCATGCTCTCAATCCAGTCGATTTCGCTCTGCAGCTGCTCATTGGTCAGCTCATGCTTCTCAAGGATACTCTTTCTGCCAAAGCCTTCCTCGCCCTCTTCGTTCATATCCATGGTGAGGTAGTCGTTCAGGATTTCAGCAGCCTCGTTGCCACCGAAGTCAACAACGATAGATTCAGCGCGGGTACAAGCAGTCTTGTAAGCTTTCCACAGGTCGATATTCTTCTGCAGGTCGTCGTAGGTAGCCTTCACAGATGCCAGGAAAGCATCAGCCTCTTCCTGAGAAGTCACAGTAGTGCTGGAAACGCGGGCTGCATTGTAGATGTCGACATAGCTCTTGGTCACGAGCTGGCCGTCCATCAGACCTTCCTCATCGAGAATCACCTCGAGGAAGTTCTTCATGTTCTCGTTCAGATAGAACTGCCAAACATCGTTGCCATTGCCGTAGAACGTCAAGGTGAAGGAGTCGAAGCAGCTCCAGTCGTCTGAATTCACTCTTTCGGGCAGAGCAATACCGATGCGGGCCTTGCCACCAGTCACAGCGAAGAACAATCTGGTGTCATAGAATCCATGCTCAGCATAGACGCGGAAGCATGAGGGATCATTAGGAGCATAATAGATCACCTCATTTTCCGTACCCTCATTCTCTTTGTGCGTGGTCTCGTTGGCGCTACCACCAAACGAGGTGCTACCAGCCATAGAGGTAGTATTGAGGCACGACCAAGTGTTGTTGAAGGGAACCTTTGTCTCCTTGTCGCCAACCTTGGCATAAACGTAGGAACCAGTCACATTCTTCAACATGCAGTTCCAGTCGCCACGCCATGAGGTCTTGGCACCCAGTGCATAGAGGCCGTCGGGCAGGCCTTCGATATCCTGATAGTCATTGAAGGTAGCGCTCCAGTGCTCAGCCACCTCAGCTTTGTCTTGTCCGGTAGAACCCCAGCCAATAGCTGTACCTTCACTCGTCCAGCCAGCAGCGCTGGCGCCGTCGAAGTTCGGGTTGACAATCATCGAAGTCATGTTGACGGGATTGTCCACTGAAGCCAGGGTCTTGCCCCACTCTACGAAGGCAGCATCCAGCTCTTTCTGAGCCTGTTTCACGTCCTCAACCGTTGCTGCGGGATCAGCGAGCACAGCCTTGGCAGCGGCGGTCTCGGTGAAGCCCTTGCTCTCGCACTCATCGATGAGTTTCTTCAGATCGATGCGTGCATTCAGCAGCTCGGTAGCGGCCTTCAGCTCGTCAGCGGTGCTGGCAGTGTTGGTGTACACGGCCAGTGCAGCGGTAGCATCCAGGTTAATTTCTTCGGCAGCCTCAAGGGCTTTCTTCAGGCCGAAGGATGTGAAGTAGGCTGCAACACCAGCGGCGTAAGCCTCCTGTGCACCGCTCTCAACGAAGTTCAGATAGGACTCTTCCGTCACGGCTTTCCAGTCGACGTACTTGCCCTCCTCATCAGGAGCGAACATGCGCAGCACACTGCTGAAGTTGGTCTCAATGTAGGTGCCGTCCCAGCCGATATACTTGCCTTCATATTCAGGTTTGTCAGCAATGAGGGCCACATTCTGGAAGCGGACGCAATCGCCCACAAGCTCGAATGTCCAGGAGTAGTTGCCCTGGCTACCATGGTCTACCCATGTGCTGCCGTCGTCATCGGTGAAACAGTTGTGAGGACCAGTTACATCGTCACGATCGGTAGGATTGTAAAAATCATCCCACAGCTCGTAGGAGCCCTCGGGAGCATCGGCCTCCTCAGAAGGCTGCACCCAGAACGGATAGCCGAAAGTCCTGGCGCTAGCCTGAGTTCCCCAGCTGTTGCCGCTGGCAAAGAACATCTTGGCAGCCGGATTGTAGAGGTAATAGCGGGTTCCGTCGTCGGTAAACGTCGTGAACTCCAGTCCCTGTGGCTCAGGTATCGACCAGATGCCATCGGGTACCCCTGCCTTCGCACTACTGACTGACATAGCGAATAGTGCGCTCAAAACGAGTAGTTTTGACATTTTCATAAGCATTGGTTTTTTAATTGTTAGTAAATAGGTAAATAAAAAGAAAATGGTTTCAATATATATATTCGGCTACAAAGGTAATAAAAAAATGTGAACACAACACTTTTTCCTTAACTTTTTTTTTATCAACGCTACAATTTAACAGTTTTCCATGATCCTACTGCCCACCTAAACGGTTGAAGAAGGCCATGATATCGTCCCAAGTCTTGAACGTGTCGCTGCCGAAGGCGATGCTGGTAGCCATGGCATCGCGAGTCTCAGCGCCTTCAATGAGATAGTCGCCGTAGAGCAGGCGTCGCTGATTGGAGAAGACGGTATGCCCCCACGCAGGCACGTTGATGAACTGCTCCAGCCACGCTGACGACGAAGCGTAAGCCGGCACATCGGTGCTGTCGGCAGGTGCGACAAAGTACACCTGATAGCTCTCGATGAGCTGGCGCACTGCCTTCTGGCAGGATGCCGTGGGCTGCCGGCGAGGGTCGACAAGCGTCTCAATACCTATATATATAATAGGGCGCTCGCGCCCCTCCTGGCGGTCATCAATCCATCGGATGACGGGCAGCACGCTGTGCATGAACGAGCGGTCGTCCATGCGGTGTTCGCCGTGGAAGCGGATGGCCTGCGGGTAGTATTGGTGGAAGAGGCCGAAGGTGTCGACCAATGTATCCTCGTCGCCGAAGAGGCCGAAGACGCGATCGCGGTCATCAGGAGTAAGTCCCTCGAAGCGCCGCTCCGACACGGTGCGATATTCCTTTACCAGTGCTTTGTCCACATAGAACGTCTGCACCCCGTCAAGCCGTGGATTCTGATACTCCTGCGTGCCCGTCATGCCATGGTCGTGCATGGTGTCGGCAATGCACAACGCGGGATTGGTGCAGATGCGGTCGAAGCCACGCAGCTGCTCGGTGTACATGCCACCCATCGACGTGCCGAGGATGATGTCGGGCTGCTCGTCGGCACACAGCCGGTGCAGCAGGCCGATGGCCTCCTCGGGATGCAGGGGCAGGTCGGGAGCAATCACTGTGGCGTTGGGAAAAACTGTGCGCAGACGGCGCACCGTGCCCGACTGTCCGCTGCTGCCGAAGCCGTGCACATACATCAATTTCTTCCCCTTCAGCAGGTTGGGGAACTGTTTTACATAGCTGTTTTCCATATCTGCCGACAAATTTACAACAAATAGTTGGAAAAAACTTCGTTTCGTTACTTTTTTTTTCCTAATTTTGCAGGCAGAACACATTCCGCTTATGGAAAAGAAACAAGACAGATACAGAACATGGTGGCTCTACGGCGCTGCAGCCTCGTTTCTGGTGGCAGTGGCAGGTGCCGTGCTGATGTTTTTCTTCCATCCCGACAAGAATGTGAACGCCGATGACGACAGCAATAACGACAGGACAGAAACAGTGCATCAGCGTCACGGCCATTGGTTTCAGAGAAACAGATAGACGAATTCTTTCATTATGGCACGCAAGATTATAGGCATCGGGGAGACCGTCCTCGACATTATCTTCAAGAACAACCAGCCTGTGGGTGCCGTTCCTGGCGGCTCAGTATTCAACAGCATTATCTCGCTGGGGCGCTCGGGCGTGAAGTGCTCATTTATCAGCGAGACGGGCAACGACCGCGTGGGGCGCACCATCCTCGACTGCCTGAGGGAGAACGGCGTCGACGCCACCAGCGTCTACGTCTATCCCGACTCGAAGTCACCACTGTCGCTGGCTTTCCTCAACGAACAGAACGACGCAGAATACATCTTTTATAAAGACCACCCCAACGACCGTTTGGAGTTCACCTTCCCCGACGTACAGCCCGACGACATCGTGCTCTTTGGCTCCTATTATGCCGTCAACCCCGTCATCCGCCCGCAGGTGGTGGGATTTCTCGACTACGCCCGCCAGCATGGCGCCATCCTCTATTACGACGTCAACTTCCGCGCCTCGCACAAGAACGAGGTGATGAAGCTCACGCCCAACATCCTGGAGAATCTGGAGTATGCCGACATTGTGCGCGGCTCTACAGAAGACTTCGAGGTGATGTTCCACAAGAGCGACCCCGACGTCATCTACCGTACACAGATAGCCTTCTACACCCGCCGCTTCATCTGCACACAGGGGTCGAAGCCCGTGGAACTACGCGCCGAAAACGGCCTGAAGAAGAGCTATGCCGTACAGAGCAGCGGCGACACCGTTAGCACCATCGGTGCTGGCGACAACTTCAACGCCGGCTTCGCCTACGGCCTCATTCGCTATGGCATTACACGCACACAGATTGAGCGCGGTCTCAGCGAACAGCAATGGGACCAGCTCATCAGCTGCGCACAGCTTTTCTCAGCTGAAGTATGCAAAAGCATCAACAACAGCGTCAGCATTGAGTTTGGCCGACAGATGGCACAACAGCTAAACACCCTGTAAACAGGCTCCAACCTATTATTTGTTTAAACCGCGTCGTGGTTTATGTAGACCACGACGTGGTTTATGTATACAAATTGGACAACCTATTTGCGAAACTTGAATCATTTCATTTTTTCCACGAAATCTTTTGGCAGTTACATATTTTATTCATAAATTTGCAGACAGAATGAAATATGTTGCACTGCCGGTTGATCCGCACACCGCTTGCCAGTCCTCAACGGGGCTGACAGACGGTGTGCGGCGTCTTTCATTCTACCTCGCTATGGAGGAATATGTAGCGCGCGCAATCCTCCCACCCCTCAGTCCTTCGGGCAGTTTCCCTCAGACAGGGGAGCAGGAAGACTGCTTCTTTATGTGGCAGGTGGCGCCCAGCGTCATCTTCGGTCGCAATCAGGTGATGCAGAACGAAGTGAATGTCGACTATTGCCGTCAGCACGGCATCGAGATGTATCGCAGAAAGAGCGGCGGCGGCTGCGTCTATGCCGACGAAGGCAATGTGATGCTGAGCTTTGTCACCAAAGAAGAAAACGTAGGCTTTGCCTTCAACCGTTTCATCAATATGGTGCTGTTGGCATTTCGCAAGATGGGTATTGAGGGCACATGCACCAGCCATAATGACGTGCTGCTCCCACCCCTCAGTCTTTCGGACAGCTCCCCTCAGGCAGGGCAGCAGTGGCGCAAGGTATGTGGCACGGCCTGTTATCACGTAGGCGACAGGAGCATTGTTCACAGCACGCTGCTCTACGATACCAACATGCAGCACATGGTGAATTCCATTACCCCGTCGGTGGAGAAACTTCAGTCAAAAGGCATTGAGAGTGTACGCCAGCGCATCACACTGCTGAAGGACTATATCACGTTGAGTCTCGACGAGATGAAGAACGTTATCCGCCAGACGCTCTGCAATGGCGAGCTACTGCTCACCCAGACCGACATAGCAGCCATTGAGGAGATTGAGCAGGAATACCTGCGCAATGAGTTCATCCAGAAAATGTAACCTTTAAAACTCAAACCTCAAATCTCAAATGAAAAGGACTTGTCTCTATGAAAAACATGTGGCCTTGGGCGCACTGATGTCGCCCTTCGCCGGCTTCGACATGCCTATCCAGTACACAAACATCACCGACGAGCATCAGGCTGTGCGTACGGCCTGCGGCGTCTTCGACGTCTCGCACATGGGCGAAGTCACTGTCAAGGGTAAGGATGCCGAGCGCTATGTGCAGCACATTTTTACTAATGACGTGAAGGGTGCTCCCATTGGAAAGATCTATTACGGCATGATGTGCTACGAAGACGGCGGCACCGTCGACGACCTGCTCGTCTATAAGATGGACGAACTCAACTTCTTCCTCGTCATCAATGCCGCCAACATCGATAAGGACTGGGCTTGGATGCAGGAGCAGGCCAAGGGTTTCGACATCGACCTTCAGAACATGAGCGACGCCTACGGCCAGATTGCCGTACAGGGTCCGCAGGCAGAGCAGGTGGTTGAGGAAGTGCTGGGATTGGAGTGCAAAGAATTGGCGTTCTACACATGCAAAACAATTCTCTCACCTCTTACCTCTCACCTCTCACCCCAAGTTATCATCTCCCGCACCGGCTATACAGGCGAGGACGGCTTCGAGATCTATGCCACGCCCGCATATATCAATGAGTGCTGGGACAAGCTGATGGCCAGCGGGCGCTGCAAGCCCTGCGGCCTGGGTTGTCGCGACACACTGCGTTTCGAGGTGGGCCTGCCGCTCTATGGCGACGAGCTCAGTCAGGACATCACGCCCATCATGGCCGGCCTTGGCATCTTTGTCAAGCTCGACAAGGAGGGCGGCTTCATCGGTCGCGACGCCTTGGCAAAGCAGAAAGCCGAGGGTGCCAGCAAGAAGATTGTCGGCATTGAATTGCAGGACAAGGCCATTCCCCGTCACGGCTACACCGTCCTCAACGCCGAGGGCGAATCCATCGGTGAGGTGACGACCGGCTATCACTGTCTCTCAGTGGACAAGAGCGTCTGTATGGCACTCATCGACAGCGCCTACGCCAAGCTGGGAACCGAAGTGCAGCTTCAGATTCGCAAAAAAGTATTCCCCGGCACCGTGGTGAAGAAACAATTCTACAACAAGAGTTATAAGAAATAAGAATTATAATTATGGCAAAAGTAATTGAAGGACTCTATTACAGCGAGTCACACGAGTATGTAAAAGTGGAGGGCGACATCGCCTTCATCGGTATCACCGACTATGCCCAGCACGCCCTGGGTAACGTGGTTTATGTCGACCTGCCTGAGGTGGACGACGAAGTGACAGCCGGCGAGGAGTTTGGCGCCGTGGAGAGCGTGAAGGCCGCCAGCGACATCATCTCGCCCGTCAGCGGCACTATCGTCGAGGTGAACGACGCCCTCGACGACCAGCCCGAACTGCTGAACCAGGACGCCTACGAGAACTGGATCATCAAGGTGGAGCTCTCTGACAAGAGCGAGCTCGACGCCCTCATGGACGCAAAGGCCTACACAGAATTCTGCGAGAAGTAAGAAATTTCGTTATTTCGTTATACCGTTATATCGTTATCACGTAAATGTATAAGTATTTCCCCCACACACCGTCTGACTTACATGCGATGTTTGAGAAGGTTGGTATCAAGAGCCTGGATGAGCTGTATGCCGAGGTGCCGGAGCAGATCAGGTTCCGCGGCGACTACCAGCTGCCCGAGGCGATGAGCGAGATTGAGGTGCGGCAGCTGTTCGAGCAGTTGGGTGCGCAGAACAAGGTGCTGACGTGCTTTGCAGGCGCCGGCGTCTACGACCACTATACGCCCAGCGTCATCCCGCAGCTCCTGCAGCGCTCGGAGTTCCTCACCAGCTACACGCCCTATCAGGCCGAGATTTCGCAGGGCACCTTGCACTACATCTTCGAGTATCAGTCGATGATGGCCGAGCTGACTGGCATGGACATCAGCAACGCCTCGATGTACGACGGCAGTACCGCCTCGGCCGAGGCCATGATGATGGCAGTGGCCGCAGGCAAGAAGCAGAACCGCGTCCTCGTCAGCGAGACCGTCGACCCGAAGACCGTCGCTGTGATGAAGACCTACGCCCATTTCCACGGCATTGAATTGGAGATGATTCCCGCTGAGGACGGCGTCACCTCAAGGCAAAACCTTGAGGCGCAGCTGGCGCAGGGCGGCGTGGCCGGCGTGATGGTGCAACAGCCCAATTTCTTCGGCATCGTCGAGGATTACAGCGGCTTTGCCGACACCATTCACAACGCCAAGGCCCTCTTCGTGATGAACAGCATCATCGCCGACCTCGCCGTGCTGAAGACACCGGGCGAGTGGGGTGCCGACATCGCCGTGGGCGACGGCCAGTCATTGGGCATCCCCATGCAGTGGGGCGGTCCCTACGTGGGCTACATGTGCTGCACGGAGAAACTCATCCGCAAGATGCCGGGCCGCATCGTCGGTAAGACCGTCGACAACCGCGGCCAGCGGGCTTTCGTCCTGACGCTGCAGGCCCGCGAGCAGCATATCCGCAGGCAGAAGGCCACGTCGAACATCTGCTCGAACCAGAGTCTGATGGCCCTCTTCGTCACGATGTACTGCTCGCTGATGGGCAAGCAGGGACTGAAGGAGACTGCCGAACTGAGCTATGCCGGTGCACATTATTTGTGCGAAAAACTGTGCGAGACGGGGCACTTCAAGCTCGTCTACGACAAACCCTTCTTCAATGAGTTTGTCGTCAGCTACGACGGCGACGTTGATGCCCTGCAGAAGCGTCTGCTTGACAACGGCTTCTTCGCCGGCGTGAAGGTAGCCGACCATCAGCTGATGTTTGCCGTCACTGAGAAACGTACCAAGGAAGAAATCGACCATCTCATCTCACTGCTATGAACAACAAGTTATACGGAAACCTGATATTCGAGTTGTCGCAGCCAGGACGCTGCGGCTATTCGCTGCCGAAGAACCGCTTTGGCAAGTATGATGTTCCTGCAGAGTTGCGTCGCAACGAGGATGCAGCGCTGCCTGAGTGCGATGAGATGACGGTCGTCCGCCATTACACGAACCTGTCGGCCAACAACTTCGGTGTGGACAACGGTTTCTATCCGTTGGGCTCCTGCACGATGAAGTACAACCCGAAGATCAACGAGGAAGTGGCCGCCCTGCCGCAGTTTGCCGGCCTGCATCCCTTGCAGCCCGCCGAGACCACGCGTGGCGCCGAGGCTGTCTGCACGCTGCTCTGCCGGGCACTGTGCGAACTGACGGGCCTGCACGCCTTTACACTGAAACCCTTCGCCGGTGCACATGGTGAGCTGACGGGCCTGATGGTCATCAAGCGCTATCACGAGAGCCGTGGCGACGAGCAGCGCCGTCTCGTCATCGTGCCCGACTCGGCCCACGGCACCAATCCCGCCAGTGCCGCCGTCTGCGGCTTAGACATCGTGGAGGTGAAGTCGCTCAGCGACGGCACTGTCGATGTGGAAGCCTTGAAAGAGCTGTTGGCACAGCACGGTCCTGAAATCGCCGCGATGATGATGACCAACCCCAATACGCTTGGCCTGTTTGAGAAGCAGATACCCACTATAGAAAAGATGGTTCACGAGGCTGGCGGCCTGATGTACTACGACGGAGCCAACCTCAACCCCATGCTGGGCGCTGCCCGTCCGGGCGACATGGGCTTCGACGTCATGCACATCAACCTGCACAAGACGTTCTCAACGCCCCACGGCGGTGGCGGCCCTGGTGCCGGACCCGTCGGTGTGCGCAAGGGTTTGGAAAACTTCTTCCCCGAGGTCTCGCCCTATCACGGCAACTTCGCCGTGGCCATGCGTGCCTACGCGTACATTCTCTCTTTAGGTCGCGAGAACATCAAGGAGGTCGGCCCGCTTGCCACGCTCAACGCCAACTACATCAAGGAGAGCCTGAAGGATGTCTACGAGCTGCCCATCGACGGCCTGTGCAAGCACGAGTTTGTCTTCGACGGTTTGAAGGACAAGTCGACGGGTGTCACCACGATGGACGTGGCCAAGCGCCTGCTCGACTACGGCTACCACGCACCCACAATCTACTTCCCCCTGCTGTTCCATGAGAGCCTGATGGTGGAGCCGACGGAGAACGAGTCGAAGGAGACCATCGACGGCTTCATCGCCGTGATGCGCCAGATAGCTGAGGAGGCCAAGAATAATCCTGACGAGGTGAAGACGGCTCCGCACAACACACCTATCGGTCGTGTCGATGACGTGCTGGCTGCCAAGCATCCTGTCACCACTTACAAACAAATGGTCAATGACAACAACTGATCTTATCATCATCGGCGCGGGGCCTGGAGGCTACCGCGCCGCTGAATATGCCGCCAAGAATGGTTTGAAGGTGGTCATCTTCGAGGATGACAAAGTCGGCGGTACGTGTCTGAATGTGGGGTGTATTCCTACGAAGACATACGTCCACAGTGCTTCGTTTGAAGAGGCTCGAGAGCGTATGGCATCTGTAGTTCCACAGTTGCGTGCGGGTGTCGATGGTATTCTGTCGCATCCTAACATCACGTTGGTACGAGGTAAAGCCGCCTTTGTTGATGACCACACCGTTATGGCGCAGCCACTCCCCTCCCTTGTAGGCAATTGCGAGGCGGGAGCAATTGGGGAGCGAAGCGACGGTGGGGCGAAGCCGGGGCAGGGGGTGGGGTCAGTAACCTACACCGCCACCAATATCATCATCGCCACTGGTTCCGAGACGAAATGGCTCAAGCTGAATAATACAGACCCCACCCCTACCCCTCCCCTTGAGGGGCGGGGAGTGGCTGCGCCTTCCTTTGATGGGCGGGGAGTGGCTGCGCCGCAATCGGGTGAGGTGGCTGCGCATTCCCTTGAGGGAAGCGGGGCGCTCATCGTCGACTCCACGGGGCTATTGCAGCTTGATACCCTGCCCAAGCGCCTCTGCATCATCGGTGCCGGCGTCATCGGCATGGAGTTCGCCTCAGTGTTCCGCCGCTATGGCTGTGAAGTTACCGTCATTGAATTCCTGAAGGAGTGCCTGCCCGCCCTCGATAGCGACATTGCCAAGCGCCTGCGCAAGCAGATGGAGAAAGAGGGCATTGTCTTCAACATGCAGTGTGCCGTAAAACAAATCTCCGACGGTGCCGTTTTCTTTGAGGATAAGAAAGGCAAGACACAAAGCGTGGAAGCCGACGTTATCCTGATGGCCACGGGTCGTAAGCCGCGTGTCCAGGCTGATTTCGCAAAGGCAGGCTTTGAATATGACGAGCGTAAGGGAATTGCAGTTGACGGGAACTTCGAGACGACGGTAAAAGGCGTCTATGCCATTGGCGATGTGAATGGCCGTCAGATGCTGGCCCATGCCGCCGAGATGCAGGCCGTGCGTGCTGTCAACCACATCCTCGGCAAGGCCGACGGCATCCGCTTCAACATCATGCCCGCCGCCATCTTCACAGAGCCAGAGGCTGCTTGTGTAGGTCCTACGGAAGATCAGCTGAAGGAGCAGGAAGTCCCCTATGTGTGCAAGAAGGCTTTTTGGCGTGCCAACGGAAAGGCCCTGGCCATGAATGAGGGCGAGGGACTGCTGAAGCTCTTTGTTTCACAGGCCGATGGCCGTGTCCTAGGCTGTCATGCCTACGGCGCTCACAGTGCCGATATCGTTCAGGAGGTCAGCGCCCTGATGTGTCGCGATACTACCGTGGAGCAGCTGCGTGATATCGTGCACATCCACCCCACGCTCAGCGAGATTCTCCTTGCTGCTGCGGAGGCTTGATTTCTTTTTCCGAAAGTTCCCTATTTTAAAGGGGAAGTGATAGGCTAAAAAATCTCATATGACTTTTGAAAAAATCTAGCGTTAGATTTTTTCAAAAGTCATATGAGTTTTTTTTAAATCTAAGATTAGATTTTTTGCAGGGAAATTACTCTTAGTTATAGATGTCTTCTTTCTTTAGTTCAACGACCTTCCCATAGCGCTGCAGGGCCTGCATGTCGGTGAGTTTGCGGTCACCAATGACGAGCCATACACGGCGGTTGTTCACAACGTGACGGTTGTGGTAGTGTTGTATGTCGCCTTGCGTAATGCGCGGCAGCAAAGCGGCCTTCAGACGGTTGGGGTCATCGCTATAGCCCTGCATCATGCGGTTAGCTACATTGAAACCGATGGCACGGAACGACGGGAATCCGCTTTGGATGCGGCTCAGCATCTCCTGGCGGGCGGCATCAAGGTTCTCTACCACCCCGCCCTGCGAGCACCCCTCCTCGGAGTTTTTCTCTACCACCCCGCCCTCCGGGCACCCCTCCTCCCAGGAGGAGGGGAATAGTGATTGTGTGAGCAGCGAGTCGACGGCATCGAAGACTTGCAGCGTCTTGTCGGCCTGTGTGCCCGTGATGGTGACAAAGGCCGCGGGATCGTCGGCATGGCGGGCGTAGTTCGGCTCGAAGAGCACGCCTTGTGTGCTGTAGGCCAAGGAGCGGAATTCACGGATGTGCTGGAACAGCAGGCTCGACATGCCGCCGCCCATGTAGCGTGCCCACAGCTCGGCGGCAGTGCGCTCGGTGCTGTCAGCGAGGGCCGGCAGCTGCTCGTAGGTGCAGACGAAGTTCTGGCGCGACTTGGGTACGTGGTAGAAGTAGACAAAACCTTCCGACTCTCCCGAGAGAGGAGAGACAGGCTGCAGCACGCGGTGTGTGTCGGGTTGAGGCTTTTGGCATTGGGATAGGGGGAGGTGTTGTTGCGATAACATCGCAACAGACAGGACAGGGCGGCGGCCTACGTAGATGACATCGCAATCATATTGCTGCACGTCGCGAAGTGCGTTGAGCAGGTCGGCGCTGGTCAGCGCCTTCACCTCGGCAAGTGAGAGCTGCTGCAGGTACTCGCTTTGTTGACCAAGGCTGACGTAACGAATCATCGGCAGCAGAATGTCGTCTTTCTGTTTGCCGAAAGCCTTGTCGGTCACCTTCGCCTCCTGCTTCAGCTCTTTTAGGGCCTTGTCATCGGCTGCAGCATGGCCAAGGAAATGATTGAGCAGGCACATGGCGGGCTCTAATTGGTTGTCATGGCCCATGAGGGTGAGGATGAAACGCTCGTCGTCGGCCTGGCACGTCATCGTCACGCCCAGACGCTGCCAAGCCGTAGCCAATTGCTGCTTCGTCAGCGAGTCAGTGCCCACGGTGCCCAAGTATTCGGCCAGCTGGGTGAGCTTGGGCGTGTTCCGCGTGCCGTTGTGGTAGACGAGTGAGAACGTGAAGATGTCGTTCACAGGGTTCTTGACGGAAAAGAGCGTGACGTGGTCGCTCAACGGCGTGCGTTGTACATCGTTGTCGAAGTCGATGGTGCGGATGGGTTTCTCTGCTACCCCGCCCTCCGGGCACCCCTCCTCGGAGTTTTTCTCTACCACCCCGCCCTCCGGGCACCCCTCCTCCCAGGAGGAGGGGAATAGAGAGAGCGAGTCGAGCCACAGGGCAAACTCCGACTTCGCACCGGCGTTCTTCGGCTGCACCGGCACATAGCCGGGCTGGCTCAGCGTCTCCTTCTTCTCCGTGCCGTATTTCTTGCGCAACGTCAGGTGCTCGGCACCATAGTATTTGCGGGCGGCGGCCACCACCTCGTCCTTCGTCACATGGCGCAGACTCTCGATGAGGTCGAGATATTCCTGCCATGAATGGCCCTGCGAGAAGACATCGGTCATCAGCTCGGCACGGTTCTCAATGGTCTCCATTTGCTGTTCCATCTCCATCAGCAGGTTGCGCCGCTGGGTTTCCAGCAGCTCGTTGCTGAAGTCACCCTGCATCACCCTTTCGAGCTGGGCCAGGCACAATGCCTCGGCTTTCTTCATACTGCCGAAGGGAATCTTGGGCACGATGAAAATCGCAGTGGCGCCGGCATCGTTCATCGTAGTGTGCATGGCGCCGGCCATCATCACGCGGTGCTCGTTGGTGAGCGAGTCAAGGAAACCGGCTTCCTCGTCGTAGAGCAGGCGGTTGGCCAACTGCAGCGCCATGGCGTCTTTCTCGAAAGTGGTGGGCGCAGAGAAGACCAGTGCCTCGGCCTTGATGATGGGGATGGGCAGGCGGATGTCGGCCTGCTCGCCTTTCTGGAAGGGATGAATGGGCGACAGCTGGCGCTCGGGTACAGTGCCCGTGGGGATACGGCCGAAGGTCTTTTCCAACAGCGGCAACAGCGAGCCCTCAGGCAAATCGCCTGAGAGGATGAGGCACATGTTCGGTGCCACATAGTATTTCTTGTAGAACGTCTCCATGTCCGACAGGCGCGGGTTCTTCAGATTCTCCGTTGAGCCGAGTACGGGAAAGGCATAGGGTCGGTCCTTGAATACGGCACGCATCACGGCATCGTAGGCGGCGTACAGCCCGTCGGCGGCACGGTTCTTTTCTTCGTAGACCGTTTCTAACTCCGACTGGAAGCCTCGGAACACCGGATGGAGGAGGCGCTCGCTGTTCAGCCAGCACCACTGCTCGATGTACTGCGGCAGGAAGGTGTTGTAGTACATCGTCATGTCGGCACTCGTACCTGCGTTGAGGCCCGTACCGCCGTATTTCGAGATGAGACGGTTGAACTCGTTGGGGATGGCATACTCGCCGGCCTTGAGGCTCAGCTCGTTGATGTGCTGCTGAATCTGCGTGCGTGTGGCTTCGTCTGTGGTACGACTGAGCAGGTCATATTGCGTTGAAATGCTGTCGAGCCAGGGGCGCTCTGCCTCATAGTCGACGGTTCCGATGCGGTCAGTACCCTTGAACATGATATGTTCGAAGTAATGGGCTATGCCCGTGTCGGGACAGTCTTTGCCACCGGCTCGTACTACCACGCTGCCAGATATCTTTGGCTGTGTGTGGTCTTCGTTCAGCCACACCGTCATGCCATTGCTGAGCTGTAGCTCTTTCACAAGCAACGCTGCCGACTGGGCCAACATGCCCTGAGTCAGCAGCGCAGGGATGATGACAGAAAAGAATCGTCTCATTCTTCGATTGTTTGTCTTTCTATTTCAGTCCGTTCCAGTCCTATATAAAAACACAATTCCTCCTGCCACAAGGAGCGGCAAGAGGAACTGTTTGCTTCTGAGCAACTTCATGGCTGTTTAGAAGTTGACACCGATATTCAGATAGAGAGCGTGGCCCGTAGCCTCCAAGTCGTGTTCGTTCTCCTTAGCAATGTTGGCAATACCAAACTGGTAGCCCACTTCGGCATAGAGTTTGTTGTACTCTGCACCACAGCCCACCTTGATACCCATGTCGCCACGCTTGAAGTGCTTGTATGACGAGCGGCTGGTGCTTGCTCCGCCTTCTTCTTCAGCAGGAGACTTTTGCTTCCCTGCAATGCCCAGACTGAAATAGGGTCCTACATAAGGCAGGACAGCAATGTCGTCGTTGACCTGAATACCATACTTAATAAGCAGAGGCACCTCAAAATAGGTAAGACTCACCTTGGCCTTGTCTTTCTTGGCACCGCGCTCGGTGTAATAAAGGCCGCTCTCAAGGAACACAGGTGTAGTGTCACTCAGGCGCAGACCGACAACGCCGGCCATGTTCAGACCCGTCTTGCTGTCGAGGTCAACATAGTCACCACCGATACCGGCGAAGTTGGCACCGAGGCGGAGTCCATAATAGAGTGAGCTCTCATCGAGTGAGAAGCCGCCACTGCTGTACTGTGCAAACGAGGGTGCTGCAAAAAGCACCGTGAAAAGGCTTAACAAAATCTTCTTCATAATCATAAAAATTTATAAAGTGAATAATTGAATAGTTCTTAATCTTTCAGAAGTTTCCGAGCAAACTCGATAATGGTATCGCGACCTCGCAGGAAATCATCATCACTGAGACTCACGTTGTAGTCCGGCTCAATGCCGAATTCTGTGGAATGGCGATGAGCGTCGTAGGTAGGCACGGCCGAGAAACGCACGTTCCAACCGTTGGGCAACGATGAATTGAAAGGCATTCCAGCGCCACCGCCAGTATGGTCGCCCACAATCTTTACCATAGGCATTTCCTTCATATACATCGTGAACTCGTTGGCGGCAGAGAAGACACTACGGTTAGTAAGAACAGCTACCGGCTTGTGCCAGCGGACATTACTCGACGGCTCCAAATAGTGCGTCTCCATCTGCGAAAAGTCGCTATGACCAGGCCCTGTTTTATGCTGGGTATAGCCTACGAGCGTTTTCTCGTGACAGAAGCGTGCCGCAAGCTTTTCGGCATTGGTAAGGTCGCCACCGCCATTGCCGCGAATGTCGATGATTAGTCCCTGGCATGGCATCAGATACATCAGCACCTCGTCAAGATTTCCTTCGCCAATACCATAGGAAAAGCTCTCGTAGCGGATGTAACCGATATTGTCGTCAAGGATGCGATAATAGAGTCCGGAGGCAATACGGTAGTTGATACCCATGTATAGACGGTAAAGACTGTCGCTATAGTTGGCAGGATAGTCCTCGTGCCAAGCCCAATAGCGCCCATAGTCGTGAGCAGCCGTCAGGTTGACGTGGCCGTCGCGCAACTCGCCCAGCATCTGCGTCAACACCTCGAAGAGCTGCATGCTGGTCATGTCGTCGTCGATGCGCACCTCATACTTGCGACGCACGGCGTTCCAGTCGAGACCGTATTCATGCTGTTTGAAATCAAAAAAGCAGTAGTGCTCGTCGATGATTTTCCACAACGCCTCGAAGTTACCCTTCGGTGTGTTGGGCAACTCCTCCTCGTCGACGCAAGCCGTCAGGCAAAGCGTCAGGAGTATGGCGATATAGAAAAGCTTTTTCAATGTGTAAAGCTTTACAAGTTGGCAAGTTCAATCACCTTGTCGACGGCAGCGTTGAGTCCTTCAGCGTTCTTGCCTCCTGCCTGTGCGAAGTGCGGCTGTCCGCCGCCGCCGCCTTGGATAAGCTTGGCTGCTTCGCGTACCAGCTGACCAGCGTTCAGCCCGTGGTCGGCCACGAGGTCTTCGCTGAGCATGACGGTGAGTTGTGGCTTGTCATCATGCTTCGATCCGATGACGCAGAGGAACGGTACGGCAACAGCGGCACGCAGCTTGAAGGCGAGGTCTTTGGCCAGAGCGGATGTCGTATCTATCACCTTGCTGATGACGTTGACGCCGTTGATGACCTGTATCTCGGTCAACAGATAGTCTTTGATACGCTCCACACCCTGTGCCTGGAAGGCCTCAATCTCTTTCTTCATGGCGTCGTGCTCCTCGATGTATTTCTGGATGACGCCCTGCAGGTCCTTGGCATTGTTGAAGAACGACTTGACAGACTTCAGCGTGTCTTCCAATACGTACATCAGGTCTTCGCACTCACGGCCTGTCTTTGCCTCAATACGGCGGATGCCGGCGGCCACGCTACTCTCAGAGAGAATCTTGAAGAAGCCGATACGACCCGTGCTGGTGGTGTGGATACCACCGCAGAGCTCGCATGACGGGCCGAAGCGCATGACACGCACCTTGTCGCCGTATTTCTCGCCGAAGAGGGCGATGGCACCCAACTTCTTGGCTTCTTCCATCGGCATGTCGCGGTGTTCATCGCGGGGCAGGTCCTGACGAATCATCTCGTTCACCAGACGCTCCACCTGACGTAGCTGCTCGTCACTGACCTTTTCGAAGTGACTGAAGTCGAAGCGCAGGATGTCGGGCGAGACAAACGAGCCCTTCTGCTCCACGTGGTCACCCAAGACCTGCTTCAAGGCATAGTCGAGCAGGTGGGTGGCGGTGTGGTTGGCGGCACTGGCATCGCGTTTGTCGGTGTCGACACAGGCCATGAACTCTGCCGTCGGG
Source organism: Prevotella sp. (assembly GCA_024681875.1). The sequence continues at coordinate 61,486 of JAILAA010000153.1, forward strand.
TCTTTGGGCAGTTCCTTGACGATGTGTACGGTCTGGCCGTTCTCACGCTTCGAGTCGATGATCTCCACCGTTTCGTTTTCGCCGGCGAGTACGCCACAGTCGCCTACCTGGCCGCCCATCTCACCGTAGAACGGTGTATAGTCGAGCACCAGTTCGTAGAAGGTGTTCTTTTTCTGCGTCACCTTGCGGTAGCGCAGGATGTGGCAGGTGTATTCAGTATAGTCGTAGCCAACGAATTGCTGCTCGCCAGCCTGTAGCTCCTCCCAGTCGCTATTTTCAACGGCGGCGGCATTGCGGGCGCGTTCCTTCTGCTTCTGCATCTCCACGTTGAACTGCTCCTCGTTGACGGTGAAGCCGTTCTCGCGACAGATAAGTTCCGTGAGGTCGAGGGGGAAACCGTAGGTGTCGAACAGACGGAAGGCCTGCACACCGTCCAGCTCGGTCTTGCCGTCGGCCCTAAGCTGCTCCATCGCCTTGTCGAGCAGGGCGATACCCTTGTCGAGGGTGCGCAGGAAGGCATCCTCCTCTTCTTTCATCACACGTGCGATGAGCTGTTGCTGAGCCTTCAGTTCGGGGAAGGCATCGCCCATCTCCTCGACGAGCGTGGGCAGGAGCTTATAGAGGAAGGCCTCTTTCTGATCAAGGAAGGTGTAGGCATAGCGGACGGCTCGACGTAGGATGCGGCGGATGACGTAACCTGCCTTCGCATTGCCAGGCAGCTGGCCATCGGCGATAGAGAAGCTGACAGCACGCAAGTGGTCGGCGCAAACGCGCATGGCCACGTTGATGTCGTCCTGCTCCTTTGTGATGGGAGCAACCTGCTCCTCTTCGAAGGTGACATATTTCAGACCGGTGATGTTTTGCTCAGCCTTTATGATGGGCTGGAAAACATCGGTATCGTAGTTGGAGTGCTTGCCCTGCAGCATGCGGACGAGACGCTCAAAGCCCATGCCAGTGTCGATAACGTTCATCGAGAGCTTTTCGAGTGAGCCGTCAGCCTTGCGGTTGAACTGCATGAACACGAGGTTCCAAATCTCGATGACCTGCGGGTCGTCCTTGTTTACCAACTCACGGCCAGTCTTGCCGCTGGCAGCCTTCTGCTCAGGCGTGCGGCTGTCGACGTGAATCTCCGAGCAGGGTCCACAGGGACCTGTGTCGCCCATCTCCCAGAAGTTGTCGTGCTTGTTGCCGTTGATGATATGGTCCTCAGGTACGTGCTTGGCCCAGTATTTGGCGGCTTCGTCGTCGCGGGGGATGTTTTCTTCGGGAGAACCCTCGAACACGGTGACATACAAGTCCTCGGGGTTCAGCTTCAGCACGTCGACCAGGTATTCCCAGGCCATGTCGATGGCACCCTCTTTGAAGTAGTCGCCAAACGACCAGTTGCCCAGCATCTCGAACATTGTGTGGTGGTAGGTATCATGCCCCACCTCTTCCAGATCGTTGTGCTTGCCGCTCACGCGCAGACATTTCTGCGTGTCGGCACGGCGGCGCGGTTCTGGGTCGCGTGTACCCAATATAATATCTTTCCACTGGTTCATGCCGGCGTTGGTGAACATCAGCGTCGGATCATCCTTAATCACCATCGGTGCCGACGGCACGATGGCATGTTCCTTAGACTCGAAATACTTCTTGAACGAGTCGCGGATTTCTTTTGCAGTCATCATCACAATTTACTATTTGATATTTCTTTTAGTCGCTACGCTTTGTAAAAGCGCTAAAGCGAGTTCTATTTACAATTTGGGTGCAAAGTTACGAAAAGTAGAGAAAAAATGCGAAAAAACTCGTTTCTTTTTTTTACTGAGACGCTGTTATATTGCGAAAAATGCATATCTTTGCAGCATCTAATAACTAAATAATCAAACAACGATGAAGAAATTGATGATTTCGGCTGTCCTCTGCCTGATGGGTATGTCAGCATTAGCTCAACAGAACCTGAGTTGGGGACAGGGGCCTCAGGTGGTTTCGCCCGATGTACATGCAGACAACTCCGTAACATTCAACCTGATTGCTCCCGAGGCGCAAAAAGTGCAGATTACAGGCGACTTCCTGCCCCCGAAAAAGGTTGAATATATGGGAAACACTTACGATACGCCGGGAATATCAGACCTTGTGAAGAACGACAAGGGCGTTTGGAGTTTCACCTCCGAGACGCTGAAACCTGAGCTTTACACTTATAATATGATTGTGGACGGTGTAAAGATTATTGACCCGCTGAACGTGTATAATATCCGCGACATCAACAACCTGTTCAGTGTACTGCTCATCGGTGGCAATGCCCGAACAGACCTTTACAAGGTGAACAATGTGGCGCACGGCACAGTGTCGAAAGTGTGGTACGAGAGTCCCACAGCTGGGCTCACCCGTCGCCTGACGGTTTATACCCCTGCCGGCTACGAGACCAGCGGTAAGGAGTACCCCGTATTCTATCTGTTGCACGGTATCGGTGGCGACGAGAATGCATGGAGCGAGCTGGGGCGTGCCGCTCAGATTATGGACAACCTGATTGCCCAGGGCAAGGCCGAACCGATGATCCTGGTGATGACCAACGGCAACATCTCGCAGGAGGCTTGCCCCGGTGAGACCTCTGAGGGTTTCCGTGTGCCGACGATGATGCTGCCCAAGACGATGGAGGGTAGTTTCGAGACGGCTTTCCCCGATGTGGTGAAGTTCATCGAGAAAACCTACCGTGTGAAGAAGGACAAGGCACACCGCGCCATTGCCGGTTTGTCGATGGGTGGTTTCCATAGTCTTTTTATCTCTATCAACAATCCTGACATGTTCGACTACATCGGTCTGTTCTCTGCCGCTGTCGACCAGCAACAGAATGGTAATAACGAGGGGCACCCAGAAATTTATTCAGATCGCAACGCAAAGATTGACAAGCTGTTCAGCAAGAATCCCAAACTTTTCTGGATAGGTATCGGCAGTACCGATTTCCTCATCAAGAACAACAACGACTTGCGTGCCTACCTTGACTCGAAGAAGCACAAGTACACCTATTTAGAGACTGACGGCGGCCACATCTGGCGCAACTGGCGTATCTACCTCAGCGAATTCACACCACTCCTATTCAAATAATAGATTATGAAAAAGACGATGTTTTTCGCCCTCGGCATGGCCACTCTTTTCGTAAGTTGTAATTCTGCCGGGCAGGCCATTGGCGAGGAGGTCAAGGAGTATGGTGCCGACATGCTGCTGGCTCCTGCACTGAACATCACGAGCATCAAGCACTTCGCTGCCAACAATCAGGAGACTAACCGCATGAATACCGATGCACACATCTCCCAGCGCGCTCTCCTCGAGATCTACCTGAAGGGTTTCGAGATTGCCATCAAGGAGGCTAAGCCCTGGACGGTGATGACCTCCTACAACTACATCAACGGCACCTACGCCTCTGAGAGCAAGGACCTCGTCACCACCATCCTGCGCGACGAAGGTTAATGACGTGATGCGGCCTGAGGTACAGATAAATCTTTTGAAAAGGTAAAAAAACATGAAAAAAACAATTCTGACTTTAGCTTTCATCGCAGCTGCTTCATGCGGCTACGCTCAGCCGAAATTGAATGCTGACAACATCGACGAGGTGGTCAAGGCCATGACACTTGAAGAGAAGTGTCATTTGGTGCTTGGACGCGGCATGCACTATAACGACGACGACAAATTCCCAGGCACGGCGGGTAGTACGTTCCCGGTAGACAGACTGGGTATTCCCGAGACCTATTGCGCCGACTCTCAGCAGGGCCTGCGCATGAATGCCAAGCGTGCGTGGGACCACCGCGACTATTACCCCACCGATTTCGTAGCCTCGATGACCCTTGCTTCCACCTGGGACCGCGAGGCAGCCTTCAAGGTGGGGCAGGGCATCGGCAACGAAGTACGTGAGTTTGGTCTCGACTGGATTCTCTCGCCAGCCATGAACCTCATCCGCAATCCATTATGCGGACGCAACCACGAATATTACTCAGAGGATCCCTATCTCTCAGGAACGATTGCTGCCGGCTATGTCAAGGGCGTGCAGAGCGAGGGAACAGCTGCCTGCCCCAAACATTTCGTGGCCAACAATCAGGAGACGAACCGCAACAACAATATCTCGCAGGTATCGCAGCGTGCTCTGCGCGAGATTTATCTGAAGGCCTTCGAGATCATGGTGAAGGAGAGCAATCCCTGGACTATCATGACATCTTATAATAAGTTGAACGGGCCATATGCCGTGCAAAACTACGAGCTGCTGACCACTATCGTTCGCGACGAGTGGGGATGGAAGGGTATGTACGTCAGCGACTGGAATGCCGGCGACGATGCCGTAGCCGCCATGCTGGCAGGCAACGATATGCTGCAGCCCGGACAGGACAAGCAGTATGAGGCCATTCTCGAGGTGGCGAAGAATGGTAAGCTACCGATGGAGGTGCTCGACGCTAACGTGAAGCGCATCATGGAATACATCGTGAAGACGCATAACTTCAAGGATTACAAGGCTGGCAACGAGCCTGACTTGAAGGCACATGCTCAGGTGGTTCGTGAGGTTGGTGCCGACGGCATCGTCCTGCTGAAGAACAACGGTATTCTGCCCCTGACAGGCAAGAATGTCGCCCTCTTTGGATGCACCTCTTACGACTGGATTTCAGGCGGTTCAGGCTTTGGAGGCACCAGCATCGGTCATTATACTGTCTCGCTCGTCGAAGGTCTGCGCAGTGCCGGCTATGTGGTCCATAAACCCCTCATCAGCCTTTACAAGGAACACCTCGCCAACGAGGAGAAGCGTATGTTCCCCAATGGTCGTCCGCAATTCTCGCTTACTCCACCTGCCCGCGCTGCCGAGATGCAGTTTCCGGAATGGCGGCTGGAAGATGCCATCGCCCACAGTGACGTGGCAATCATCAGCATTGGCCGTAAGAGTGGCGAGGCCGCCGACCGCAGCGAGGCCGACTTCTATCTGAACGAGGGTGAGAAGCAGCTCATCAAGTCTGTCAGCGAGGCTTATCATGCTCAGAGAAAGAAAGTTGTCGCCCTGCTTGACATCTGTAGCCCTATCGACGTTGCTTCGTGGCAGGATCAGGTCGATGCGCTCGTCTGCACCTGGCAAGGCGGTCAGGAGAGTGGCTTCAGCGTGGCCGACGTGCTCAGTGGCAAGGTGAATCCCAGTGGCAAGCTGCCCATGACCTTCCAAATCAACTATGGCGATGCCTATGCCGACAAGAACTTCCCCGCAAATGTCGACGACAAGACACTCGGCGCGATGTTTATGTGGGGTTATGACAAGGACAAGGCTCCCAAGGAACGCCAGCCGCAGGCAAATATCGACTTCACCAACTACGAGGAGGACATCTACGTGGGCTACCGCTACTTCGACAGCTTCGGCAAACCCGTGGCCTATCCCTTCGGGTTCGGTCTGAGCTACACCACCTTCGGCTATGAGAACCTGAGCGTCAGCGAGGCCAATGGCGTCTATACCGTCAAGGTCGACGTCAAGAACACCGGCTCACGTGCCGGCCGCAATGTCGTCGAGCTCTTCGTGGCCGCTCCCAACAGCAAGAAGCTGAACAAGCCCGAAAAGGAACTTCGCAACTATGCCAAGACCCGTCTGCTGCAACCCGGTCAGACAGAGACCGTCACGATGACCGTCAAGACTGAAGATCTTGCCTCGTTCAACGAGAAGGCCTCGGCCTGGAAGACCGACGCCGGCATCTACACCTTTATGATCTGCTCGTCGGCCAACGACGTCGAACTTCAAACAACTTTCAGGGTCAAGGCGTGGAGTCAGAAGGTACATAACGTCATGAAACCAAACGTGAAGCTGAACCTGTTACGCAGATAATGCTGGCAATATCGTCAAATCGAAATAAAAAATAAAGAAAATGAGAAAGCCAATAATAGCGATGGCTCTGGCAATGGCTAGCCTCGGAGCCACGGCACAGGAGAAGCTCTTCAACAGTGCCAGTGTGCAGTCGCCTGTCGTTAACAGCGACGGCACTGTGACGTTTCATCTCTATGCCCCCAAGGCCGTCAAGGTAGAGGTGACCGGCGACTTCCTGCCCACGCAGCCCATCGAGGTAGAGGGCTACGGAAAATACGATGCCCCTGGCATTGCCCAGCTCGTGGAGGGCAAGAACGGCGTGTGGAGCTACACCAGCGACAAACTAGCTCCTGAGCTGTACAGCTACACCTTCAACATCGACGGGATGACAGGTGTGAAAGATCCTGCCAACATCTACGTCAACCGCGACATCGTGTCGTTTACCAATATTTTCATCATCAGCACTGAGAAAGGCGACAAGGGCGACCTCTACCGCGTGAACGAAGTGCCTCACGGCAACCTCTCTAAGGTGTGGTATCCCAGCCCCACGCTGAAAATGCAGCGTCGTATGACCATCTACACCCCGCCTGGCTACGACAAGGGCGGACGCTATCCCGCCTTATACCTGCTGCATGGTGCCGGTGGCGACGAGAATGCCTGGAGCGAGCTCGGACGTGCTGCCCAGATTCTCGACAATCTCATTGCCTCAGGCAAGGCCAAGCCCATGATTGTGGTCATGCCCAACGGCAATCCTAACTGTCAGGCTGCTCCCGGCGAGTGGTCATTCGGCATGTACACGCCAGGATTCCGCGACGGCGGCACAGGGCCGAGGACGCCTGCCGTAGCTACTATCCCCGCCAGTTTCATGGACATTGTGAACTATGTCGATGCCAACTACCGCACCATCAAGAAGCGTGAGGGCCGTGCCGTCTGCGGCCTGTCGATGGGTGGCGGCCACACCTTTGCCATCAGCCTGCTCTATCCCACCATGTTCGACTACTACGGGCTCTTCTCTGCTGGCCTGCACCTTGGTAAGGACTTCAACATGCAACAGCCCTTTGCTGAGCAAATCAAGGCTGACCCCGACTTCGCCCAGCAGTCAGCCCGTCTCTTCGGCAGCAAGCCCAGGCTCTACTGGATGGGTATGGGCAAGACCGACTTCCTCTATCAGAGCGCCGTCGACCTGCGCAACTACTGGGACTCGAAGGGCTATAAATATGAATATGTGGAGACCGATGGCGGTCACATCTGGCGCAACTGGCGCATCTATCTGACGATGTTTGCTCAGAGAATATTCAAATATCAGCAAGCCCCTTAAGCGTCAGCGGGATGGGCCGGATAGTACCGTCATCATTGAAGTATAGGCGCTCTACACATACCTGACGGCGACAATCACCACCCGGCTCCCCGTTCAGCATATAGGAACCGTCGTGGTAGAAGAAATACCACTGTCCGTTGAACTCATTGACGCTGGGATGGATAGTGAAACCATATTTTGCGGGACCTGTGAGCAAGCTGCCGTAAATCCACGGGCCTTCGATGTTGCGAGCGTAAGAGTAGGCAATCTGCTCGGGCTGTACGCCAGGAGCGTCAGCAGCATACACCATATAGTAGTATTCGCCCCGCTTGAAAAGCCATGGCCCTTCAGAGTAGTTGCGGAAGGGAACTTTGCGGATGTCGCCATCCAGCTCAATCATGTTCTTCTTCAGCCGCACCATGTAGCAGTCGCCATTGCCCCAGGCCATCCAAGGCGTTCCGTCGTCGTCGATGAACACCGTGGGGTCGATGTCTGCATTTGCGCGATGTGAGTCTGTAGTCATATCATCGGTAATCATGGGCGTGCCGTCTTTACGTGCAGGACGGAAGGGACCTGTGGGCGAGTCGCTGACAGCCACGTCAATCATGTGCTTGCCGTTGGGCTTGTCGTCGAGAGTCACATAGTAATAGTATTTCCCCTTATACTCCACTACTTGTCCCGCCCATGCTCCGTTGGGGTTGGCGTTGGGGAAGTCGGCGGCACGGAGCACCACACCGTGGTCGGTCCAGTGAATCATATCGTCGGAGGAATAGCACACCCAGTGGGGCATGTAGAACCAACCGCCTACTCCGGCCTTGTCTTCGCCGACGTAAGCGTAGATGAGATTTCCGATTACTGTACAAGCAGGATCGGCCGTAAAGCGATCGGTGAAGATGGGGTTCTGCCCTTCTTGCCGGTCAATGCCAGTCAACGACACCTTCACCTGTGCCACCTCACCATTGAGCACCTGAAGTGAGTTGGGGAATCCCCCTGGATATCCGTGCCCCACTACCCAGCGGCTGACGGTATATGGCAGGGATTTTCCAGGATAGTTCATCTGTGCTTTCGTACCATTAACACTAAAGAATAGCGTGGTCAGCCCCTTAGCAGCATCATATTGGGCCGTGGCACGCACGTCATACCACTGATCCTTCTGGGTCTCTTCACCTGCAATGAAGCGGTGTAGTCGGCCCTGCTCGTCTTTCACCTCGACAAAGGCATGATGCTGCATGTTGTCATAACCGATGCTAAGGTCGGCGTATTTCTCACCACCTTTACCGTCTTTGCAGAGAAATACCTGTTCAGTGCCCAGTGTGTGGCAGCAGAACCTGAGCGAGACATCAAATCCTTTGCGAGCATCGCCATAGAAGATGCTTGATTTGTTGCCCGCCACTATTTCCGTGTTGTTCAACTTCACGATGGTGTCGGCCTTCTGAATGCCAAACTGTTCCCAGCCACCTTTCACTTCCGGCTGGGCTTGCATCATGCTTGTACCTGCGATAAGCCACAGGGCTGTCATTACTAACTGCATAGCTGTGGCTCGTTGGGGGGAACCTTTGCGGATTGTCATTTCTTTATTCATCTATCATACGATTTGGTTATTTCCTGAGGGGCTTCTCCTGGAAGATATAGAGTGGCGGAAATAGAGTCGGGTATGACTATATGGTAGCCGACAGTGCCGTCAGCATTGATGTGCCAACTGCTCTCTATGCGTCCATAAGGAGTATCAAGATGGCCACGGGCATAAGTCATCATACCTGTTGGGTCTGGCTCTGGACGTAGAAAAAAATGACGGAATCCAGGCTGTTGTTCGTCTCGTTCTATGCCCAAGCAGCGGTTGATGAGCCACTGACCTACGGCTCCAAAAGAATAATGATTGAAGGAATTCATTGAGTTATTCCCGCCAAAACCGTTGGTATGGGTATAAGAGTTGAGACGTTCCCAAATAGTGGTTGCTCCCTGTGTGACGGGATAGAGCCATGATGGATAGTCTGTTTGCTGCAACAATCGGTAGGCCACGTCACTGCGTCCATTATCGCTGAGGACACGACTGATCCATGCGGTAGTTATGAAACCCGTCATTAGTGAATAGGGGGGACATCTAACGCCATCATCCGTTGTATTCTCCCGCTCGATACAGGCCACTAGGTTATCGACAAGTTTCTGACGCAGTTCACCCTCGACGATGTTGAAGGCGAGAGGGAGTACATAGGAGCCTTGGATGTCAACAGGTTGTCCCTGCCGCTCAGGAATGAAGGAAGAACAGATGGTTTTGCCTGTCTGCTTATCTATATAGGTATCGATAAAAAATAGCTTGCGCTCCATTAGTCTCCGGGCGTATCGTCTGGCGTCTGCCTCCTTTCCCAATAATATGGCAGTCTGCCGCATGATATCAAGGTCGTAAATGTAATAGGCCTCAAAGAGTAATGACTTATCGTTCTTTCCGTCTTCCAGACAGAGCCAATCGCCCAGGTCACCCCACTGCCGCTGTTGCACAAGCAAGCCCGAAGCTGAATCGAAATAGTGGCTGTCCACATAGTCCATATAGGCCGCCATAGCGTCATAGTGCTCAGCCAGGATATCGCTATCGGCATACTGCAACCAGCACTCCCATGGCACGGTGACACCCGCACTGCCCCAGAGCAGTCCGCCGAAGCCCCCGCCTATAGGAGCAATGTCAGGAAACCTCCCGTCTGCAGTCTGCACATCACGCATGGCCTGCATGTGCTTTCGCAGGAATACATCGACATTAGCCAGATTGACGGCAGTTCGAGAGAAAACGCTGATGTCGCCGCTCCAACCCATACGCTCATTGCGCTGCGGACAATCGGTCGGCATGCTGATGAAGTTGGCCAACATAGACCAACGGATGTTTTTCCATAAGCGATTCACCAGCGGGTTACTGCACTCGAAATCAGCAGTAAAGTGATCGACGCTGCTCACCACCATTCCCTCAACATCACAGACAGGCAGCGGACGGTCAATGCCGGTGATTTCGATATAACGATAACCATGCAGCGTCATATCGGGAATAAATGTCTCGCTGGAGTCGCCGCGGGCAATGAATATATCCTGAGCCATTGCCTCGCGGATGTTTTCTAACATCAACGTTCCTGCCTTCTTACTTTGTTTTGTCACCGAGTCGTTGACATATTCAGGCAGGTCTGGATAGAGCACCTCGGCATAACGGAATGTCAATTGCTGCCCATTATTCAGGTTTCGAAGCGTTACCCTTGGAAAACCTGCCATATTCTGCCCCATATCATAGACAAAGACGCCGGGACTTACCTCGTTGACACTGACAGCCTGGAGAATAGTATGAAGCCCAACGTGTGTCATGGCCGGCTCCAGATGGAAAGCACTATAGTCATCCACACGAGGCCGGGGGTCACTGCCCTCGACAGGCAGGTGCCCCTCGAGTCTCACTTCCTGAGCAGACGTCCATTGTACGTCAGAAACGGTATTGTCATAGACCTCGCCTTGAAACATGCTGGCGAAGGTCACCATCGAGTTGCTGCTCACCTGCCACGTATCAGGTCGTGTAGTGACCACGGTTGAATCTCCATCTTCGTACATCACCACCAAACGGGCAATGAAAGCCAGCTGGTCGCCAAAATAGTTCCAGTTGCCGCCCTCGTAGGTCATGCCGCCAGCCCACCAGCCTTCAGCCAGATTGACAAGCAGACGGTTGTCTCCGTCCATCAGCTTCGTAACATCATATTGCTGATAATAGTGGGTTTTGTTATACTGTGAAATGCCTGGTGCATAGTATTCACGGCCTACTTGTTGACCATTAATCGTGACACGATAGATGCCGCGGGCCGTCGCAGTGAGTGTCGCTGCCCTTACAGGTTTTTCCTTCAGAATGAAGTTGCAGCACAATTGGGGCATGCTTCCGTGACTGGGATTATGGAGCACCCTCTCAGCTCTCTGATTGAGCCCAATCTTCTGCACCAGAGAATCTTCATATAGCACACCATAGGGTGAGCGGAAATTACGCACCTTCACATCAAAAAGAGTCGCCAGCTGTCCTGCCTCCATCTCATAGCCGATGTCTGCCAATTGAGGAAAAGCGATGGGGCTACAAGGATTCAAGCCGACATTCCCCAGTTTTCGCCCGTCTATCGAAAAATCTGTACTCCCATGACAGCAGTCAGCACTGATGGTATGAACCGCATGAGCATCGAAGTCTGGCAACTCAAACGATTTCAACAACTCAGCTCCACGTGGAGTATAGTTGACCCGCCACACGTTCAAATGGGCATCAGCTGCATTCATCTCCACTTTGATATACGACTCGTCCTTGCCACTGGCCACACCGAGGATATTCTTGTTGATGTCCATCAGTCGCGGGTCGTTGCCCCCAAAAAGCACGGCTAACCTATCCGATTTTTTGTCCAACTGCACCGTCCAGCTGATTCTGAACTGCGGCAGATAATCTGCATACAAACATGGTTCACCAGCGCCAATCCACTTGGCATCCTCCAATTGGGCAAAACCAATGTTGGATATGGCGAACAATGCAAAACAAATTGCAATTATCTTTTTCATGCCGCAAATATACGATAATAATTCCATATATCCATCATATTGTCATCGTTTTTTCCAAATGTGAGAATTCTCGCACTTCGTACCCCGCATCTTAGTTAAAGTTTATTATAATATCATAGCGTTTTGCATGTTATTAACACAGAATCGTTAACTTTGCATAAATAAACGCAAATTACAAATCGAAAATCCGTAAATCGAAAATCCGTAAATCGAAAATTATAAAGCTATGTACGACAAGGAACACGGGCTGTATATTGCCCACTGCGCTGACGGCGCACTGAGTGTGATAGGAAAGATGGCAAACCGCCATGGTCTGATTGCGGGTGCCACAGGTACGGGAAAGACGGTGACGCTGCAAGTGATGGCCGAATCGTTTTGCCAGGCAGGCGTGCCCTGCTTCATGGCCGACATGAAAGGCGACCTCAGCGGCATCTCACAGGTGGGCAAGATGAGCGGCTTCATTGAGAAACGCCTGCCGGAGTTTGGATTAGAGAATCCCGAGTTCCAGGCCTGTCCTGTACGTTTCTTCGACGTCTTTGGCGAGCAGGGACATCCCATGCGTGCCACCGTCAGCCAGATGGGCCCGCAGCTGCTGTCGCGCCTGCTTCAGCTGAACGAGACGCAGGAGGGTGTGCTGAACATCGTGTTCCGCGTGGCTGATGAACGCGGTCTGCTTATTCTCGACTTGAAGGACCTGCGCTCCACGCTGACCTACGTAGCCGACCACTCGAAGGAGATACGTGAGAAATACGGCACGGTGACAAGCATGACAGTAGGCGCCATACAGCGCGCACTGCTGCAGCTGGAGGCCCAAGGAGCCGACAAATTCTTTGGAGAGCCGGCCACCGACATCTACGACCTGATACAGACGGAGCAGGGCAAGGGTGTGATGAACGTGCTGGCAGCCGACAAGCTGATGATGCAGCCAAAGCTCTACTCCACGTTCCTGCTGTGGCTGATGTCAGAACTCTACTCGAAACTCCCTGAGGTAGGCGACCTTGAGCTGCCAAAGCTGGTGTTCTTCTTCGACGAGGCCCACATGCTCTTCGAAGGTACCAACAAGGCGCTGCTCGACAAGATTGAGCAGGTCATCCGACTCATCCGCTCGAAAGGTGTGGGTATCTATTTTATCACCCAGAGCCCGAGCGATATTCCCGAAAACATCCTTGGTCAGTTAGGCAACCGTGTGCAACACGCCCTGCGCGCCTACACACCGAAGGATCAGAAGGCGGTGAAGACTGCTGCCGACACGTTCCGCGCTAATCCGAATTTCAAGACCGACGAGGCCATCATGCAATTAGAGACTGGCGAGGCTCTCGTCAGTTTCCTCGATGCCAAGGGTGCCCCCAATGTGGTGCAGCGCGCTAAGATTCTCTTCCCGTTGAGCCAGATAGGTGCCATCACCGAGGGCCAGCGCATGGATATCATCAAGTCGAGTCGCATCTATGGCAAGTATGACACGATGGTTGACCGTGAGAGTGCCTACGAAATTCTGGTTCGCGAAAACGAAGAGGAAGCCGCCGCCAAAGAGGCCGAAGCTGCCGAGAAAACCGCGCAAAAAGAGGCAAAGAAAGCTGAGAAAGAGACAAAGAGCAAGAAGCCGGGAATCATGTCGAAGATATGGAAGGCCATCATCACGGCCATCACAGGCACCTTCGCTGCCATCTTAGGCACCTGGGTAAGCGACAAGGTGACGGGCAAGAAAACGAAGAGCCGTACATCCACTACAGGACGCGTGGTGAAAAACGCCACATCAGCAGCCACACGTACTGCCACGCGTGAACTGACACGCGACATTCTCGGAAATCTGAAATAAGCATTGTCCTTAAAGACCCTTGGCTACGCCTATCATCAGTCGATGGGCGTAGACATGTTGTTTCAGGTTGTTGACCTGAAGCTGTTGATAGTCTCCCAAATAGCCTAACTGAAGCGTCAGACGGCGACTGACGGCGCAACTGAACGTGAACTGCTGGCGGAAATAGGGAGCTGAGACAAAGGTAGTGGGCACGATGTTGTGGTCGTAGTTGTCCTTTGCAAAGATTTCGTAGTACGACTGTCCGTAGTTGGGGCTGAAAGCGAGGCCGACGAGAGGCACATCTATCTCGTAACGTAACGAGGCCCTGCCCGTGCCATTTGATGCGTTTTTGCTCTTGAAAAGACGGAAGTGCCAAGTGGCTATGCCCGAGGGCATGAGCTGCAATCCGATACGCGCCTGCACAGGGTTGTTGCCATTGCGCGTATTGTAGAGGCAACCGAGGGTAGCGTTGGCCAGTGCACCTGCTTGTATGTGAAAAGTCTCTGACTGTGCGCCAACAAGCGAGCGGTAGCGCCCCACGAGAAGGTTGTATGTCCCCTCCATCATCGACTTGTTTTCATCGCGGTCTTCACTCAATGACATGTTCACCTGGTTCTGCACGATGGTTGACCAACGGCAAGGCATCATCACGGGATTACCATCACCGTCCTGCATCTCATGGGTGCGGACACCGCGGTGTTCGCTAAGCGTGAGGATGGTCATGCCGTCGCCCTTGAACTTCTCTTGAGACAAATAGGTGTCAAGGATGTCCGTCGTACCACTGCCCACCTGCACAAAGCTTTGCGCCAGAGAAGTGATGAGTGATAAGTGAAAAGTGACAAGCGCCAAAGAGGCTCTCATCATCCAGGTCTTGTTCCTACTGCAAAAAAACTTTTTCATCATTAACTCATCTTTTTCCACTTTTCACTCCTAAAAGTCAAGGCTCAGCTGAAGAGGCTCAGAGGAGGAAGCCTTTTCCTGATCGTCTTTTTTCTCTGGAACTTCCGGGTTCTCCGGGTTTTCCGGAACTTCCGGATTTTCCGGGACATCCGGTACTTCCTTGGTTTCCAGGGGCTCTTCTGGGGTCTCTTCCGTCGCTTCTTCCTTCGTCTCTTCCGGGAAGCGTACAGGTTCCAATTCGACAATGCTCTCCATCTCATAGGTAGAAAGCCGCTTGCCCTTCGCCTTGAAGCCCTTGACAGCGATGAACTGCTCAGCATCTATATCCTCGAATCCACGGAACTCATCCTTGCCGCTGTAGGTCACCCGAATGAGGGGGTACACCTGGTCGCTGAGCAGCACCAGCTTCGAAGCGGGGTTGTCGCCAACGAAGTTGAGTTTGCGCTTCTGACCTTCCATGAGGAAGCGCTTCAGGTAGGGGTAACCCTGATTGTCGGCATCGATAACCACGGCCGTCCACACCTTGTCAGGCAGGAACTTCTCGATACGCAACAGCTGATCCTCGTAGTGGTTGTTCGCATCGAAGTTAGTCAAATAGAAATCGCCGTTGGGCAGGATGACGAGAATCTGATCGTCGTCAAAGAACTCACCTAACAGGCGGCCGTGCTCATCGTAGTTCAGGCGGTTTACATCGGGGTCGAACCACACCTTGCGGCCGCCCAGCGTGCTACGGCCTTGCGACTTCAGCGAGATGCGGTGTACGGGGAATTTGGTGAGAGTATTGCCCTTTGAGGTGCGCCCTTTGATGTCGATGGTGGCAAAGGAACGCTCCAAGAAGAGACTCATGCGCGGGTGGGTGTTGAGTATAGAGGCATCGAGCGTCACCTTGATGATCTCAGCCTCGCCATTGGGATTGGCAGTGAAGTACATAATACGCGAGCCAGGCGTACCCTGTGTCACTTCGTATTCACGGTCACGTGTAATGCCCATGATATTGAAACGCTTCATGAAGCAGGGACCGCTCTTGCCATCGCGGTAGACGACATTATATATTGTGCGTTTGTCGTTTTTCTTGAACACGCCGAGCCAATACACGTTCTTGCCCACGAAAAGTTTTTCGGCCACACGCACCACTTTGTATTTACCATCACGGTAGAAGATGATGATGTCGTCGATGTCAGAGCAATTACACACAAACTCATCTTTCTTCAAGCCCGTACCGATAAAGCCCTCCTGACGGTTGACATATAGTTTCTGGTTGGCTTCGGCCACCTTCGTCGCTTCAATGGTGTCAAAGTTCTTGATCTCGGTGAGGCGTGGGTGATCCTTGCCATATTTGTCCTTGAGGAACTGGAACCAGCCAGCCGTCACCTCAGTCAGGTTTGCCAGGTCGCGGTCTATCTCCTCAATCTCGGCCTTGATACGGGCCATCAACTCGTCAGCCTTCTCCTTGTTAAACTTCAGAATACGCTGCATCTTGATTTCGAGCAGCTTCAGAATGTCGTCCTTCGTCACCTCCCTGACCAAAGTCGGATAGTAAGGTGTCAGTCGGTTGTCAATGTGTTCACAGACTCGATCGACGTTGGGGGCCTCCTCAAACTTCTTGTCCTTGTAGATGCGCTCTTCAATGAAAATCTTCTCCAGCGACTGAAAGTGCAGCTGCTCTAACAGCTCATTCTTGCGAATCTCCAGCTCCTGACGGATGAGGTCTTTGGTGCGCTCAGTGGAGTGGACGAGAACGTCGCTAATGGTGAGGAACTGCGGTTTCTGGTCTTTGATAACACAACAGTTGGGCGAGATATTGATTTCGCAGTCGGTAAAGGCATAAAGGGCGTCGATAGTCTTATCGCTCGATATGCCCGGCATCAAGTGCACCTGTATCTCTACCTGTGCCGACGTGAGGTCATCGACGCGGCGTGCCTTTATTTTACCTTTCTCAATGGCCCTCTTGATGCTCTCAATAAGGCTCTCAACGGTTTTCGAGAACGGCAGGTCACGGATGACGAGCGTCTTCTGGTCGAGTTTCTCAATTTTTGCGCGCACCTTCAGCGTACCGCCTCGTTGCCCGTCGTTGTATTTGCTCACATCTATCGAGCCGCCAGTCTGGAAGTCAGGGTAAAGGTGGAACTCTTCGCCATGCAGGTAGCTGATGGCTGCATCGCAAATCTCGCAAAAGTTGTGAGGCAAGATTTTCGATGCCAGACCCACTGCGATGCCTTCGGCACCTTGTGCCAGCAGCAGGGGGTATTTAACGGGCAGAGTGATGGGCTCCTTATTACGTCCGTCGTAGCTGAGCTGCCACTCAGTAGTTTTCGGATTGAAGACGGAGTCAAGGGCGAACTTCGAGAGACGGGCCTCAATGTATCGGGGTGCTGCGGCACGGTCACCGGTAAGGATATTTCCCCAGTTACCCTGCGTATCGATGAGCAGGTCTTTCTGTCCCAGCTGAACCAATGCATCGCCTATCGAGGCGTCGCCGTGCGGGTGGAATTGCATGGTATGTCCTACTATGTTGGCCACCTTGTTGTAGCGGCCGTCGTCCATGCGCTTCATGGAATGCAGAATACGGCGCTGCACAGGCTTCAGGCCATCTTCGATATGGGGCACAGCACGTTCTAAGATGACATACGATGCATAGTCCAAGAACCAGTTCTGGTACATGCCACTGAGGTGGTGCACCACGGCGGCATCGAAGCGGTTCACAGGCTTATAATCAGAGTGGGCTGATGGGCTGTCTGGGTTATCCAGGTTTTCAGGGCTGTCCGTATTATCCGGGTTCCCCTTACTTTCCGGAGCTTGGATGTCGTCTTTTATTTCGTCGTCCATTGATTGAAGGTTTTTTCGTTTCTTGCCGCAAAGGTACTATTTTTTTTACGAAAAAAGAAAAGAAAACGAAAAAAACTATGTACTATGCACTATGAATTATGAATTATTTCGTACCTTTGCGCTCGTGAAACAAGAAGAGTGCGTACAGTTGCTGGCCAGTCACGACGTCCGTCCGACGTCAAACCGCATTATTGTGCTGCGGGCTTTGGCATTGTCGGCACGTCCCTTGACGCTGGCAGAGCTGGAGGAGAAACTGCTGTCGATAGACAAGTCGGGCATTTTCCGTGCCTTGACGCTCTTTCGCGAGCATCATCTTGTGCATACCATTGAGGATGGCTCCGGCGCCTTGCGCTATGAGTTGTGCCATGGTCACGGCGGCGACGACGACGACGACCTGCACGTACATTTCTTCTGCGAGCGATGTCATCGCACGTTCTGTCTCGATGGTGTCGCTGTGCCGCAGGTAGCTGTGCCGCCCGGCTTTGTGGCAACCTCGTCCAGCCACATTGTCAAGGGTGTCTGCCCCGAATGTGGTGATGTCAATTAACAATAATCATTCAACAATAAAAACACTCAACAATCATTATGAACGAGAACGAAAAGAAGCAGCAAGGACTGCAGATTGAATTATCGCCCGAAAAAGCTCAGGGCGAGTATGCCAACTTTGCCATCATCACCCACTCCAGCAGCGAGTTCATCGTCGACTTTGCTCGCATGTTGCCAGGCCTGGCCAAGGCACAGGTGCGCAGTCGCATCATCCTGGCTCCCGAACACGCCAAGCGCCTTTTGGGTGCCCTGCAGGAGAACATCATGCGCTACGAGCACTCCTATGGCACTATTAAGATTCCCCAAGTGAAGGACGAGCCGCGTACCATTGCCCCCTTCAATGTGAAAGGCGGCGAGGCATAGGCTGCAGTGTAGCCACCACGTATTCCGACTGTGTTCCGATGCGGAACTTGCCACCCCAGATGCCCAGACCGCTGGACACATAGTAGCGGGTGTTGCCCCGCTGGTGAGCGCCCCATGAGCACTCGTAGAGAGCATCGGTTATCCACGAAACGGGCCATACCTGTCCGCGATGTGTATGCCCGCTGAGCTGGAAGTCCACCCCAGCCTTCTCGGCCTCTTCCAGCAGATAGGGCTGATGGTCAAGCACGATGGTATAGGTCTTCTCCAATTCCTCCAGGTTGGGGAAGACTTCTTTTTGTAGCTGCGCAATACTCTTGCGGTAATGATAGCTGCGGTCATCACGTCCGATAATGAGCAGACTGCTGTCTATGAGTGCAGCACTGTCCTTCAAAAGCGTGATGCCTGCCTCGCTGTAGAACTGGCGGGCACGCCGCACATCGCTATAATATTCATGATTTCCCAAGCAGGCATAGGCTGGTGCTTTCAGGCGGCGGAACTCTGCCGCCATATCCTCTTCCAACAGCGGATGCACACTGATGTCGATAATATCGCCCGCAATAAGTACAGCATCAGGCTGCTCGGCATTGATTAGGTTTATCCAGTGAGCCAAGTCTGCGCGTGTGTTGTGGTAGCCTAAGTGCAGGTCGCTCAGCATCACCAGACGGATAGGATGATGAAGATTCTTCGAAGTAGAAAGACTGAGTTCCACGCGTACCTTATTATTATATTGGATGGCACCACAGACAAAAACCGTAAGCAACAGACCTGTCAGCGCCGCCGTTGTTACCCAGTTCTGGTACAGCCACGCCTTCGGCACCAGATGGACAAGCCGACCTAAGTCGAGCAGCAGGAATGTCATCACCATATATAGCAATACGATAACCGACGACGTGCCTATCCTGTAGAGCACACGCGCCAAAGGAAGCGGCATCCGCTCCAAGGCCCCGCTGAAGTCGAGCAGCAGCGAGAGAAAACACAACGTGCCTACGACGATGATAACCGTCTTCCACAAAGACGGCAGTGGAAGCAGCACCCACAGGTGCCACCCGCAGTAGGCCAACCCAGCAAAGGGCAGCAGCAAAAAAAGTACCATAAACATCTATCGTTTTGTAATAGAACTGCGCAAAGGTAGCAAAAACTTGTCATTCGGGCAAATCCTGCAGTTTTTTTTGCCCGCAAAGACGCCAGTAATCCTTTTTTTTCGTATCTTTGCACAATCATTACTGCATCATCTTTTCCGAAACAAAATGAAAAGACACTTGTTCTTACTATTGTCCCTGGCGATGTGCATCACATCTTTATGGGCACAAGGTCCTAATGGTTCAGGGCCTTACTACAGGAATGCTGACGGCAAGAGGGGAGCTCAGCTGAAGACGGCCCTCTGCGGTATTATCTACAACCGCAACGAGGGAGGTGCACTCAATACTGCCTACAAGGCGCTGTGGACGCATTTCAAGACCACCGACGCACGCCCCAACGGAAAAGTGTGGGACATGTATTCCAACAAGCGCGAGATGACTTTCGTCACCGACCAGGCAGGCAATTACAGCCAAGAGGGTGATGTATATAACCGTGAGCACTCATTCCCCAACAGCTGGTTTGGTGGCAAGGTGATGCCTATGTACACCGATCTTTTCCACATGTATCCTACCGACGGCTTTGTGAACAACAAGCGTGCCAACTTCCCCTTTGGCGAGACCAACGGGGAAAGCTACAAGTCGGCCAACAACTTCAGCAAGCTGGGCAAGTGCACCTTCTTGGGCTATTCAGGCACCGTCTTCGAGCCCAACGACGAATACAAGGGCGACTTCGCGCGCACCTACTTCTATATGGTGACCTGCTATGAGGAGAAACTGCCCGACTGGTATGTCAGCTGTCCGGATTCGCAGCCCACCCTCGATGGCAAGACCTATCCGGGCCTCAGCGAATGGCAGCTGAAGATGCTGATGAAGTGGGCAAAGAACGACCCCGTCAGCGAAAAGGAAATCAACCGCAACAATGCAGTCTTTTCCATTCAGGAAAACCGCAACCCCTTCATCGACTATCCCGGTTTAGAAGATTATATCTGGGGCGACAAGCAGCAGGTGGCTTTCAGCTATGACCATTACGGCAATACCGGCATCACCGAGCTCGCCACTGATTCCCACATGACAGGCCAGCGGATTACTTACGACCTCAGCGGCCGCCGCGTCACTAACATCACCAAGGGTGTCTATATCGTTGACGGGCGTAAGGTCGTCATCAAGTGAATGATCCCCTCACAGGGGCCACGGACATTTATTCTTTTTTTTAAGTTTTTAGAATATTTTTTGCCAGCACAAAAAAAAACGATTATCTTTGCATCATCCATTGATTAGGCGCCATTCGGAACGAAAAATGCCTATGCTACGACCTCTGGCTGGGGATCCTTCCCTAAGATTGTGGAGATGGAGCCCACGGGCGAGGAGCTGAGCCAGCACTCTGTCAGCGTGGTCGCCGAGGACTTCGGCACGCAATATGCCGGTCTGGGCAACGAGGTGAAAGTGCCCCTCAATGTGGTAGGCGGCAGCATTGAGCCTATCACCAACATCGACTACACCGTCACAACGGGTAGCGATGTGTACACGCAGCACTTGGAGGTGGATCCCACCACCTATATGATGACTGCCGAAGTGCTGGTTCCTGTCAAGGCCGATGCCACCGTCGGCGAAAAGGTGAAGACGCTGACCATCACCAAGGTGAACGGTTTCGATAACGAAGCTGTTGAGAAAAGTGCTGTCGGAAAGCTTGTTACCGTGAAGCGCAAGCCGAAGTTCGTGCCCTTAGTGGAGGAAGCCACCGGTACGTGGTGCGGATGGTGTCCGCGTGGTGCCATAGGTTTGAAACTGCTCAACAAGACCTTCCGCAATGATGTGGTCACCGTGGCCGTGCATAGCGAAGACCCGATGGAGCTGCCTGGCTATAGCCTTCATTCCACTAATTTCCCTAACTGTCAGATCAACCGCGGTGACTTCTTCGATCCCTACTATGGATCCAGCGACCTGGTCTTTGGTATCAAGAAAGATGTGGAGGCTGCCATACGCCAGTATACTATTGGTGAGATTGCGGTGAATGCCGAGTGGACTGACGACAGCCAGACGGCCATCAAGGTCAGCACCACCACTACCTTTGTAGAAGATGTCGCCTCCTCGCCTTATCAGATAGGCTACCTGCTGTTGGAAGACAAGCAGACGGGCACTACGTCCAAATGGTATCAGTCTAATTACTTTGCAGGTACTTCCAATACTGATCCTAACCTGAAAACGCTTGTCATGAGCCCGTCGAAGATGCAGGACGTGGAATATGACTATGTTCCAGTGGGCGTCTGGCAGCACCTGACAGGCATTGAAGGCTCGCTGCCTGCGACTATTACTAGCGAGGTGCCTATGAACTACACCTACACGCTCGACATCGCAGATAACACACACATCCAGAACAAGGCGCAACTGACAGTTGTGGCACTGTTGCTGAACAAGGAGACAGGCAAGGTGCTGAATACTGCCAAGTTCAAGTTCACACCAGATCCTGAGCCTTCAGTGGTCACCGTCACGAATTGCAGCCGTATTTATGGTGATGCCAACCCAGTATTTGAGTATACCGTTGCCGGCGGTGCCCTTGAGGGAACACCCGAAATCATCTGCGGCGCCACTGCAACATCGCCCGTCGGTGAATATCCTATCGAAATCAAGAAGGGTTCTGTCACCAATGAGGAGGTGACTTATGTGGGTGGCGTGCTGACCATCGAGCAGGCTCCCTTGAAAGCAATGGTAGGAAACTACGAGCGCGAACAGGGTGAGAATAATCCCAAGTTTGAGATTACCTACGAGGGATGGAAGAACGGAGAGAACGAAAGCGTGCTGCAGAGTAAACCTGTAGCCACGACAGAAGCCACGAAAGACAGTCCTGTGGGCGAATATCCCATCGTGGTGAGCGGCGGTGCGGCGAAGAACTATGTGCTGGAGTATGTGAACGGCGTCCTTACAGTCACTGAGCCGTCGGGGATCATGGAGATATCAGCAGACCATCCTGTCGACATCTATCACACAAAGGGCTATCTGGTCCGTGAAAAAGCCACCTCGCTTGAGGGCCTTGCAAATGGCGTTTACATCATCCGCTCGAAAGGCAAAGCTGACAGAAAGATGGTCATCCGCAATTAATATCACCACACAACTCGAGCTCATTTCTTGAATGAGTCTGGAGCTTTCTTAAAAAAGTAAAACAAGTTGTTTTACTGAAAAAGTCATATGAGTTTTTTTCAAAAGGGACTCCTTTTTTCAGTAAAACAACTTGTTTTACTTTTTGGGGCTCCACAATGCTGATAAAATCAGGGGTTTGGAAAGAGAGTCCACCCCCACCGTTGAATCCTCACGCATCAGCGTTGCCTTCACTCAGTTTTCGAGACTCTTACTTTTGTCAGAATAGACCGCCAAAGCCGTTAAATAATGTTTATTATGTTAATTGTCTATAATTTCTGATTCTTTTTTGAATACCTATATAGGACTTTTCATAATAAAGTAGTACCTTTGCAGCCCGAAATACGCCCTTATGTGACAAGGGAGTATTGTG
The DNA here is from genome assembly GCA_024681875.1 of Prevotella sp. The sequence goes on from JAILAA010000153.1 coordinate 84,145, forward strand.
ACGTATTGAAATCTATACAATAATATATATAAATAACAAAAAACGTAAATTTAATTATGCCTACAATTTCACAATTGGTTCGCAAAGGCAGAAAGGTGATCGTAGACAAGTCGAAGTCACCCGCTTTGGACAACTGTCCCCAGCGTCGTGGCGTCTGTGTGCGTGTCTATACCACGACACCTAAGAAGCCTAATTCGGCTATGCGTAAGGTAGCCCGTGTTCGTTTGACTAACCAGAAGGAAGTCAACAGTTACATTCCCGGAGAGGGACACAACTTGCAGGAGCACAGCATCGTGCTGGTGCGCGGCGGTCGTGTGAAGGACCTTCCCGGTGTGCGTTATCACATCGTCCGTGGTACTTTGGACACCGCCGGCGTGGCTAACCGCCTGCAGCGTCGCTCGAAGTACGGTGCCAAGCGCCCGAAGCAGAAGAAGTAAGAAGAGTGAAGTGAGTTTTTGAGTTTTTTGGTTCCATGAGTGCTCGGTGATGAGCAGGCTCAGAACCGGGAAGATAAAAAAAAATTGAAAAATTGAAAAATTGAAATTCTTCATAACTCAAAAGACTCAAAAACTCAAAAACTTACATAACTCAGATTACGGACCGACAGAGAGTCAGTCCACCCCAAAAAGAAAAAACGTTTTGCTGGAGAAATCTTAAGAAAAGGTTGAGTAAATGCCCGAGTGTGGGCGTTGAAGACAAAAGAAGAGAACAGCCCTGGCAGACAAAAACAGTAAAAACAAAAAATGAGAAAAGCAAAACCCAAGAAGCGTGTGATCCTGCCGGATCCCGTGTTCAACGACACCAAGGTGTCGAAGTTCGTGAATCATCTGATGTTCGACGGCAAGAAGTCGAAGTCGTATGAGATTTTCTACAACTCCCTCGAGATTGTCAAGGGTAAGATGAAGGATGCTGAGAAGACTCCTCTGGAAATCTGGAAGCAGGCTCTCGACAACATTACCCCGCAGGTGGAGGTGAAGAGCCGTCGTATCGGCGGTGCCACATTCCAGGTTCCTACCGAGATTCGTCCCGACCGTAAGGAGAGCGTCTCTATGAAGAACATGATTGGCTTTGCCCGCAAGCGCAGCGGCAAATCGATGGCCGACAAGCTCGCAGCCGAAATCATGGACGCATTCAACAATCAGGGAGGTGCCTTCAAGCGTAAGGAGGATATGCACCGTATGGCAGAGGCCAACCGTGCTTTCGCTCACTTCAGATTCTAATAGGTATAGGTAAAAAGATTTAGGATAATTGAGAAAGCAATGGCAAAACAAGATTTGCACCTGACAAGAAATATCGGCATCATGGCTCACATTGATGCCGGTAAGACCACCACGTCCGAGCGCATCCTGTTCTATACGGGTAAGACCCATAAGATTGGCGAGGTTCATGACGGAGCCGCCACGATGGACTGGATGGCACAGGAGCAGGAACGCGGCATCACCATCACGAGTGCTGCTACCACCTGCTACTGGGAGTGGAACAACAACAAGTATAAGATTAACCTCATTGACACCCCGGGACACGTCGACTTCACCGCTGAGGTGGAGCGCTCGCTTCGTGTTCTCGATGGTGCTGTGGCTACCTACTCCGCCGCTGATGGCGTACAGCCCCAGTCGGAGACTGTCTGGCGTCAGGCCGACAAGTACAATGTGCCCCGTATCGGCTACGTGAACAAGATGGATCGCTCGGGTGCCGACTTCTTCGAGACCGTGCAGCAGATGCGCGACATCCTCGGAGCCAACCCCGTGGTTATCCAGGTGCCCATCGGCGCTGAGGAGAACTTCAAGGGTGTGGTCGACCTCATCAAGATGAAGGCCATTCTGTGGCATGACGAGACGATGGGTGCCGAGTATGACGTCGAGCCGATTCCCGCCGACCTGCAGGACGAGTGCGACGAGTGGCGCAACAAGCTGCTCGAGGCCGCTGCTGAGTACGACGAGGCTCTCATGGAGAAATACTTCGACGATCCCACCTCTATCACCGAGGCTGAAATCATCGCCGCCATCCGCAAGGGTACCTGCGCTATGGAGTGCACCCCGATGCTCTGCGGTTCATCCTATAAGAACAAGGGCGTGCAGCCCCTGCTCGACTATGTTTGCGCTTTCCTGCCCGCTCCCGTTGACGTGGAGGTGGTCAAGGGTACCAATCCCAACACCGAGGAGGAGGAAGACCGCAAGCCCAGCGAGGACGATGCTACTGCAGCCCTCGCCTTCAAGATTGCCACCGATCCCTACATGGGCCGTCTGGTGTTCTTCCGCGTCTACTCTGGTAGCGTGAAGGCTGGCTCTTACGTCTACAACCCCCGCTCAGGCAAGAAGGAGCGTATCAGCCGTCTGTTCCAGATGAACTCTAACAAGGAGATTCCTATGGAGAGTATCGACGCTGGCGACATTGGCGCAGGCGTAGGCTTCAAGGATATCCGCACCGGCGACACCCTCTGCGATGAGGAGAAGCCCATCGTGCTCGAGTCGATGACCTTCCCCGACACTGTGATCTCTATCGCCGTGGAGCCGAAGAGTCAGGCTGACATCGCCAAGCTGGACAACGGCCTGGCTAAGCTGGCCGAGGAAGACCCGACATTCACCGTGCGCACCGACGAGCAGAGCGGCCAGACCATCATCAGCGGTATGGGCGAGCTGCACCTCGACATCATCATCGACCGCCTGAAGCGCGAGTTCAAGGTGGAGTGCAACCAGGGCAAGCCCCAGGTGAACTACAAGGAGGCCATTACCAAGA
>JAILAA010000155.1 GCA_024681875.1 Prevotella sp.
TGCGACCAATGCTTCTGCAGAGTCCCTAAACTCAAAGATCAAGCAATTTCGTGCACAGCTTAGGGGAGTAATTGATGTGGACTTCTTTCTCTATAGGATGTCAATGATATACGGATAAACACAGGAATTTACTGGTGAGCCTAAAAATTCTCAAAATCAGTGCTGTTTGAGTAAAAAAAATGTTTTTGCGTTCATTTTTACTTGCTAAAATGTGGACTTGCTTGTCATGCCAGGCTTCATTTGCTGTTAAAACCTTTTAAGGCGCGTTAAATGAGTGTTAACTGATTGCGAGGCTCTGCTTTCGCCCTTACCTTTGCACCCGTGAATCGCAGGGCGCGCCTCCGACTACCACAACACACACAATGTTTAACTATTAATCCTTTTTTGTTATTATGATTAAGATCAATTTCTACAAGAACAAGCGCCAGGGCGACGAGAACCTGGGTAAGGTTTACGGACGTGCAGAGAACGCAGCTCCCATCACCATCGATCAGTTGGCTGAGCACATGGCACAGCACAACACGCCCTTCTCGCCTGGGACCATCAAAGGCATCCTCACCGACATGGTGAGCTGCATCAAGGAGCTCATACTCATGGGACAGCCCGTGAAGCTCGACAACCTTGCCATCTTCAAGGCCAGCCTGGAGAGCACGCCCGCTAACGACGTGGAGACCTTCGACCTCAACACCAACGTCAAAAACCTCAAGCTGCTGGCCATCGCCACGGGCCGACTCACCCGTAAGAAGCTGACGGAGGGAGCCATGCTGGGCTATTCATCGCTGGCACAGCGCATCAAGAACGGTGAGGTCGTTCTCTCCAGCCGCAAGGGCGAGTATCTCGCCACCAGCAACAGTGGAAGCGGTAGTGGCAGTGAGCCGGTCGTCAACCCCTAAGTCGCACTTTCAAAAACGATGCAACGATGAAAATGAATCGTGAGACCTGGAAGTTCATACTCCAGACGGTCATGGCCGTGCTTTCGGCCATCGCCACCAGCTTGGGCGTCAGCTCATGTATGAAGACCTTTATCTGATGTCAGCAGGGATGCCACGCCGTGGCGTCCCTGTTTTACGCAGTGGAAAGTTTTTGGCATAATTCTTCGGCGAAAAAAGGAGAGAATAGAAAAAAATGACTACCTTTGCAGGCACATTTATAAATACCAATACAAATATGGAAGAACAGAAACGTTATGGTCACTTCGACGACCAGCACCGGGAATACGTCATCACAGATCCGCAGACTCCTTGGCCTTGGATTAACTATTTAGGCAATGAGGACTTCTTCTCACTCATCTCTAATACCGCTGGCGGCTACAGCTTCTACAAGGATGCCAAGTTCCGCCGCATTACACGCTATCGCTACAATAATGTTCCGATGGACAACGGCGGGCGATATTTTTATATCAAGGATGGTGATACTGTCTGGAATCCGGGGTGGAAACCCTGCAAGACACCTCTCGATTTCTACGAGTGCCGTCATGGCATGAGCTATACCCGCATCACGGGTAAGAAGAACGGCGTGGAAGCCAGCGTGCTGTTCTTTGTTCCCTTGAAGAAATGGTGCGAGGTGCAGAAACTGACATTGAAGAACGAATCTTCAGAGGTGAAGTCGCTCAAACTTTTCTCCTTTGAGGAGTGGTGCCTGTGGAATGCTGCTACGGATATGGAGAATTTCCAAAGGAATTTCTCGACGGGTGAGGTAGAAATTGAAGGCTCCACCATCTATCACAAGACCGAGTATCGCGAGCGTCGCAACCACTATGCCTTCTATCACGTGAACGCAGAGATTCAGGGCTTCGATACCGACCGCGAGACCTTCGTCGGCCTCTATAACGAGTTTGCTGATCCTCAGGTGGTGATGGAAGGCAAGCCCCACAACAGTCATGCACACGGCTGGAGCCCCATTGCTTCGCACTATATCGAGGTGACGTTACGGCCAGGTGAGTCGAAGGACTTTGTGTTCTTGCTGGGCTATATCGAAAACGAGCAGGATGAGAAGTTTGAGGCACCGCAGGTAATCAACAAGAAGAAGGCGCACGCATTGATTGCTGAGCTCGACACTACGGAAAAAGTGGATAAGGCCTTTGCAGAATTAAATGCTTATTGGGATGCCCTCCTGAATATTTATAATGTGAAGACGGGCAACGACAAGCTCGACCGCATGGTGAACATCTGGAACCAGTATCAGTGCATGGTGACGTTCAACTTCTCGCGCTCGGCTTCGTTCTTCGAGAGCGGCATCGGACGTGGCATGGGCTTCCGCGACTCTAACCAGGACCTTGTGGGCTTTGTCCATCAGATTCCGAGCCGCGCCCGCCAGCGCATCATCGACATCGCCTCGACGCAGTTCCCCGACGGTGGATGCTATCACCAGTATCAGCCGCTCACAAAGCGCGGCAACAACGATATCGGCGGCGGCTTTAACGACGATCCCTGCTGGCTCATCTTCGGTACTGTGGCCTATATCAAGGAGACGGGCGACTTCTCCATCCTTGACGAGATGGTGCCCTTCGACAACCAGCCGGGCTCGGAGGTGACGCTCTTCGAGCACCTGAAGATTTCGATGGACCACGTCATCAACAACCTCGGCCCGCACATGCTGCCATTGATTGGCCGCGCCGACTGGAACGACTGTCTCAACCTCAACTGCTTCTCATGGGATCCCAACGAGAGCTTCCAGACTACCGAGAACGTCAGCGAGGGTACGAAGGCCGAGAGTCTGATGATTGCCGGGCTCTTCGTGGTCACAGGCAAGGACTATGTTCAGCTTTGCAAATATATAAGTGAACACGAAGAAACAAAGAAAGGAAGAGCTACGCAGGATAAAAACTTCGTCTCTTCGTCTCTTCGTGTTCCGTCTATTGATTTTGCTGCTGAAGCAGAAAGAATGCAGCAGGCCATCAACGCCATGATTGAGGCTGTGAAGAAGCACGGCTGGGATGGTGAGTGGTATCTCCGTGCCTACGACTTCTATGGACGCAAGATTGGCTCTAATGAATGTGAGGAGGCCAAGATTTTCATTGAGAGCCAAGGCTGGTGCACGATGGCCGAGATTGGTGCCGACGAGGGTATGGTGGCCAAGAGCCTCGACTCCTGCAAGAAATACCTCGAGTGCGAGCACGGTATGGTGCTGAACAATCCTGCTTTCACAAAGTACATCTATGAATACGGTGAGATTTCCAGCTATCCCGAAGGTTACAAGGAGAACGCCGGCATCTTCTGCCACAACAACCCCTGGGTCATCATCGGTGAGTGTCTGGCCGGACGCGGCAATGATGCCTGGAGCCATTACGCCAAGATCCTGCCGTCTTACGTCGAGGAGAAATACCAGACGCTGCACAAGGTGGAGCCCTACGTGAACTGCCAGATGGTGGCCGGTAAGGATGCCTTCCGGCCTGGCGAGGGTAAGAACTCGTGGCTTACGGGTACGGCTGCCTGGATGTGGTACACCGTCAGCGAGTTTATCTTGGGTATTAAGCCCGACTACGACGGCATCCGCATTGATCCTTGTCTGCCAGAGACAGCCACCGACTACACCGTCAGCCGCAAGTTCCGTGACGCCGAATACACCATCACCATCCATCCCAATGGCCAGCAAAAAGGCGTGAAGCAGATTGTGCTCGACGGTTCACCCGTCGAGGGTACTGTTATCCCTTACGCCCCCGGCCGCCACACAGTAGAAGTGACAATGTGATGATAAAACGGATTTGATTGTAACGATGGAAGAGACCACCAACATACCTCAGGAGTTTAATTCCTTCTATCTGAAGGATGTGTCGTTTGCGCACCTGATGACACGCCGTATCTTCAACGTGCTCATCGTGGCCAATCCCTACGACGCGTTCATGCTGGAGGACGATGGCCGTGTAGACGAGAAGATTTTCGACGAGTACACCGAGCTGGGGATGCGCTACCCGCCATCGTTCACGCAAGTCTCTACCACCGAGGAGGCGCAGGGCGTCTTGGAGAACACAGACATCGACTTGGTCATCTGTATGCCGGGCAATGCCGACAACGATGCCTTCGCCGTGGCCCGCGAGGTGAAGGCGATGAAGCACGATGTGCCCTGCGTGGTGCTCACGCCGTTCAGTCATGGCATTACCCGTCGTATGCAGGACGAGGATATGTCGATCTTCGACTATGTGTTCTGCTGGCTGGGCAACACCAACCTCATCCTCTCCATCATCAAGCTGATAGAGGACCGCATGAACATCGACCACGACATCGAGGAGGCTGGCGTGCAGATGATCATGCTGGTGGAGGACAATATCCGTTTTTATTCTTCCGTTCTCCCCAACCTCTACAACTATATCCTGCAGCAGTCGAAGAACTTTTCTACGGAGGCCCTCAACCCCCACGCCGCCGCGCAGCGCAAGCGAGGCCGTCCGAAGGTGGTCTTGGCCACAAACTATGAGGAGGCCTGGGCATTGTGGCAGAAATACCACGACAACACCTTGGGCATCATCAGCGACACGCGCTTCCCGATGAAAACGCCCATTGGCCGACTCAGCCACGTCGAGGAGGGCGACCCCGAGGCTGGTCTGAAGCTGCTGAAGGAAATCAGGAAACGCGACGAATACGTGCCTCTTATCATGGAGAGCTCCGAAGTGGTCAACCGCGAAAAGGCGGAGGCCGAGGGCTTCCATTTCGTCGACAAGAACTCGAAGAAGATGAACGTCGACCTGCGCCACCTCCTTGAGGAGCACATGGGCTTCGGCGACTTCATCTTTCGCGACCCAGAAACGAAGCAAGAGGTCATGCGAATCTCTACTCTGAAAGAGTTGCAGGACAACATCTTCATCATTCCGCACGACTCGCTGATGCGCCACATCCGCCGCAACCACATGAGCCGCTGGCTCACGGCACGTGCCATTTTCCCCGTTTCACAGTTTTTGAAACAAGTGACATGGCACAAGCTGCAGGACGTGGATGCCCACCGCAAGATTATCTTTGACGCCATCGTGCAGTACCGCCACATGAAGAACATCGGCGTGGTGGCCGTGTTCGACCGCATGAAGTTCGACCGCTACGCCCACTTTGCCCGCATCGGCGAGGGCTCACTGGGCGGAAAGGGCCGTGGCCTGGCTTTCCTCGACGCCATCCTCAAGCGTCATCCCGAGTTGAACCAGTTTCCTAACGCTACCGTACAGATTCCCAAGACCGTCGTCCTCTGTACCGACTTCTTCGACCGTTTCATGGACGACAACAACCTCTGGGGTATCGCCCTCAGCGATGCACCCGACGAGGAGATCCTGCAGCACTTCCTGCGGGCACAGCTGCCCGACGACCTCATCGCCGACTTCTTCACGTTCTTCGAGGCCATCAAGGCACCCATTGCCGTGCGCTCCAGCTCGTTGTTGGAGGACAGCCACTACCAGCCCTTCGCCGGCATCTACGCCACCTACATGATTCCTTTCCTCGATGACAAGTACGAGATGTTGCGTATGTTGGCCTGTGCCATCAAGAGCGTCTACGCCTCTGTGTACTACAAGGATTCGAAGGCCTATATGACGGCCACGCAGAACGTCATCGACCAGGAGAAGATGGCCGTCATCCTGCAGGAGGTGGTGGGCCAGCGCTACGGCGACCTCTACTATCCCACATTCTCCGGCGTCTTGCGCTCATTGAACTATTACCCCATCGGCGACGAGACGGCCGAGGAGGGCATCGCTTCATTGGCTCTCGGCTTAGGCAAGTATATCGTGGATGGCGGCCAGACCCTGCGCGTATCGCCCTACCATCCCAATCAGGTACTGCAGACAAGTGAGGTGGAGACGGCTCTCACCGAGACACAGACGCGATTCTATGCCTTGGATATGAGCCACGTGGGCGACGACTTCAAAGTCGACGACGGCTTCAATATCAAGAATCTTCGTGTAAAACAAGCCGACAAGGACGGCTCGCTGCAATATATTGCCTCGACCTACGACCCCGTCGACCAGATTATCCGCGACGGCATCTACGAGGGTGGGCGCAAGATTATCTCCTTCGCCGGCGTTCTGCAGCACGGCGTCTTCCCTCTGCCCGAACTGCTGCAGATGAGCCAAAAGCTGGGTGCCGACGAGATGAAACGGCCTGTAGAGATAGAGTTTGCCTGCAATCTGGGTCCCGACGCTCAGGGGGCCTTCTACCTCCTTCAGATTCGTCCCATCGTCGACTCGAAGCAGGTGTTGGAAGAAGACCTGAACAAGATTCCCGATACCGACTGCCTGTTGCGTAGCCACAACTCGCTGGGACACGGCATCTCGGAGGATGTGGTGGATGTGGTGTATGTGAAGACCGACGACAACTTCACCGCCTCCAACAACCCGACGATAGCGATGGAGATTGAGCAGATCAACCGCAAGTTCCTGAACGAGGGAAAGAACTACATTCTCATCGGTCCGGGCCGCTGGGGCTCCAGCGACTATTGGCTGGGCATCCCCGTCAAGTGGCCGCATATCTCCGCCGCACGTGTCATCGTGGAGACGGGCCTGAAGAATTACCACGTAGACCCCTCACAGGGCACCCATTTCTTCCAGAATCTTACCTCTTTCGGCGTGGGTTACTTCACCATCAACGCCTATACGGGCGACGGCATCTTCCAAAAGGAAGTCCTCGACCAGATGCCCGCCGTGGAAGAGACCACCTACGTGCGCCACGTGTGCTTCGAGCAGCCCCTGAAAGTGATGATGGACGGTAAGAAGCAGGAGGGTGTGGTGTTGTTAGGAACCTGCAATAACAGGTAAACGTAAAGACGTGAAAAAGTATTTGTTGCTTTTTGTCTGTATGATGGTTGTCGTACAGCATGTTGGAGCGCAGGAGTATTTCTCTTCTGCTTCTGATTTTGCGCGCTTGTATCTGGGGCCGGTTGAACCACAGTACCCGAAAACGTTGTGGCATGACATTCCATATTATAAAGGCAATACAGAGTTGTATAATGGCCGTGTCAGCTATTATGGTGTGGTTTATGACAGTGTGAAACTGCGTTTTGACCAATTGGAGCAGCGGGTTGTTGTGCTTTCTCCCGTAGGGAATGTTTTTTGCCTGCCCGAGCAAAAACATATCGACTGGTTTGAGATGGATGGACATAGATATGTGCATGATCCGGAGGACAGTTTACGATATGCGTCACTGCTGTGTGATGGAAGCACTAATGGCATTCGTCTTTATCACAGCGTTTGGAAGGTTTTTAATGGTGACAACACTTTCGGAGGAAAGAAATATCTGAAGACTCTTAATACCAAAGAGCACTATGCGCTTATGGCTTCAGACGGTGAAGTGCATCATGTGAAGCGTGCATCCGATGTGGCCAAGCTCTTTCCTGAGCAGAAAAAGCAGATTAAGCGGTTTGCGAAGAATCAGCACCTTAGGTTCTCGAAGAGCACACGCGAGAGTAGCTTAGTGAAAGTGGTAGAAAGCCTCACCTCCGGCCTCACCCCCAACCCCTCTCCAAAGGGAGAGGGGAGTAATTACACTCATGACGGAAAATCCAATGACGAACAGGAAGAAGAGGTAGCTACTCCCCTCTCCCTTTGGAGAGGGGTTGGGGGTGAGGCCGGGGTTGGAGGTGAGGCCGGGGTTGGGGGTGAGGCCGATGACTCTACACTTATCACCGGTATTCCTGTCCTTGATAGTGATACAGTGGCAACAACGGGTGGCTCGACAAAAACGAAGTTCTATTTGGCGCCGGGCGTGATGAAGGCGAAGGCCAGCGTGGCCGATGACCAGGAGCTTGCCGAGATCGTCGTTGTAGGCGGTCGGCAGTCGGCTGTGAAAAACATGATGATGGGTGCTGAGAAGTTCAAGCCTCAGATACTGAAGAACATCCCCTCGGCCCTTGGCGAGTCGGACATTATGAAGATTGTGCTTACGATGCCAGGTGTCACTACCGTTGGAGAGGCTTCCAGTGGATATAATGTGCGAGGAGGTGCCACCGACCAGAACCTGATACTTTTCAATGGCGGCACGGTGTATAACCCGTCGCACCTGTTCGGACTGTTCACGTCGTTCAACTCGGATGCTGTAGAGGATGTGGAACTGTTTAAGTCGAGCATCCCCGTGGAATATGGCGGCAGGATCAGCAGCGTGCTGAGAGTGAACTCGAAGGAGGCCAATATGCAGAAGCTTACCGGCTCGGCCAGTATCGGCGCGCTGACCAGCAAGGCGAATCTTGAGATACCGATTGTGAAGGACCATGTGTCGTTGCTGCTGAATGGCCGTACGACCTACAGCGACTGGATGCTGAAGAAACTGCCGGAGAAGAGCGGCTACAAAAACGGCACTGCCAATTTCTATGATTTCGGCGGTGCGCTGACATGGAAGATCAACGGTATGCATCGCCTCAAGGTGTTTGGATACTGGAGCAACGACAAGTTTGCATTCAGTTCGACGGACAACTACGGCTATCAAAATCGCAACGTCTCTGCCGAGTGGCGCTCCATCCTGAATGAGAAGGTGACGGCCACGCTGTCTGCCGGCCTCAACCACTACGACTACTTCAATGAGGACAAGAACACGCCCACCATGGCTGCCCGGCTGAGCTTCGGCATCGACGAGCTGTGGGGCAAGCTGCATCTCCGCCATCGCCTGACGGAGCATCAGTCCCTCTCCTACGGCCTCTCTGTGCAGCAATACGATGTGCAGGCCGGCAAGTACGAGCCTGTGGGAGAGCCATCACGCATCACAACGGATCAGCTGCAGAGAGAAAAGGCTTTGGAGAGCGCCGCATATATCGACTATGAGCGCTCGCTTACGGAAAAGCTGTCGGTTTCTGCCGGATTGCGTTATTCCTTGTTCAATGCGCTCGGTCCGCGCGACGTGAATATTTATGACGAAGGTGACCTGCCATCAGAGGAGACATTGCTGGAGACACGGCACGAGACAGGTATCATCAAGACCTACCATGCTCCCGAGCTGCGCCTGTCCGCCCGCTATGCCCTGCAGGAAAACCTCTCTCTGAAGGCTGGCTTCAACACGATGCACCAGTATATCCATAAGGTGTCGAACACGCTGATCATGTCGCCTACTGACATCTGGAAACTCTCCGACCTGAACATCAAGCCCCAGAGCGGCTGGCAGGCTGCTGCCGGCATCTATCATGAGACAGCCGACAGGAAATACGAGTTCTCGGCAGAGGTCTATTACAAGCACATCAGCGATTATCTCAACTATCGCAACTCAGCCGTCCTGCTGATGAACCACCACCTTGAGACCGACGTCATCTCAACCAAGGGAAAAGCCTATGGCTTAGAGCTCCAGGCGAAGAAACCCATAGGAAAGATGAACGGATGGGTGAGCTATACCTTCTCGCGCTCCCTGCTCCGTCAGGATGACAAGAGGGTGGAGATGCCCCTCAACAACGGCGACTGGTATCCTGCAGAGTACGACAGACCACATGAGGTGAAGGCCGTGGTCAACTACAAGTTTACCGAGAGGTATAGTCTCTCCAGCAACTTCAACTATGCTACCGGTCGTCCGACGACGCTGCCTGCCGGTCAGTACTACGACTCGCAAAACAGGAAATACATGCCCTATTATACCGACCGCAATACCTACCGCATTCCTGACTATATGCGACTGGACCTTGCGTTCAACATTGAGCCGACGCATAAGCTGACAAGCTTTCTTCACACGTCGTTCTCGATGGGCCTATACAATGCCCTTGCCCGCAAGAATGCCTACTCCATCTACTATGTCACCGAAGGAACGGGGGTGAAAGGATATAAGCTTTCCGTGTTTGGCACTGCCATACCATACATCTCACTGAATATACGATTCAATTGAGAGAATGAGAAAATGAGAGATTGAGAGAATGAGAAAAATATACCTTTTTACTTTTTTACTTTTGTCGCTGTCGGGCTGTATTGAGGAATACGAAGCGGATATCCCTTCAGATGATTCCAACCTGCTCGTCGTTGAAGGCACGATATGTTCTTCCAGAATGAACAAGTTCGTCCTGTCGCGCTCGCAACCTGTCAATTCCTCCTACACACCGCAATGGGTAAGGGGAGCCAGCGTCAGCGTACGCGGAACCGACGGCTCTGAATATCCTACGGAGGCTACCGATTACTATTATACCTGCTGGATTGACACCCTCGCACCCGACGTGGCGTATTATCTGCATATCGAGACGGAGGGCGAGGTCTATGAGTCTGAGCCTCAGAAGCCCCTTCCTACCGAGAAAATAGCAGATGTCAGCGGTATACAGTACACTCCGGAAAGCAATATCGACGTGCTCGTCACCCCTGAGGCTCCTTTTGAACCAGACAAGACAAACTATTATTCGTGGTCATACGAGGAGACATGGGAAGTGCATCCCGACTACACGACCGTCATTTATTTCGATACAGACATCAAGGCGCCAGTCTATAAGCCCGACCAGTTTCCTACACGCGGATGGAAGACGGTGGCCAGCTCGACAATCAACGTCAGCGCCACCACTAGCTACGAAGGGCATCACATCGAAAGACTCAAGCTGTACAGCATCGACCGTGGCGACGAGCGCATGTATTACATGTATAGCGGACTGGTGCATCAGCGTGCCATATCAAAGGCCGAGTACGAGTATGAGCTGGCACGCCGACAGGCAAGTATGGAGATGGGAGGCCTGTTCACGCCGCTGCCATCAGCCCTGCCTACCAATATCCATTGCCTCACCTCGCAGAAACGCGTGATTGGATATGTGGGATGCTCATTGAATACGGGCGAATACAGGTTCTTCCTCAATCGAGTAGACTACTCCATCGACCAACCTATACAGAAAGATTCCCGCAAATGGCTCGACAACTGCGACGAAGCTGCCTGCTGCCGGATGGTAGAAAAAGAAAACATGTTCCTGTGTGAATGGATAGACGACAGATACAAGCCAGGAGGCACGTTGCAAACGGCATGGGCATTCGACTATCAGCTCGATGTCAGATTACAGGGTGCGTATGCAGAAGAACCGGATTTTTGGACCGTTGAGTATTGACCATTGACCATTGAGCATTGACCGTTGAGTATTGACCATTGACCATTGAGCATTGAAGATGAACAGTAGAATCATTTCATTTATAGTTGCGATGTTGCTCACCCTGAGCATCTCGGCTGCGAATTCTCTTGCCTTGCAAGCAAGTGGGATTCGGGTGGCGACCGACCGCACTTGGTATCTTTCCGGTGAGACGATGACAGTCAGCGTGACTGCCGACAATGCCTTGATAGCCTACGCCGAACTGTGTGATACGCATGGTTTGGCGGCAGGCGTCATGGTTGGCCTTAAAGGAGGGAAGGGAACTGGCAAGATGGAACTGCCCCCTGACCTCCATAGCGGGTACTATCTGTTGTCTGCCTACACTCGCGGCAATGCCCATGTGTTCCAACAGCTTGTCGCAGTCGTCAATCCCCTTCGCAAGAGCGTGGATGACGATATGGAATGGGTAGAGACCAACAGCCTCACCCCCAACCCCTCTCCGACTGGAGAGGGGAGTAATTACATTGTAGGCGAAAATACTTCGGAAGAGGTATCTACTCCCCTCCCCCTTTGGGGAGAGGCTGGGAGTGAGACCGAAGGCCACATCATCCAGGCACGTGTCAGGAATGACTATGACGGCCAGACCTTCAGGGCCAGTCAGATCCGCCCCTCCTTAAGTGTCGTAGGGAAACAGATACATTTCTTTGAAGGAAAGATGGTCAACGACTCCATTGCAGTCTTCTACACCTACGGTGTTCATGGTCGTTTGCCGTTGGTGCTTTCTGCCATGTCGTCTACTGGCGTGAGCCTGCCTATCGAGATCATCAGTCCGTTTGCCGCCTTGCTCCCGAATCAGCTCCCGCATCTCGTCTTCCATTACAACCGCAGCGAGGTGGAGGCCCGCTCCCTTGACATGCAGCGCAGTCGTTCTCACACCTCTCACCTCACACCTCACACCTCTCACCTTACACCTCACACCTCTTCTCTTAGCTACGACGAAACCGTGTTTGGCACCCATCCCGACCTGTCCTATAACCTTGACGAGTACCGCCAGTTTCTCACCATCAGGGAGGTGCTGCTTGAATATGTGAAATGTGTCAGCAAAAAGAAGGTCAATGGCGTGTCACAGCTCTTTGTCCGTAAAGAGCAGGAGATATACAACACTTCCATGCCAACATTAGTACTGATCGACGGAATGTCGGTCTTCGATGTAGAACAACTTCTGAGTTATGATGCCCGCCGTGTTCACTATATTAACATCTATGGTGGTCAATATACTTTTGGCAATGGCATTTATAATGGCATCCTGTCTATTGTGACACGCTCTGGACAGCTCACCAACTATCCCATCGAGCACAACATGCAGTATCTGGAGTATGATTTCCCGAACTAGCCCCCCCTTCACTCCCCACCCCTTTAGGGGCGGGGTATCCTCACTTACTCCCCTCCCTTTGAGGGGAGGGGCAGGGGTGGGGCAGATTGGGTATCCTCACTTACTCCCCTCCCTTTGAGGGGAGGGGCAGGGGTGGGGCAGATTGGGTACCCTCACTTACTCCCCTCCCTTTGAGGGGAGGGGCAGGGATGGGGTAGATAGAGGGGCGGGGTTATTCATCCCAGTTGTATCCGCCTCCCCTTCTGGAGTTGCTGTTGTCGTCCTCCCAGTTATATCCTCCACCTCTGGAGAAGCCAATGTCACCACTGTTGTCGACGTAATCTTTTGAGGCCTTCATGTTTGTGCCATTATTCAAAAGCCCGCCGTTGCTTTTTACGTCCACTATTAATATGGTGGGTGCCATATAATTGTTCTTCTTCATATTGTTTGCTTTTTTCGTTGACAAAAGAATGATTCTGGAGTGACCTTATTTCACGATGACTTTCACCACCGACCCGTCGCTCTTGCACACGATGTTCACGCCCTTGTGCAGTGCATCCATCTTGCGTCCCTGCAGATTGTAGACGGCAGAGGAGAGAGGAGAGAGGAAAGAGGAAAGAGGAGAGAGGACAGAGGAGGGATCGACGAAACCGAAAGTGAATCCTCTGCTGGGAGAAGTGTTGAGGGCTTCGGTTTCTAAATACGCTTTGTTGGCACCAAGCGTGATGGTGGTGTTTTCGCCGTTCTTGAATTTATAGAAACCAATCTCTCCATTCTTGCGGCCCAAAGAGTAGAAGTTTGTAGACTCGTCTAAATCAAGTTCCATAGGCGTAAGCGTGCCCTTCAGCAGGTTTT
>JAILAA010000174.1 GCA_024681875.1 Prevotella sp.
GAGCCTTTGAATGGCAGGCTATTATCCTCGTTCTCCACATCGTACTTGTTGCCGTTGCGGGTGATGGTGAACGAGAATCCTCCAGGTGCCTTTTTGGATAGTTCTGCCAGCGACTCGGGGTCGAGGTCGGCACTTACGGGCTGGGTCTTGTAAATGAGGACGCGCTTCAGCTTACCCTCTACGTAATACTCGGTATAAAGCTTCAGGTCCTTCACGGCTTCCTGCGCCAAACGTCGCGTCTGCAATATCTCCACCTCGTTCTCAATACCGGTCGAATTGGAGATAAAGCCGAAGTCCTGCATGTTACTCAGCATCTGGTTGGATGGGCGACGGTTGCTGGTGTCGTCCTTGATGAGCATCTTCATACTGACGCTGTAGACAGGGTCAGTGTATCTGAGGTACATCAAAGCACCGCAGATGAAAATAAACATCGACAGGATAAACCACGGCCAGTTGATTATAACAAGCGTAAAGACGGTTTTTAGGTTAAACGACGATTCATCCTCTTTCTGCCCGGATGCGTCGAAACCTTCGATGGTAGTTTCCAGTTTCTTGCTGTCTTCCATTGTTGTTTTCTTCTTTATAATAAATAATGTGTTTAATATTCTCTTCTAAATGACGAATGATTATTTCAGCAACTGCATCAGATAGCGCCCGTAGTCGTTCTTCAGCATGGGCTGTGCCAACTGCTCCAGCTGCGAGGCGTCTATCCAACCGTGCTTGAAAGCAATCTCTTCCAGGCAGGCCACCTTCAGCCCCTGACGCTTCTCGATAACCTCTATAAAGGTCGAGGCCTCGGCCAGCGAGTCGTGCGTGCCGGTATCAAGCCAGGCAAAGCCCCGCTGAAGGGTCATCACCTTCAACTTCTGACGGCGCAAATATTCCTGATTGACTGTGGTAATCTCCAGCTCGCCACGGGCGCTGGGCTTGATATTCTTGGCTATTTCAACTACGCTGTTGGGATAGAAATAGAGGCCGACAACCGCGTAGTTCGACTTGGGTTGCTGCGGTTTCTCCTCAATGCTGAGGCAGTTGCCGTCGGCATCAAACTCGGCCACGCCATAGCGCTCAGGATCGTTGACGTAGTAGCCGAAAACCGTGGCCAAGTCGTGCTTCTCGGCATTCTCCACACTCTGGCGCAACAATCCCGTGAAACCAGAGCCATAGAAAATATTATCGCCAAGAACAAGACAGACGGCATCATTGCCAATGAACTTCTCACCGATGATGAAAGCCTGTGCCAAACCATCGGGCGAGGGCTGCTCGGCATATTCAAAACGCACGCCCAACTCAGAGCCGTCGCCCAAGAGGCGGCGGAAAGCCGGAAGATCATAGGGTGTTGAGATAATCAGTATCTCACGGATGCCTGCCAGCATGAGTGCCGATATGGGATAATAAACCATAGGCTTGTCGAAAATAGGAATCAGCTGTTTGCTGATGCCCTTAGTAATCGGGTAGAGGCGCGTACCGCTTCCACCTGCCAATACTATTCCTTTCATGCTCATATTACGTAATACGGGTGCAAAGGTACAAATATTTAGTTAGTAAATGCCGTCAAAGGAGTTAAAAGGAGTTAAAGAACTGCAAGATGGAAGCAAGAGGATGAAAAAAAGTGTAACTTTGCAGCCAATTATTTGAGCAAGCTATGGGAATATTATCAAAGATTTTCGGCCGGAAGAAGGCCGATAGCGAAATGAGGATAGGCGGCATGGAGGATTTCATGACCCTCATCCGTGTCTACTTCCAAGCCGTCATGGCGGCCGACCTACACATCACCAACCTGGCTGCACTGCCCGACCTGCGCACTTTCAAAGTGACGCTGAAGGTACCCACGCAGCAGGGACGACTTGGTGTGGGCGAGAAGGCAAAATGCCGCAAGATGCTGAAGGAGATCTACCAAATGGACGACTCGTTCTGCAAAGAGATAGACCAAAGCATCAACCGCCGCTGCAAGAAGGTGCAGGACGTGCAGCCATACATGGTGCAGTTCCAAGCCTTCGTACAGGACATGATGATGCTGACGGGCAACCTGATGAAGTTCAAGCTGCGTATGCCTGGATTCTTCAAGAAAGCCATCTATGGCATGACCGAAAAGACCGTTCACGACATCTACGCGAAGAACGACTACAAAGACGCCGGCGTCATCAAGACCGTCGTTGCCGTGCGCGAATATAACAAGCGCCTGAACTTCTCAGAAAAATGGAGCACCGACTTCGTCTACCGCGTTGTCATGCTGGCAAAGAAAGAGCCGAAGGCAAAAAACTGAGAATTGAGAATTGAAAATTGAATTAAAAAAAGGAAAAATTGGGCGCTGGCCGTTAAAACGTGTTAAGGCGCATCAACTTTCAACTTTCAACTTTCAACTTTCAACTTAAAATGCCTACCTTTGTAGGATAAAAGCATTAGCCATGAACCAGAACGAGAAAGATTTAACCGTTTTCCAGACTCGGGTCAGGCAAATGATTCTCCGTTTTCAGGAGCTGAAACAGGAGAATCAGGAACTTTACGCCATGGTGGACGAAAACGAGCAATTCATCGATCAGCTGAAGGAAAAGCTGGCTCAGAAGGAACGTGACTACCAAACGCTGAAAATGGCGCGTATGCTGGAAATTACAGACAAGGACCTTGACGGGGCCAAAGAGCGTCTGGCATCCCTCATACGCAGCATCAACAAATGCATCGCCATAATGAGCGACGAGAAATAGAAGAGGACAGGCAGAAAACTGTACCGGAAGAAGAAACGCAATGGCAGAAGAAAGCAAAGAGAAACTCAATATAAGGTTGCACGTCTACGACGAGGACATCGCAATGGTACTGCATAACCGAGAGGACGAGCAGTATTACCGTGCAGCTGCCAAGCTCATCTCTGAGCGCTACGGGGCCTACGCACAGGTCTACAAAGGGCGTAAGAGTGACCATACCATAGCGCTGATGACACTCATCGAAATAGCGCTAAGGTATGAGAAAGAGCTCGGTAAGAATGACACGGCCCCTTATGATAATATTCTCCGCCAGCTGACTTCTGAAATCGAGGAAGCCATGCAGTAAGGTTTCTTCCTGCCCCTGCGTCAGCATGAGGACGAGAGAATATTAACATCAACATATATTATGATCAGTACCATTTTAGCAATCATCATTGCCGCTGCTGCGCTCATCATAGGCGTGGCGGGCGGATACTTCTTATTCCTCAAGGTCATCAAGGGGAAGTACAACGAAATGATAGACTCGGCCAATAAAGAGGCCGAGGTCATCAAGGAAAAGAAACTGCTCGAGGTGAAAGAGAAGTTCCTCAACAAGAAGAGTGAGCTGGAAAAGGAGGTGCAGCAGCGCAACCAGCACATTCAGCAGAGCGAGAACAAGCTGAAGCAGCGCGAGATGTCGCTCAACCAGAAGCAGGAAGAGCTGGGACGCCGTAAGAACGACCTCGACAATCAGCAGAACCGCATTGAGAACGAGAAGAAAGCCCTTGCACTGAAGCAGGATGAACTGGGCAAGATGCAGCAGAAGGAGCGTGAGAAGCTGGAAGAGCTCTCTGGCCTCAGCGCTGAAGAGGCACGCAACCGTTTAGTCGAAAGCCTGAAGGACGAAGCCAAAACCGCCGCAGCCTCTTACATCAACGAAATCATGGACGAGGCCAAGCTTAACGCCAATGCACAGGCCAAGAAGATTGTCATTCAGACCATCCAGCGAGTAGCTACAGAGACAGCTATCGAGAACAGCGTGTCTGTGTTCCATATCGACAACGACGACGTGAAAGGCCGCGTTATTGGCCGTGAAGGCCGCAACATTCGTGCTTTGGAGGCTGCCTGCGGCGTCGAGATTGTCGTCGACGACACGCCCGAAGCTATCGTCATCAGCGGTTTCGACCCTGTGCGCCGTGAGACCTGCCGCCTCGCCCTGCATCAGCTGGTGGCAGACGGCCGCATCCATCCCGCACGCATCGAGGAAGTGGTAACGAAGGTGAAGAAGCAGCTTGACAATGAAATTATCGAGACGGGCAAACGCACCGCCATCGACTTGGGCATCCACGGACTGCATCCTGAGCTCATCCGCATCATCGGTA
The DNA here is from genome assembly GCA_024681875.1 of Prevotella sp. The sequence goes on from JAILAA010000174.1 coordinate 4,064, forward strand.
AGATGAAATACCGCTCCAGCTACGGCCAGAACCTGCTGCAACACGCCCGCGAAACGGCCAACCTCTGCGCCGTTATGGCTGCCGAGCTGGGGCTGAACCCGAAGAAAGCCAAGCGCGCTGGATTGTTGCACGACATCGGCAAGGTGCCTGATGAGGAGAGCGAAATGCCACACGCACTCTACGGCGCAAAGATTGCCGAGCAGTATAAGGAAAAGCCCGACATCTGCAACGCTATCGGTGCCCACCATGACGAGATGGAGATGCAGACGCTGCTGGCCCCCATCGTACAGGTGTGCGACGCCATCAGTGGTGCCCGTCCTGGCGCCCGCCGCGAGATAGTCGAGGCCTACATCAAGCGTCTCAACGACCTCGAAGCCATTGCCATGAGCTATCCTGGCGTCACGAAGACCTACGCTATCCAGGCCGGCCGTGAGCTGCGCGTCATCGTCGGAGCCGACAAGATGGACGATGCAGAGACGGAAGCACTGAGCGGACAGATTGCCTCAAAGATTCAGAACGAGATGACCTATCCCGGTCAGGTGAAAATCACAGTTATCCGTGAGACCCGCTCTGTGGCTTACGCGAAGTAAGAATCAAAGAGTTGAACATCAAAAAGGGCTGCGCATTACTTCGATGTGCAGCCCTTTTTGATTTTTCAACTCAATAATTATTTCATTCCGTCGTAGCGGCCGTCATGGTGCCATCAATGACAAGTCTAGTCAGCTCTACAGCGCCATTGGTACGCACGGTAATGGTTTTCTTAAAGAAACCGAGGCTCTTGCCTTTACCGTTATACAACACCTCAATGGTTCCCTTCTCGCCAGGTTGGATCGGCTCCTTGGGATACTTTGGAACGGTACATCCGCACGAAGCGACAGCCTGGTTGATGACCAGCGCCTCTTCGCCCACATTGGTGAAAGTGAACGTGCAACTTTGCTTGGCATCCTTCTCAGAGAATTCGCCAAAATGATGTACGCTCTCGTCGAACTTAATCTCTGCTGGTTTCTTGTCCTGAGCCCACATGGCCATACTACAGCAGATGAACATGGTAAAAAGTAATAATTTCTTCATGGTGTTATCTGTTTTTGTTCATTTTATCCGACGCAAAAGTAATGCTAAAATTTAATTTAGAATACAAGAGCGCAACCATTTATGCGCTTATTTATGCTTTTTTAACTTGACTAAAGCAAAATTACTTCAGCAACTTGTAGTATTCAGAGGCACCCAGCAGGAAGCAGCCAGTGCCATAATCCTCAAAGTCGGGAACGCGGGTGAAACTGAGCGGCTGTCCGGCCGAGGGATCCTTACCCGTACCCTGCATCCAGCCAAGGAAACCGTCAGGATGCACGGCGGTGCGGACCATGGCGGCCCATGCGCGGTCACAAGCAGGACGATAGACACTTGCCTTCAGATAGCCCTGCTGTATGCCCCATGCCATGCCGTAGAGGAAAAGCGAAGTGCCACTGGTCTCGGGCATGGCATAATTGGCAGACACAAGGCTGGGATTCCAGAATCCGTCCTCACGCTGGCATTTCAGCAGAGCCTCGCTCATCAGCAGGAAGTCCTTCTTCAGCTCTTTGTATGCCTTCGACTTTTTCGGCAGTACATTCATGCAGCGCACCAAAGCGGCATATACCCAGCCGTTGCCACGGCTCCAGTAGCACTGCTGACCATCTGGCTCCTTGTAGGGCGGCACATAGTCGGCATCGCGCCACCATAAGCCATCTTTCACATTGAACAAGCCTCCGCCACAATCGTTGCGGCTCCAGCGATACATTTTCATCGCATGGTCAAGATACTGATTATCGCCGGTCAGCTGGTACATCTGCATGTACAATGGCATGGCCATCTGAATGGCGTCAATCCACGTCCACCAGCCGTAGAGAGACCCGTTCTTCGGATTCGGCGTATGCATCTGGTGGGCTAAGTTTGCTCGTACATTATTAATTTGTACCGAGTCTGGAATGTTTGTGTATGGCAGCAAATCCACATAGGTCTGTCCACAACACTGGTCGTCGGCGTCGCAGGTGCTAATCCCGTTGCGTGGCGTCCATTGGTGGAAAGCAGCCCATGTAGTGGCGTAGTCGATGTAGCGCTGCTGCGGGTCTACAGCGTTCAGTGCCATCAGCCCCTCATAATAGACGGCACGCGTCCATAGCGAACTAGGTCTGATTTTCTTTACGTTGGTGGGCACGGTAGGGTCGGCATACTTCTGCATGAAGTAGTCGTTCACTCGGCGGGCCGTACCGAGCACATCGTCGGCGTTCTGTGCCATCACGTCCAACGACATGACCAAGAAACAGAACAACACGGAAAAGAAGCGGATAGCTTTCATTTGTTCAGAATTGTTAGTGTGTAGTTTGTATAAACTCGGCAGGCGTCATACCTGTACTTTTCTTGAAAATAGTCTGGAAGTAGCTGCGGTCGTTGAATCCGCAGTGTATGGCAACAGTCTCGTTACTCCAGTCGGGATGTTCTTTAAGGATTCTCTTGGCTTCGCTAACACGCAAATCGGTCATCCCTCACTGTATTTCAATCCTTTCTGCCTCAGCCATCCTGAGAGCAGATACTGGGGCACGCCCATTCCGGCAGCAGCGTTAGGCATTTTCATGCCACCTTGCAGATATCCGCCACTCTTCAACCACTTTTCCACAGCCCGTTCCACGCGATTGATGGCAATCGGATCAATTCTTTGATCGACGTTCCTTCCCTCTTCACTTTGCTCCTTCCGTTCACTCTCGCCAGCCTCCTGCAACCTTTGGGGGATAGTGCTCTGTACGTAAATGCAGAAGCTGTCAACAAAATAGAAAATGCAGGCAAAGAAGAATAGAGAATAGAAAGCAAGCCATTTACCGGCTCCAAAGATGACGAACGGAACTGTCAAGCCTACCGACGCAAGAATATAAATACTGAACTGTATCCATTTCAGCTGATCGTCCATGTTCCAGTCAAAGTAGTTTTGAAGCGTAATGCGCATGGCCTTCATATATATTACATGGCGCCAGAAATAGTACAGCTGCATTATGCAAAAAAAGGCTGCTACCACTATCTCTGCATAGTACTTTTCTGGAGAGTCACCCAGCAATGGTTTTCCGTCAAAGGCCCAGGTAAAGACAAGCAGTGCCATTGACATGCCCCAAATCACCCATCCCAAATGCTTTTCAATCTTTCTGATGCGTCCCTGTCGTTGTAGAAGGATGATAGCCAATGAGAACGCATAAGAACAGGGTATAAACAAGGAAAGATTAAGCAAGATGGAATGCAAGACAACTCTAGTCCGCAGACCAAGAACAAATTGCAGCAGGAAATGGACAGCCAATAATGCCGTTCCAAATGTAATCAGCCAGCGAGATTTGTTCATGGCAGGATACACTGCCACATTCGCTGGCAGCAGAATCAGCTTCAGCGTAAGCAATGTCATCAAAACAACAGCCGTAATTTGAATATGTTCCATCTTGTCGGCAAAGGTACATAGAAAAACAAGAAAACGCAACAAAAAAGTGTGTAAATTTGCGAAAATCTAACATCTTATTGACAAATAATACACACCATTGTAGAAAATCAAACACTTTCCCCCTTCAAAAGAGCATACCTTTGCAAACAAAAACGCAACACATATATATAATTATGAAAAAAGTTACATTATTTGCCGCCGTAAGCATACTGATGCTTGCCGGATGTTCGAAAGAAAAGGATGTCTTTACCCTTACTCAAGATGACATCAATGCAGCCATGTACAACGCTAATGCCGAAAAAGTGTTTGGTGTTACCTTTGACCCCAATCATGACTGGAACACTACAACCAGTGGTGAGGTTACCATACAGGCTGCCCCCTCTGTAAAGAAAGTGCAATTGCTGGTAAATGTCAGCGAGATTAACGATCCCGAAACGCCCTCCTACGTCACACGCAACGCCATGAAGGTGTTGAACGAGACGGAGACCAACGGCCAGACCACTATCAAGCTGAACTATGACGCGCCTCAAGACAACTTGGGTCTTTACGTAGCCTTTATCACTGACAACGGATACTTTGTAAACAAGGTGGTTGACAATAAAGTATCGATGGGTAAGAGCAGAATGACCAGAGGTACTCTGGACACAGGCTATACGCTGCCTACAGGTACGTTTGCCATTAGCAACATCATCCCTTCCTACGCTTCAGAACGCAACTGGGTTCCTGGTGAGCTACTCTACGACTTAAGCGATGAAAGCTATACTGCTATGAAAATGACCTCGACCGTCGAGGAAGATTATTCTGATGAGTTTAAGGAAGCCTTTGGGGCCATCGTGTTTTCGGTATTCCCCAACGGAAGAAAGAATAACAACCTGCCGAAAGTCATCAACAGCGGTTACTACAATGCAAAAGTCTATCCTATCACCACTGGCGAAGAGCCCATTATCGTGACGCCCATCTATAAGTGCGATCACCCGACGGAATATGGCAACGAGGTCTACAACTCCGACTTATACTATTATTATTTTGATGAGGACAATATGCCTGTGATGAGTACGAAGGAAGACACTGTTGCATACTTCCAGAGCCTCCCCAAGTACAAGGCCATCCCCTTCAATCAGTGCTTCGGTGCAGAGGAAGACAACTTGCTTTATAAACACAGTTCCTTCGCACTGCTCTATTTTGGCGATGTAAGAAGAGGCGACGATGCTCCGACTATCGGAACAGTTGGCAGCTTCAACTTCCCCCAGGGCTACAAAATCGGCTTCATGGTGCGTGCGAAGACTGACTTTGAAAACGGCAAGAAGAAGGGTGAAGTCTATGGCGACGGCCGTCTGAATAATGACATTAACAACGCTTCTTTCCTCAACTTCAAGAGTTCGAAATTAGGAGTGGATGGCCCACGCGCAACGTGGATTACATTCGAAGGCAAGATGATTATGAGCTGGGAGTCGGGCACCGATTCAGACTTCAATGACATTATGATGCAGGTGGAAGGAGGTATTGAGCCTTTCGAGTGGACTCCTGAATTTGACCCCGAAGTCTTCACCTATTGCTTCGAAGACACCAAGATAGGTGATTACGATATGAACGACGTCGTCATCAAGGCTACCAGAAAGAGCAAGACTTCCGTACAATACAGTATCATTGCCTGCGGTGCCTACAAGGAGCTGTACATCCTCAATATTAACTGCGGAAAAATCACCGACAATGCTGAGGTACATGCACTCTTCGGTACGACCCCCAACCACTTCGTCAACACCGTAGCAAC
>JAILAA010000188.1 GCA_024681875.1 Prevotella sp.
TCCTTTGGCGGCACTTTCTTTTTTCAACTGTAGCACACCACGAAGCCCCAGGCTGCAGATGTATTCCAACTTGCTGCAGTCGAGTTCGATACTCTTGTTGGCATTGGCCATCAGGGGCTTCATATCTTCCAGGAACTGTGAGGCCTCGGCTGAGTCGATCCAGCCGGTAAGGATTCCAAGATAGGAACCATTTTGTTCTTTAATTTCGATATTCATTTTGCTATTGTAATGGAGTTAACGGATAGATGATGTTGACAATCAGGATATTGGCAGCAAGAATGATGAGGTTCATTAGCAGACCAATGCGCATGAAGTCGCTGAAACGGTAGCCGCCAGGACCATAGACCAGCATGTGGGTAGGAGAACCGATAGGTGTGGCGAAGCTGGAGCTTACGCTGACCATCAGGGCAATGAGGAAGGGGTAGGGTTCATAGCCCAGTTTTTCGGCAGCCTCGTACATGATGGGGAAGAACATGGCACCAGCCGCCGTGTTGGAGATGAACTCGGTGATGAAGGTGCCCACGAAACAGATAGCCGTCATGACAACGATAGGATTGGTGCCGCAGACTTCAAGGATGCCAAAGGCTAGGCGCTCGGCAATGCCTGTCTTCTGGATGGCGACACCCAATACAACGGAGCCTGCAAACACCATAAGAATCTCCCAGTTGATAGCTTTCATGGCTTGGTCGACGTTACAGCACTTGAACAGGAGCATGGCTATGGCAGCTAAGAAGGCACACTGCAGCAGCGGGATGACATTGAGGGCAGAGAGCACTACCATCAGAATCATAATCGTGGTAGAGATAAGCGTATTCATGCCGATATTGGGCACTTGGTCAGAATCGAAGAAACATAGGGCATCCTTCAGGGAAGAGGTGTTGACATTAATGTTCTTCGGACAAAGGAACAGCAATGTATCGCCAGCCTGCAGCACCACCTCTCTCGGAGCCTTCTTGATGCGCTCGCCGCGTCGTGCTACTGCTGTCAACGTCAGGTTGTTTTCTTTCTCAAACGTACTGCCGCCAATGGTCTTGCCTATCAGGCGGCTGCCGAAATTGACATAAGCTGTGCGGAACTGGCGGCTAGAGTCTAACTCGCTCATACTAAAGATATGGTGGTCGGCACTCACCAACTGGTGACTTTCTGCCATCTCTATCAGCTCATCTATCTGTCCTGCATACACCAGATGATCGCCTCCCATAATGAGCTCGTCCTCCGCGATGGGCGTTGGCACATTATCGTAGTGGTACATCTCTATCAGGCTGCCACCTTTGATGTGGAATAGGCCAGACGCACCCAATGACTGACCGATATACGGGTTGTCCGAGGGTACTTGAACTTCCACAGTGTACTCGCCCGTCGATTCGAATGCACTCTCTGGCGCCTTGCGGTCGGGCAGCAGCTTGCGCATGGCAATGATGGAGAGCACACCGATGAAGAGACAGAACAGGCCAGGAATAGTAGTGGCCAGCACATTCATCGCAGTACCGGTCTTATCGGCATAGAGACCGGAGATGATCAGGTTTGGCGGTGTACCAATCAGCGTACACACACCACCCATGCCCGATGCATAGCTCAGCGGAATCAACAGTTTCGACGGAGAGACGCCCAATTTCTTCGACCACATCTTGACGATGCCTACGAAGAGGGCCACAACAGTGGTGTTACTTAGGAACGAACTAAGAGCAGCCACTGGGAGCATTAGTCGGATGACAGCCTTGGAATAGCTCTCAGGCTGACCCAACAGGTGTTTCACAATCCATTGCAGCACACCGGTATGGGTAAGTCCTGCCACCACTACGAAGAGCACTCCAATGATGACTACTGATGTGGAGCTGAAGCCTGAGAAGGCCTCCTTGGCATCGAGCACACCCGTAACGAAGAGGATGGAGATGGCGCCCAAAAACACCAGGTCGGCACGCAGTTTGGTGAACAGCAGTACCGTGAACATCGACAGCACCGTAGCTATCGTAATCCAGGCATAGAGGTTAAACCCTAAAAAGACGATTGATTCCATAATTTTTATTCTTTTATTTTTCTATTCTTTTATTTTTTTCGTCAGCGTCAGCACATTGTAGCCATCGGCTGAGCGCTCGTAGTGTATCGTGTCCATGATAGCCTTCACAAGGTGTATGCCTAAACCGCCTATCTGACGTTCTTCCAACCCTGCATCTACATCTACTTCTGTATGCTGGGTGGGATCGAAGGGCGCACCGTGGTCTTTGATGACCAGTGTCAGTACGTCATCGACCACCTTTGCCGTTAGTTCTACATGACCTCTGATGCCCTTGGGATAGGCGTAGTTAATAACGTTGGCCACCCATTCCTCGATGGCGAGGTTGAGTGTCTTGAAAGTGTCTTCGTCGATGTTATGTTCGCGGCAAACCGAGAGGAAGAATCCTCGCATACGGCTTACCTCCGTCATCTCGTTCTTCATGATGATGCGACGAGGAGCCGTAGAGTTGTTTTTCCGCGATGCGCCGTGACGCAGGAAGAGCAGTGTTAGGTCGTCGCCCTGAACCGTTCCGTCGGCAAACACGTTGACGTGCTGCTTCAGATAGTCAATCACCTCGATGGCCGAGGCTTGCTTGTTCTTTTCCAAATCGTGCAGCAGGCGCTCTTCACCGAAGAGTTTCCTGCCACCATCGGCTGAGATATACATCGCCTCTGTCAGTCCGTCAGTATAGAGCAACAGGGCCGTGCTCTCCGGGAAAGCCATCTGCTGTTCCTCGTAACGGTAGTGGTCTTGAATACCGATGGGCAGGTTGGTTTCAGCCTCCAGTAGCCGGCATTGCCCGTCAGCGGTTATCAGCGCTGGGGCATTGTGGGCAGCATTACAATAAGTAAGGTGGTGGGTACGCAGGTCGAGCACCCCCACGAAGGCCGTTACAAAAAGCATTGATTCGTTGGCCGATGCGATGGCGTGGTTCATCTGGCGCATGATGTTAGCGGCACTCTGATAGTTGCCCGCCAGATTACGGAAGAGTGTTCGAGTGACAGCCATGTAGAGTGATGCAGGCACGCCTTTGCCAGCCACGTCACCGATGATGAAGAACAGTTCGTTGTCCTCGATGATGAAGTCGTACAGGTCGCCACCCACCTCCTTGGCAGGGGTCATCGAGGCAAACAGATCCAGGTCGTCACGTTCAGGAAACACGGTAGTCAGCATGCCCATCTGTATATCGTGCGCAATAACGAGTTCGCTCTGCAGTCGTTCCTTGCTGGCAGTGGTTGACTGAAGTTCGTTGATATGCTGTTTCAACGAGGTCTGCATATACTCAAACGCGTTGCGCAACTGTAGCAGCTCGTCCTCTGAGTGAATCTTCGGCAAAGGGGTGTCAAGATTGCCGTCGGCAATGCTCACCGCAGACTCGGTGAACTGTTGCAAGGGTTTTGACATCTGGTAGATGGCCCAAGTACAGAATATAAACAGCGATGCCAGTCCGACGAAGAACACGATGGTGCCGTACTTCACAATCTGGTGGGTCAGCGGAAGTGTCATGCTGTCGCCCGTAAAATGGAAAAACAACACTACG
>JAILAA010000006.1 GCA_024681875.1 Prevotella sp.
TCGCTGGGAAGAATAACCTTTGCCAGCATCATGTATGGATTCTCGTTCATTGATATACTATTTGCGAGCAAAGGTACTAACAAATGACGAGAAATAAGCAATTATACTAATTTTTCAACACAGGTTTTTGCAAGTGACCCATTATTCTCCTAAGAACGTATCTATATCGTTACAAGTGTTTGCTGATGCCCAGTACCCAAACTTCCGCCCATTCTTTTTTACGAAATAACTTTTTCGTTTTTCTTGAAACAACCAAGGAAATATTGTTGTTTCTGATAAAACCGAGAGGAAATGAACACTCATTAGGAATCACGTTGACCGGGATCTTTCATTCGCAGTATAGACATGACTATTCCCTCATTCCCTCATAATAAAGGGCAGGTAACGGCTCTGTGATATGATAGAACAGGATGGGAATTATATGAAATTACTAGTATGTAGATGTATGTTGCAGGTATGTCACGATGTAAATTTTCTTTACAAAAAAGGTGCAGAATTTTTGTGGCATCTAGAAGAGGAATGAGGGAATTACAGATTGCCCGAAGCACAAACGGAGTAAAAAATGCTGCACAAAGTTTGAGATTCGTGCAGCATTTAACTTTTTTTATTGACTATTTGCGTCCAAAACCCATTGACAGACATTACTATGGAGGCTTCCCGTGAAAAAATCTAGGCTCCGCATAAAAAAATCTCGTATCATTTTTTAAAGCCGAAGATGCACCTTTTTAATAAATAAGCACAATACGCTGTATTACAGCTGATTAGTAATTTCTTCAAAATTCGCTTCTACGGCTTCGGAGGAGCGCTTGGTGGATTTTATTTGAAATATGAGACCTCTAAATGTGATGTTTTCTTTACATTCCGCCTAAGTTCATGCTGATATTCTGCTCGCGATGACACAAGTGCACCTCCACCTGGGGGAACTTTTTGTGGATATGCTCAGCCAGATGCTGGGCGGAGTAGACGGAACGGTGCTGGCCGCCCGTACAGCCGAAGCTGAACATGAGCGAGGTGAAGCCACGGTCGATGTAGCGCTGAACGTGGGTATCGGCCAATGCGTAGACGTGGTCAAGGAAGCGCAGTATTTCACCGTCGTCCTCCAGAAACTTAATGACGGCCTCGTCCAGTCCCGTCAGGTGTTTGTATTCCTCATAGCGACCAGGATTATGGGTACCACGGCAGTCGAAGACATAGCCGCCGCCATTGCCGCTCTCGTCCTGGGGTATACCTTTCTTATAGCTGAAGCTGAAGATGCGGACGGTGAGTTTAGAGGTGAGAGTTGAGGGGTGAGGGGTGAGAGAATTGTGTTGAGAGGGGTGGGGGAGAAGGTGAGAAGCAAGCTGATAGAGCGTGTCAGTCATGTGGGGGTAAGCATCCTTCAAGAGGGGGGCATCCTGTTCCAAAAGTCGTTTCAGACTGTCAATGGCCGGCGGTATGCTTTTGATGAAGTGTGGCTTGCGTTCGAAGTAGCCGCGATAGCCGTAGGCACCTAATACCTGCATCAGCCGGAAAAGCACGAAGAGGCGTAAACGGTTGTTAAAGTCTTCCCTTGAGTATAGTGATATATATTTCTGTGCTTCAGCGTAATAAACATCAAGTAGCTCTTTTTTCAATTTATCAGGATAGCGTGCTGAAGCCTGCCAAAGGAAGGAAGCCAGATCGTAGTAGATTGGTCCTCGACGTCCTCCCTGAAAATCGATGAGAAACAAGCTGTCTGTACCATCTGCGAGCATGATGTTGCGGGCCTGAAAGTCGCGGTAAAGGAACGTAGTGCCCTTCTCTTGGGTCAGATCCTTGGCCAGTTGACGGAAGTCATATTCAAGGCGCAGTTCATGGAAATCAACACCCGAGGGCTTCAGGAAACAATATTTAAAGTAGTTCAGGTCGAACATCACATTGGTCTCGTCGAACTCAGGCTGCGGATAGCACACGCTGAAATCGAGACCCTCAGCGCCCTCAAACTGTATGCGCGGCAAGAGGCGCATCACCTGCTTTAAGAGATTCTGCTCTTTCTCGTCATATTGACCGCCAGCCTCACGGCCTTTACTTAGAGCATCGAAGAGCGACGTGTTGCCCAAATCCTGTTGGAGATAGAAAAGCTCGTCGTCACTTACAGCCAACACCTCAGGTACGGGCAGGCTCTTTGACTTGAAATGGCGTGCCAATGTGATGAATGCGTGGTTTTCCTCGCGGCTGGTACCCGCACAACCTATCACGGTCTGCCCTTTTTCTTTTCCCAGTCGCACATACACGCGATTGCTGCCGGCACCCGGCATTTTCTCCACGATGACAGGCATTGTTCCACTCCACAGCCTGTATAGTTCTGTTAATTCCTTTATCATATATTAAATATTAATGCGCGTGTATGAGCGTATAAATCTATACTATGTCCTTGCAGGACGCATGACTTCAACGATACGTGCCAGCTGATTAGGAATTCGTATCTGCTGGGGGCACTTTGACAGACAGAGCTCGCAGTCCTGACATTTCTTGGCCCAGGTGGCTTCGTCGGGCAAAGCTTCGCGGAAACTTTCTATGAACTGTTGCTTACGCTCCTGATAGTTTTCTGCTGTAGGGTCGGGTAGGGGTAAAATATGGTTGTTGACGGCCTCGTTGTAACAGGCAAAGTTGGCGGGAATGTTGACACCGTAGGGACACGGCATACAATATTCGCAGGTGGTACAGGGAATAGTCGGAATGCCAGACATCTGGTCGGCAATCGAGGCCAGCAACTGGTTTTCTTGCTCACTACAGGGTAGCAGGGGTGAGAATGTTTCTACATTCTCTACAAGATGCTCCATCCGGTTCATACCGCTCAACGTGGTGAGAATGTTGGGGTATGAGCCTACCCAACGGAAGGCCCAGCGAGCTGTACTGTCGTCAGGATGCATGGCACGCAGCTGGTCTGTCAGCTCTTGAGCCATACGTCCGAAAGCTCCGCCGCGCAAAGGCTCCATAACCACGCATTGCACGCCAGCCTTGAGACATTTGCCATAGAGGTACTCAGCGTCGGCATCAGAGCGGCGTCCTCCTCGTAATGAGGCATGGCGCCAATCGAGGAAGTTCATCTGTATCTGGCAGAAGTCCCACTGATACTCCATCTGGCGGTCGAGCAGCCAGTCGAAGTCGCGCACATCGCCATGATAGCTGAAGCCCAGGTGGCGGATACGTCCGGCTTCTCGCTCACGTAACAAGAAATCGAGGATTCCGTTGTCAAGGAAACGGCCTTTTAGCGAGTCCATACCTCCTCCGATGGAATGCAGCAGGTAGTAGTCGATATAGTCTACGCGCAAATGCTCGAGCGATGTCTCATAAAGGCGTTTGGAATCTTCAAAGGACCACAGACGCCGGTTTTGATTCGACATCTTGGTGGCTATATAATATTTATCACGCGGATAGCGGGCAAGTGCATTACCCGTAAGAACTTCCGATTGACCGCCCATATACATAGGGGCTGTGTCGAAGTAGTTTACTCCGTGTTCAATAGCATAATCAACAAGAGCGTTCACTTCGTCCTGATTGTTAGGCAGGCGCATCATGCCGAAACCGAGAAGCGAAATCTGCTCGCCTGAGCCCCGCTGGGTGCGGTAGGTCATTTGATTGGGAAGCTGCGAACTGGAAACTATCGTCTTATTTGCAAAAGCTGAAAAGGGGTCTAATGCCATCATGGCCATAGCAGAGCCTGTACTAACTCCAAGCTGGCGCAGGAAGCTTCGTCGGCTTATCAATTGAGGCCGATGCGAAGGATTGGATTCAACGCATTGAGGGGTTAAGTCGTCCATATTTTTGAATGATTTGGTTTATTTTGCAAAAATAAATATTTCTTGCAGAATAAGCAAACTTTTTAGAAAAAATTACGAAGTCTGTTGCGCAATAATATAAGGAAAAATGATTACCTTTGCAGGCGCGATGAAGAAACTGAAGAACATCGTCAACTGGACGATATGGAGTTTACTGGCTTTGTACGTCTTTTTTGTTATACTCATCCAGCTTCCATTCATGCAACGCTGGATGGGGCAAATTGTGGCTGGCGCTTTGGGCGAGAAGCTGGGAACGACGGTCAGCGTTGGACGTGTGGATGTAGGGCTCTTCAACCGTCTCATCATCGATGATGTTGTTATCAAAGACCAGCTACAGCAGGATATGCTTAGTGCCCGCCGCATGTCAGTAAAGGTGGAGTTGCTTCCTCTGCTCAGTGGACGTGTCAGTATTTCTTCGGCGCAGCTCTTCGGTGCTCAGGCCGTTTTCTATTGCGACAGTGCCGGTGCAGTGCCCAACTACCAGTTTGCCTTAGACGCCCTGTCTGATAAAGAAAAGAAGGAGCCTTCACGACTTGACCTTCACGTCGGCTCGCTCATCGTGAGGCAGCTGTCGATGAAGTACGACCAGAAGGATGCACCAGAGACGCCTGGGCGTCTTAACATGAAACATCTTAATGTTAGCGATGTCAGTGCTCACATCTTACTACGCACGCTGACTAACGACTCGATTAATGCCAGTATCAAGCGCATTACCCTGCATGAACAGTCGGGTCTTGAATTGGATCGCCTGTCGCTTAAGTTGGAAGCCAATCATCATCATGCACTGCTTACCGGCTTTGCACTAGAGATGCCAAACACTACTTTAAGTATTGATAGTATTCAGACTTCCTATTCTCTTGACAGTCTGTTAAATACCATTTACTATCGTATTCCTTGCTTGGAAGGTAAAATTGCATTTGACGACCTCGCACCTGTATTGCCAGAGAATTTCCCTTCCGGCTATGACATGAGCCTTGACGCATCGTTTTTCGGTACGGCGCATAGCATAAATTGCCGTCAGTTGAATATGGCCCTTTCCGAGGACGCCATGCAACTGTCTGCGTCTGGATATGCCGACAGTTGGGAACGCTCTTTCCAGACAAACGTCAAACATTTCAGTGTCAGCAGCGATTTGCTAACACAGTTGCAAGAGTTATTCCCAGACATGCCACCTCTTGTGGGACGTATAGGCAGTATTGACATCACAGCCGATGCAGGTACGGATGACTACGGTGACATTCACGCCCAAGGACGGGCCATCACCTCATCAGGCACACTTTCGTGGCATGGCACCATGACTGAAGATGCGAAAAAATGGACGGCACACATCGACACTGACAGTCTTGACATCGGACGTCTCACTGCCAACAACGAGTTGGGACTACTTGCTGCCAATCTTGACGTCAGCGCCATTCAGCAGCAGATTAGCATTATAGGCAGTGTACCACGCATAGACTTGAAAGGTCATAGCTATCACAACCTGAGCGTTGATGCCGTCTACACACCCTCGGCTGTCAGCGGCAAGCTAAAGGTCGACGACATGAGTCTGCAAGCCGACATGGAGGGCATATACGAGCGTACGTCACCCAACAATCCGCACCTGCAACTGACAGGCATTATCAGCCAATTGGCTCCTCAAGCCATGCATCTTTCCGACCGCTGGGGTGCGGCAACCTTCTCGGCTGTCGTCAACGCCGACATCAGCGGCTCGTCAATCGATAATGCTGAGGGCACCATCGATTTGAAGGACTTCACAATGGCGCTCAATGATACCACACAATACTATTTGAACAATCTGTACGTGCAAATGGGCAACAACGGACAGCGCTTCCTGCATTTGAGTAGCGACTTCGGCGAAGTACAGTTTACTGGACACAGTAATGGGACTTTCTACTTGCAGCCTTTTGGCCAGATTATCGGCAAAAGCAGTGTAGCTGACAACGACTTTACCCTTAAGGCAAGCATCACCGACAGCCGCTGGATGCAGACGCTGCTCGATCTGCCGCTTGACCTGTCTGGACCCCTGGAGGTGGAAGCGCATGTGAATGATGCCGAAGGGAGAATGCAGATAGAAGGAACTATCCCAGCCTTTATCTATAGTAATGTCAAATACAACAACGGCCGTGTCACACTAACTCGGGAAGGAGACAACACAGCATGTAATGTCAGTGTGACGCGCTTCACGAACAAGGGCACTCCTTTCTATTTGACCATTTCGTCGCAGGCCAATATGGAAGAGGTCAATTCTGCCCTGTCACTGACCAACTCTGAGAACGATGGCGGCACAGTGAATATGAAGACACGCCTATACGTGAACGACAATGGAAAGCGAGAAATACACACAAGTGTCATGCCTGCACTTCTGATGTATAATAACAATATTTGGAAACTGAATCCATGCGACATAGTATATAGTGACAAGCGCCTGATGGTTGACAACTTTAAACTGTACCATGATGACGAATATTTCATCGTAGATGGTATTGCATCAGTCAACCCAGAAGATACGCTAAAGATTGACATGAAGGAAATCGACATCGCTACTGTGTTGGAAACCGTAGGATTCCGCAGCGTGCGCTTTGGTGGCCATGCAGCAGGTCTGGTTTACATCTGTCAGGCCTTCAGCAAGCCAGAGGTTTGGGCTGAACTTGACATTGAAGACTTCCTGTTTCAGGATGCATCGATGGGCAATCTTACTTCTTTCGCAATATGGAATGGCGAGGATCGGCAGATAGACTTCGAGGCAGCCATCGATGGCATTGATGGTGCTGAGACCTTGGTCGACGGATACATCTCACTTCAACGTAAAGAGCTCGACTTGGGTATCCGCGCACAAGGTACCAACATAGGCTTTGTTCATTCGTTCACACGCAGTTTCATCGGTCACATTGAGGGACAGGCTTTCGGTAACGTGCGTCTCTATGGTCCTCTGAAGCAATTAGACATTCTGGGAGATGTGGCTGTTAACGGTAAGGCTTCCATCAAACCCTTAGGCACTACTTACACATTTTCTAATGACACGGTACATCTCACGCCGGGTACCATCGGTTTTAGCCAATTCACCGTCAACGACCGCGATGGACATCAAGCCTTGCTGAATGGGGATATCACGCATACACATTTCAAGAATATTCACTTTGATTTGCATGCCGATGCCGAGCAACTGCTTGCCTACAACTTTCCGAAGATGGATGCAGGCAGCACTATAGGGGGCACGGTGTGGGCAAGCGGTCAGGCTGAGATGCACGGCAGGCCCGGCGAAGTGGCTATTGATTGTGATGTTACGCCAACCCCTGGCTCTTTCTTCATTTATAACGCCTCTAGTCCTGACGCCATAAACCGCCAGCAGTTTATTACGTGGGGCAATCCTAATCCTGACACATCTTCAACGGATGGAAGTTCCAGCTCATCCGTCCAACAAGGTAATTCAGGGGGTGGAGGCTCCGATCTTCGACTCAATCTACGTATTAACGCCACGCCAGACGCCACTCTGCGTTTGCTAATGGACCAGAATTCCGGTGACTACATCACCTTGAATGGTTCTGGTGTGTTACGAGCATCCTACTACAACAAAGAACCCTTTCAGATGTTTGGCACCTATGCCATTGAACGTGGCACCTATTCAATGACTATTCAGAATCTGCTGAAAAAGAACTTCCAGTTTCAGCCAGGCAGTACGATGATATTCGGTGGAGATCCTTACAGTGCCACACTCAACTGGAAAGCCGTGCACACAGTCAATGGCGTATCTTTGTCTGACCTTGGCCTTGGTAACTCATTTACTAGTAACTCCGTCCGTGTGAACTGCCTGATGAACATCGTAGGGACGGCTGGAGAGCCTCGCGTTGAGTTTGACCTGGAACTTCCCACCCTGAACAGCGAGGAGCAGCAGATGATTCGCTCCATCATGGCTACTGAGCAAGAACTAAATCAACAGGTTGTTTATCTTTTGGGCATCGGACGCTTTTATCCTCAGGGAGCCAATAACGCCAACACTCAGGGATATGGACAGACGGAACTGGCAATGCAAAGTATTCTCTCTGGCACTGTCTCATCTCAAATCAACCAGTTGCTGTCTCAGGTCATCAAAAACGACGACTGGAATTTCGGTGCTAATATCTCTACTGGTAATGAGGGATGGCATAATGCCGAGTATGAAGGCGTTGTCAGTGGTCGCATGCTAAATAATCGCTTGCTGCTGAATGGACAGTTCGGCTATCGGGATAATGCTACACAGGCTAACCCCTCGTTTATTGGCGACTTCGATATCCAGTACCTGCTTACTCCTGGTGGTAGTCTGGCATTGAAGGCCTATAACCAAACTAATGACCGTTATTTCACACATTCAGCGCTCAACACCCAAGGCGTAGGTCTCATAATGAAAAAAGACTTTAATGGCCTGCGTGACCTTTTTACTCATCGCAAGAAAAGGGGTGAGAAATAACCTGTTTGAAGAAAAGGTTGGTTTTATTTGGAAGAAAAGAATAAATGATGTACCTTTGCACACGCAATAACTAAACTAACCCATTTAAGTTATGAGCAAACAAAAGAAATTCATCCTTCAAGAGAACGAGATTCCTACACAGTGGTATAACATTCAGGCCGACATGCCCAACAAGCCGCTGCCTCCCATCCATCCGGCAACGAAGCAGCCTTTAGGCGTCGACGACCTGGCACACATCTTCCCGCGCGAGTGCTGCGTCCAGGAACTGGACACCGAGCACCGCTGGATTGACATCCCCGAGGAAGTGCTGGACAAGTACAAGTTCTACCGCTCTACACCGTTGGTGCGCGCCTATGGTCTCGAGGAGGCTATCGGCACTCCCGCACACATCTATTTCAAGAACGAGTCGACTAATCCCTTAGGTTCGCACAAAATCAACAGCGCCTTGCCCCAGTGCTACTATGCCAAGATGGAGGGTACGACCAACGTGACCACCGAGACAGGTGCCGGACAATGGGGTGCTGCCCTGTCGTATGCCGCCAAGATCTATGGACTCGACTGCGCCGTCTATCAGGTGAAGATCACGATGCAGCAGAAGCCCTATCGCAGCAGCATCATGCGTGCCTTCGGCGCTGTCGTAGAAGGTTCGCCCTCGATGTCGACACGTGCCGGTAAGAATATCCTCACCGAAGATCCCACCCACAGCGGCTCTCTTGGCACCGCCATCTCAGAGGCTGTGGAATTAGCCACTACTACTCCCAACTGTAAGTACACCCTCGGCTCGGTGCTTAACCATGTGGGGCTCCATCAGACCATCATCGGTCTGGAGGCAGAGAAGCAGATGGCGATGGCTGGTGAATATCCCGATATGGTGATTGCCTGCTTCGGTGGCGGCTCCAACTTCGGCGGCATTGCTTTCCCCTTCATGCGCCACAACATCCTCGACGGCAAGAAGACTGAGTTCATTGCTGCTGAGCCTGACAGCTGCCCGAAGCTGACGCGTGGTAAGTTCCAGTATGACTTCGGCGACGAGGCTGGCTACACGCCGCTGCTGCCTATGTTCACGCTGGGCCACCAGTTCAAGCCTTCGAACATCCACGCTGGCGGTCTGCGCTATCACGGTGCCGGCATGATTGTGTCGCAGTTGATCAAGGACGGTCTGATGCATGGTGTGGACATCCCGCAGTTGGAGACCTTCGATGCCGGACTGCTCTTTGCACGTAGCGAGGGCATCATCCCCGCTCCCGAGAGCTGTCACGCCATCGCCGCCACCATCCGCGAGGCAAAGAAATGCATCGAGACGGGTGAGGAAAAAGTCATCCTCTTCAACCTTTCAGGCCACGGACTCATCGATATGCCAAGCTACGAGTCGTTCATCAAGGGCGACCTGCAGAACTACACCGTCACCGACGAGATGATTGAGAAAAACGTGAGCGAACTGGAGCAGATTATTAAGTAAATGATCACCATTTTAGGCCCTACAGCCTGTGGCAAGACAACGCTGGCAGTAGCCTTGGCGAAACGGATTGGCGGAGAGATTCTCTCCGCCGATTCCCGTCAAGTGTACCGACGTATGGACATCGGCACAGGCAAGGACCTGAGTGAATATGACGGCGTGCCCTATCACCTCATCGACATCTGCGAGCCGGGCACGAAGTACAATCTCTTTCAGTATTTGCAAGACTTCGGCAAGGCTTACCGACTGGTGACAGAGCGAGGTACCGTACCCATCCTTTGTGGCGGTACGGGCCTCTATTTAGAAGCTGTGCTAAAGGACTACCAGTTGTCGCCTGTGCCTCAGAATCCGGAATTACGTAAGCAGTTGGAAGGCAAGTCGCTGGAAGAATTGACAATGATGCTTAAAGAGCTGAAGCGACGCAACGGCACCCACATGCACAACACCACTGACGTGGATACAGCCCAAAGGGCCATCAGGGCGATAGAGATAGAGATGGATAGACTCTCCCCCAACCCCTCCCTTGTAGGGAGGGGAGGAATTACCCATAAGGCGGAAGCAAAAAAAGAAACCTACGAAGAAAAGAGTTTGGGCTTGCAAGGTATTTGCTCCCCTCCCTACAAGGGAGGGATTGGAGGAGAGTCTGGAGAGTCTTTTTTATTTGGTCTCCTCATCCCCCGCGACCTGCGCCGTGAGCGCATCACGCAGCGGTTGAAGACGCGCCTGGAGGAAGGGATGGTTGACGAAGTGCGCGGCCTATTGGACGAGGGAATTTCTGCGGAAGACCTAACCTACTACGGTTTGGAGTACAAATACGTCACGGAGTACGTCACGGGAGTATTGAGCTATGACGAGATGTTCCGCCAGCTGGAGATTGCTATCCACCAGTTTGCCAAGCGACAGATGACGTGGTTCAGAGGCATGGAGCGTCGCGGCCTTACTATCAACTGGATTGATGCCACCCTACCCACAGAAGAGAAAGTGGCACAAATCCTGCACATTTCTCACCTCTCACCTCTCACCACTCATCACTTATAACATGGAAGACAATCGTTGGGGAATCCTCTACTGTCCGCGCAAAGGCATCAAGAGCAAGCGCAAGCGCTGGGAACGGCTGCAAAGGGAGCTGGATCTGCGCGATGTTCACTATGACATGGTTCAGAGCGAGAACACTGATAGTGTGGAACGACTGGTGACGATGCTCATCCGCAATGGCTACAAGACCATCGTCGTAGTGGGCGGCGACTCGGCTCTCAATGACGCAGCTAACTGCCTAATGCACGAGGAGCGAAAGGTGCGCGAAAGTGTGGCCTTGGGAGTGGTTCCCAATGGCTCGCTCAACGACTTTGCACGTTTTTGGGGATTCAGCGACGACAATGACTCGCAAACCGTTGAATGGCTGACAAAACACCGCACACGACGTGTGGATTTGGGGCGTATTCGTTATCACGACAAAAACGGTATGCCGCAGCACCGCTATTTCCTCAATTGCATCAATATTGGCACTACTGCCGACATCATGAATCTCAGACAGCAGACACGACGTATTCTCTGGTCTCGTACTCTGTCGTTCTTCACATCCATCATTCTGAAAATCTTCCACCGCAAGGACTACAAGATGCAGCTTTACGTCAACAGCGAGACTATTGGCCGTCGCATCATGACTGTCTGCGTAGGCAACGCACGTGGTTATGGTCAGACGCCCAGTGCTGTGCCTTACAATGGGATGCTGGATGTCACCGTTGTATACGACCCAAAGATGATGCAGCTCTTCAGTGGCTTGTGGCTCCTCATCAGCGGTCGATTCCTCAACCATCGCAGCGTGCACCCCTATCGCACCCGCGAGCTTGTGGTGAAAGAGTCACGACATGCCCTAGTTGGCATCGACGGCCGCTTGATTCCTACGCCTTCAGGTGAATATACCATCACAATAGAGCAGGAAGTCATCAATTTCCTCATACCAGAATAATGTATTTAGTAAATGTGAAGACAGATAAGATATTGAATATGAAAGCCGCACTCTTCGACCTCGATGGTGTGGTATTCGACACAGAGCCTCAATACTCTGTGTTCTGGGGTGAACAATGCCGCTTGTACCATCCGGAGCGGCCTGGCTTAGAGCATGAGATAAAAGGCTCAACGCTGGAGCAGATATTCGAAATAGGGTGGTGTGGAGCGTTGGAGCCTGAACGCGAAAAGGTGGTGGAACGCCTGAACGCTTTCGAGGCACAGATGCGTTTGGACTATGTGGCAGGTTTTGAAACGTTTGTTACAGACTTACGAAGCAAAGGAATAAAGACTGCTGTGGTGACAAGTTCGAACCGACAGAAGATGTCGAATGTCTACGTGAAGCACCCTGAGTTCGAGGGCTATTTCGATGCTATACTCACCAGTGAGGACTTTGCAGAGAGTAAGCCGTCGCCCGACTGCTACCTGCGCGCAGCCAATCGACTTAACGTATCCCCAGATGACTGTATAGTGTTTGAGGACAGTATCAACGGACTACGTTCAGGTTGTGCGGCTGGTATGATGGTTGTGGGGCTGCTCACCACCAATCCTTTAGAAAAGGTTCGCGAATTAAGCGACATTCAAATACCCGATTACACAAATTTCTCATTAAGAATAAAGCATTGATATGGCTGGATATTTAGTCAGCGACGAGCGCAAGGTAACGACGCGTCGCTTCATTGAGATGAAACAGAAGGGTGAGAAAATCAGTATGCTCACCTCCTATGATTTTACTACCGCAGGCATTGTAGACCGTGCCGGCATTGACGGCATTCTCATCGGTGACTCGGCTTCCAACGTGATGGTAGGCAATAGTACGACACTGCCCATGACAGTCGACCAAATGATTTATCATGCCCGAGCCGTGGTGAATGGTGTGAAGCGTGCCCTCGTAGTGTGCGACATGCCCTTCGGAAGCTATCAGACAGGCGTGCACGACGGTGTTGTCAATGCCATCCGCATCATGAAGGAGAGCGGTTGCGATGCTGTGAAGATGGAGGGTGGAGCGGAAATCCTCGACACGGTGAAAGCCATTCTCGACGCAGGCATTCCCGTGATGGCACACTTGGGCCTAACCCCGCAGAGTATCAACAAGTTTGGAGGCTATGCCGTGCGGGCCAAGGAAGAGAAGGAGGCCGCCAAGCTGCTTTCCGACGCGAAAGCATTGTCAGAGGCTGGATGTTTTGCCGTGACCTTGGAGAAAGTACCCGCCACGCTGGCCGAACAGGTGACGCGTGAAATCAGCGTGCCTACCATCGGTATCGGTGCAGGCGTACATTGCGACGGTCAGATACTTGTCGTAGCCGACATGCTTGGACTCACGCAGGGCTTCTCGCCCCGTTTCCTGCGTCGCTATGCCGACTTGGGTTCTATAATGACCGACGCTATCGGACAGTATGTCACTGACGTGAAGGAAGGCAGCTTCCCCAACGAAAGTGAATCCTACTAACTCTCACCTCACACTTTTAACCACAGAAAATGGAAAAAGTAGGACGTTATGAGTTTTTGGCCGAGCCGTTCCACTGTGACTTCAGCGGACGGCTCTTCATGGGCCATCTGGGCAATCATTTGCTTAATGCAGCCGACTTCCACAGCACAGACCGCGGCTTCGGCATGAAATACCTGATGACGATACAGCGTTCTTGGGTGCTCTCACGTCTTGCCATCGAGATGACGGAGATGCCCGAGCAATATACACGCTTCATTGTTGAGACATGGGTTGAAAATGCTATGCGCTTTTTCACAAGCCGCAACTTCCGCATCTGTTCGCCCGACGGTACGAAGGTCTATGGTTATGGCCGCAGTATTTGGGCGATGATTGATACCGAGACGCGCCAGCCCACCGATATCTTCTCCATCGACAACGGCGCCATCAACGACTGGATTGTCAACGACAAGGAGTGTCCCATCGCCAAGGGGGGACGCGTAAAGATGAGTAATGAGGCACAGCTAGTGCACACCATCGATACCTATTATAATGATGTGGACATCAATGGCCACATCAACTCGGTAAAATACATTGAACATGTGCTCGATTTGTGGCCCATCGACTGGTACCGCGAGCACCAGCTGAAGCGTTTCGAGATTGCCTATGTGGCTGAGGCACATGGCGGCGACCAACTGTCATTTTTCCGTGAGCAGGGCGACGATGGCTCTTTTAATGTGCGCATCACAAAAACGGGCAACGTGGAAGTCGCCCGTGCATGTGTTGTATTGAAATAAGACGAGTTAGCGTCAGTTACATCACTAAACCACCTCAATGCCCTGCTGTTTGCAAAGCTCCAGGCTCATTTCCTTCAGCTTGAACTTCTGTATCTTGCCGGAGCCCGTAAGCGGGAACTGGTCGATAAAGAAGACATATTTGGGAATCTTGTAGCGGGCAATCTTGCCTCGGCAAAACAGCTGCACATCCTCGGGTGTCATCTTCACGCCCTCCTCAAGGATGATGAAGGCACCGACGGCCTCACCATATTTCTTTGACGGTACGGCAGCTACCTGCACGTCGCGTATGCCGGGCATGTGGTAGAGGAATTCCTCTATCTCGCGCGGATAAATATTTTCGCCGCCGCGGATAATCATGTCCTTAATGCGCCCCGTAATCTTGTAGAAGCCCTGCTCGTCCTTCACTCCTAAGTCGCCGGAGTGCAGATAGCCGTTCTTGTCGATGACCTCAGCCGTAGCCTCAGGATTCTTGTAGTAGCCCTTCATGACATTGAAGCCCTTGCAGCACATCTCGCCCTGCACGCCGACGGGGCATTCCTCGCCGGTCTCTGGGTTGAGCACCTTCACGTCGACAAAGGGGAAGTCGCGGCCCACAGTGGTACAGCGCTGTTCGAAGGTGTCATTCAGACAGGTCTGCGTCATGCCCGGTGAAGACTCGGTGAGACCGTATACCGAAGTGATGGTCATATACATCTTCTCTGAGACCTGCTTCATCAATTCTATTGGACAAAGCGATCCGGCCATGATGCCTGTGCGCAGACAGGTCAGGTCGAACATCGAGAACATGGGGTGGTTCAACTCGGCGATGAACATCGTCGGCACACCATATACCGCAGTACACCTTTCTTTATGGATGGAGGCCAGCACCACCAGAGGGTCGAACTTCTCGACCATCACCTCAGTGCAACCGTGCGTCAGACAGTTCATCGTGGCCAGCACCACACCGAAACAGTGGAACAGGGGCACGCATACACAGAGCTTGTCGTCTTGCGTGAAGCCCATGTTTTCGCCGGTGAAATAGCCATCGTTGGAAATGCCGAAATGAGTGAGCATCACGCCTTTTGGGAAACCCGTTGTGCCGCTGGTGTACTGCATATTGCAGACATCGTAGCAGCTAACGTTCTTCTTCATCTCGTTGAGCTCATCGTCTTCAATGTTCTGCCCGAGTAGTAGCAGCTCGGCGGTGTTGAACATGCCGCGATATTTCTCCATGCCGATGTAGACGACATTCTTTAGATAGGGGAAACGCTCGCTGTTCAAATGTCCACGCTCGCAGGTCTTAAGCTCGGGCAGCATCGTGTAGGTCATATCAACGTAGTTACAGTCCCACGTGCCGTCGGTGATGCAGAGTACCTCCATGTCAGAGTCCTTGCAGAGATACTCCAGCTCATTCTGCTTGTAGTTAGTGTTCACCGTCACCAGCACGGCGCCGATTTTTGCTGTGGCGTAGAGGAAAGTCAGCCAGTCGGGTACGTTGGTAGCCCAGATGCCCACGTTGGAGCCTTTCTTCACACCGATAGCGATGAGGCCCTTGGCCAGGTTGTCGACACGCTCGTTGAACTTGCTCCAAGTGAAGCGCAGGTCACGATCTGAATATACGATATATTCCTTATCTGGTGTGGTCTCAGCCCAGTATTCGAGCCACTGGCCGAGGGTACGTTCATGAAGTTTATAGCCTACACTTCCCGTCTCAGCAGGATATGTCCTGTCAGGCAATGGACGCCCGGCCATATCTAATTTTACGTTACTCATTGTTTATTAAGTGATAACGGTTTATTAAAACGGGATGTAAACCACAGCCAGAATCTTGGCACTCTTGCCGGGAGCACCGTGCACATGGTGCTTCACGATGGAGTCGTAGAAGATGCTGTCGCCTTCCTTCAGGGTGTAGGTGTCCTTACCGTAGACAATCTCCACCTCACCGCTCATCACATAGATAAACTCCTCGCCCTCATGTGCAGAGAGCTGGAATTCAGGACTGTCCTCGGGGTTGATGTCAATGACAAAAGGCTCCATGTGGCGTCCAGCCTTCTGCTGTGCCAAAGGATGATACTCCATGTGCTTGCGGGCATCGGTAGCACCGTTGCTGAAGCTGATGCTGCTATTGCGCTCGCGGTCTTCGGCACGGCATACGACAGGCCCCAGTGCGTCGTTGTCGTCCATAAACGTTCCGAGGCGTACCCCCAGTGCACGGGCTATCTTGATGAGTGGCCCCAAGGAGGGCAGGTTTACGTCGTTTTCAATGGAAATAATCTGTTCTGCCGTCAGGCCGCTGCGTTCGGCAATCTCTTCGATGGAGAGGTTCTGTGTCTCCCTGAGTCCCTTGATTTTTGCGCCGACAATGGAATGTGACATATTCTGTTGAGTATTTATAATTTATATCATTTCTATAAGAAATGCAAAAATACCTATTTGCTTTCACTTTTCAAAGCAAAAAGATACTTTTTCTTTCATTTTATCACAATTCCTTGATGTTTTTCAAGTCAAGATGGAAGATGCCTAGGAAATTAAGCAGCTTGGTTAGCTGTGTAAACGAGTCATTCCCGTTTCTAAGTCATATCACTTAGAGACGGGAATGGCTTGTTTAGAAACGGGAATGACCTGTTTAGAAGCGGGAATGACCTGTTTAGAAGCGGAAGTGACGTAGCTGGCATCCTTTGGCTGAGCGCTCGAAATACAAGCCCTTTGCAGGATGAATGATGCGGCGGCCATGTAGGTCGTAGATTTCATTTTCGGTTGTCGGTTGACCTTTGAACATTGACAGTGTGCTGATGGATGTGGGCTGCGCTACGGGTATGAAGATGACGGTGCCTAAGGAGGCGTCGTCGTGCTTGTGGAAGATAACGGTCTCTATCTGCTCCTCTGTCTGCTGGCTTACGTTCCAGGTGTTGCCCTGTGCATAGATGGTGTTTGTAGAATTGTTGTAGAGGTCGTAGAGTGCGCCGCTGTTGCCGTTGTTCTTGAAAATGTTATTGCCGGGGTTATAGTCGGGACTGGCGGGGTCGACGTCAATGCGACCGATGTTCACATCCTTGCATCCGATGACAGTGATGCCCCACAACGAGCCTTCGATGAGGTTGCCGCTTACGCGTGCGGTGGTTTTTGCGTAGGGGTCGTAAAAGCTGATGCCGCTGCCTCCGTTCATGGGGTTGAGCTCATAGTGGTTGTCGGTCAGCGTATTGTCCTCGATGCTGATGTCCACCGGTCCTACGGTGCCTATGCCGTAGCGGTTGTTGCTGATGGTGCAGTCGGCTATGGTGGCGTGCGTGTCGGCAATGGCATAGAAGTTTGAGATGCCGATGCCTCCCACCATTGTTAGCTCTGTGTCGCCTTCTATGGTGCAGCGCCTGACAACGATATTGTCTGCTACGGTGAGGTTGATCTGAGGAATGTTGCCGTTGGCTTGTCCGTTGGCGTAGAACTCGCAGTCCTCGATGAGCAGGGGATTGTGGAAGTTGGCGGCCCCGGCAATGGCGGCTTTCTTGTTATAGCTGAAGGTGCTGTTGGTGATTTCGAAGGGAGCTCTGTCGGCACCGATGGTGAGGGCAGCCTGACCGATGGCACCATTGTTGTAATGGAAGGCGCAGTTTTCTACCTTTAGACCCTTCGTCGACATGTTGCGCAAGCCTACATAATAGAATGTGCAGTTCTGGAACAGCGTTTGGCTCTGCTCGTTGTTCATCACGATGCCTACGGGCTCAACGCCGTCGTAATCGTCATAGGCGCTGTCGAAGGTGCTGCCTTTCGTCAGGTGGAAGTCGGCCTCACCCTCAATGGTGAGTGTCACCTTGTCGTCGAAGAGTACGGTTACATCGTCTTCCATTGTGAAACTGTCGCCAGCGGCAATGGTGACGTCTTCGTATAATGAATAGATGATTTCGCCATCGTCTTCATCCACATACTTGTCTACAACGTCGCTGTATATCTGCGACAGCAGGTTAAGCGTATAGTTTTTTCCGTCGCCTGCCGTTTTGATTCCCTCTGCGCTTATCTGCTGGGTGGCAGCTGCCAGCAGGCACATCATTACGATTTTCTTCATTATGTTCATTTCTATTATATGATTCTTACCAAATGTAGTATCTGAGTCGTAAAAGAGGGCGATCAATCGATCGCCCTCAACCAACACAAAAACTAAACTAGACTTAACTAAAGCAATTCAGACTTTCACAAGCCCTTATTGCGATGCAAAGGTAGGAAAACTATTTGAAATTGCAAAAGTTTTGTCTGTTTTTTTGCAAGAAACGTGTATAAATTTTAAAATTTTGACATTTTGGACAGTAAATAGTGGTCTAAAATGGTTATTGCGGCCATAGATTCGACTACTGGAACGGCTCGAGGCAGCACACAGGGGTCATGCCTGCCGTGGGCAGTGAAGGTGGTGGCGTTGCCCTCAATGTCAACGGTCTGCTGTTCGCGTAACAGTGTAGCCACGGGTTTGAACGCTACACGGAAATAGATGTCCTGTCCGTTGCTGATGCCGCCCTGAATGCCTCCGCTGTGGTTGGTGAGGGTAGGGTGGGGCACGTGGGATTCAGATGTTTTTTGAGTCTGAGGCAGGAAGACATCGTTCTGCTCAGAGCCGCGTTGCGTGACGCCTGCGAAGCCCTCGCCATATTCAAAGCCCTTTACGGCGTTGATGCTCAGCATGGCGTGTGCCAGCTGGGCGTGCAGCTTGTCGAATTCCGGCTCACCCAAGCCTACGGGACAGCCTTTGATGACACAGCTGATGACGCCGCCGATGGTGTCGCCCTCTGCTTTTACCTGCTGGATAAGGCGTTCCATCTCCGCAGCCTTGGTGCTGTCTGGGCAGCGCACGGCGTTGCTCTCGGTCATGTTGAGGTCGTAATGCCGGTAGTCATATTCCAATGCGATGTTGCCCACCTGCGAGGTATAGGCCTCAATGGTGATGCCCATAGGCTTGAGTGCCAGTTTGGCCAGTGCTCCTGCCACGACACGGCTGATGGTGATGCGTGCTGATGAACGTCCTCCGCCGCGGTGGTCGCGCGTACCATATTTATATAGGTAAGTGAAGTCGGCGTGCGATGGGCGGAACAAGTTGCGAAGCTCATCGTAGTCGGCAGAGTGCTGATTTTGGTTTCTTACGACAAAGCCGATGGGACATCCCGTTGTGCGCCCTTCGAAGATGCCACTAAGCAGCTCTACCTGATCGCCTTCCTGACGGGCGGTGGTAATGGCACTTTGTCCTGGGCGACGTCTGTTCAGCTCGCTTTGAATGAATTCGAGGTCAACCTCAATGCCAGCTGGCATGCCGTCGATGACACCGCCTACAGCAGGGCCGTGGCTCTCGCCGAAGGTGGTCAGCGTGAAAACATTTCCAAATGTGTTCTTCAAAACGTATGACTCTAAACTCTTAACTCTAAACTCTTAATGATGGCAGTGTCCGCATCCGCAGTCACCGTGATGGTGCTCATGGTCATGGTCGCAGCCGCCTTCGCAGTCGTCGCATCCGCAGCACTCATGGCTCAGGTGGTTGAGCATATTTTGTATCTCCTGATTAGTGGCCAGTCGATTCTCCAGTACAATACCTGTGAACTGCAGCGTCTGTCCGGCTAACGGATGATTGGTATCAACGGTGACGCCGTCTTCCTCTACTTTTTCCACCCGTGCCATGAAGCGATGGTCGTCTTCATCCATAAGGGTGATGACGGCACCAGGGTAGATATTGTCATGGTCGAAGTGATCGTTGATGGTGAACACCTCACGCTGCACCTTGTGCACTCCCTTCTCGTCGTATTCGCCAAAGGCCTCTGCTGGCGGCAGGGTGAAGTCAAACTTCTCGCCAGGCTGCATGTCGACGAGTCGCTGTTCGAAACCGTCAAGCGAAAAGCCGAAGCCGCTGATGAAGGTGAAGGGCTGTCCCTGCTGTGTCTGCTCCTCTAAATGCTTTGTTCCTTCGTCATTGACAGAATAGAGCTGATAGCTGACAGAGATGTACTTGTTATCTTTTTGATTCATAATTATAAAATGTAAGTTTCTTGCCTGCAAAGGTACAAAAAGGACGGGAAACAGCCAAAGAAATCTTTAAAAACATGAATAAATCAAGAATCTGGCGATTCTTTGACGTCGGTCAACAAAAAGGGCTGTTTCCGCACACAGTACTGTTTTTTTTATTGCGGAATTAGAATTTCGCCATACCTTTGCACCGTCAAAAGGAAATAAAAAGCCTGGCGACACAGGATAACACATTTATTAAAGTAGGGGTGCCGCCCACAACACAAACAAATAAAACACAAACCAACGCAAGCGGCCCCCGAGTAAAGAAAAGAAAGGAACAAAAAAATGAAAAAGATTGTTTTGATGCTCGTTGCCATGATGACCATGAACATGGCTTACGCTGAGAATGAGAACAACAATGCAACTGCAGCGACAGCTAAGGCTTTCGACATGTCGGTTAATATGCGCAAGCTGGCTGTTACGCTGGGTCTGACAGTAGACCAGATGGAGGCTGTGGCAGACATCCATAACCAGTTCTGCAATGAGATGATGCTGGCCGCACAGGCCGCTGGCGACGAGCGCACCAAGCTGCTCGATGAGGCCGTGAAGAAGGACACGCGCTACATGCACTACGTTCTTGACGAGAAGCAGTACAAGAAGTACCTTCTTCTGCTGAACAACACGCTGCTGAATCGCGGCCTGCGTTAAGCCAGGATAACAAAAGAGAAAAGGCCTCCGTTCTTATCAAAAGACGGAGGCCTTTTTTTATTCACCCTCTATTTACTGATGTTTTCAGAGACGTAAAAGTAAAACAACTTGTTTTACTGAAAAAAGGGGCCCCTTTTTTTAAAAACTCATATGACTTTTTCAGTAAAACAACTTGTTTTACTTTTTTTACGTGCCACACTTCCCAAGAAATGACTATATCGCGGATTTTTCAAGCTATTTATCTCTTGGGGGAAAATTCCTATGATTTATTTGCGCTTTTGCGAAAAATAAGCTACCTTTGCAGCCATAACAAACCATTGAACTATGAGAATAAAACTGTTCTATTCTTTCCTTTTGTTTTTTTCGGTATCGATGACTCAAAAGGTTCAGGCTCAGAGCGAGCTCTACCCCAAGCATTTCGATTTGGAGCAGGTGACGCTGCTGGACGGCCCGATGAAGACGGCCATGAACAAGAATCTGCAGCATTTGATGCAGTATGATGTTGACCGACTGCTGACTCCTTTCGTGCGTCAGGCAGGTCTGTCGAAAACCACCGATGCCTCCTCGCCTTATTACCATTGGGAGACGAAGCATCCCAACTTCCCCAACTGGGGTGGCGATGCGGGCTTCGACTTGAGTGGCCATGTGGGTGGTCACTACCTGTCAGCCCTCGCCTTGGGGTGGGCCGCCTGTCACGACGAGGACATGCGTACGCAGCTGAAGGAGCGCATGGACTATATGCTACAGGTGATGAAGGACTGTCAGGATGCCTACGATAGCAATACCGAGGGCCTTTACGGCTTCATCGGCGGCCAGCCCATCAACGACTCTTGGAAGGCGCTCTTTCAGGGCGACCTCTCGAAGATTCAGGGCAACTGGGGCTGGGTGCCTTTCTATGTGCAGCATAAGATTCTGGCCGGTCTGCGCGACGCATATCTCTATGGCAACAGCGAAGTGGCCAAGGAGATGTTCCACAAGATGGCTGACTGGAGCGTGAACCTCATCGCCAAGGTCAGCGACAGCGACTTCGAGGGCTTCCTCAACTGCGAGCACGGCGGTATGAACGAGTCGATGCTCGATGCCTACCAGCTCTTTAGCGACGCGAAGTATCTCAAAGCTGCGAAGAAATACACCCATAAGGCTATGCTCAACGGTATGCTGACACTGAACACTACTTTCCTCGACGGCAAGCACGCCAATACGCAGGTGCCCAAGTTCATCGGCATGGAGCGTATTTTCGAGCAGAGCGGCACGCTGACCAATTATAAGAAAGCTGCCGAGAACTTCTGGCAGGACGTGGCAACTAACCGCACCGTCTGCATTGGCGGAAACTCAGTGGGCGAGCACTTCCTTTCGGTGGAGAACAGCAACCGCTACATCGACCAGCTGGACGGGCCTGAGAGCTGCAACTCGAACAATATGCTGAAACTATCGGAGATGATGGCCGACCGTACCGGTGATGCCAAGTACGTTGACTTCTACGAGGGAACGATGTGGAATCATATCCTCTCTACGCAAGACCCTGAGACTGGCGGCTACGTCTATTTCACTACGCTGCGCCCCCAGGGCTACCGCGTCTACTCACAGCCCAACCAGGGCATGTGGTGCTGTGTGGGAACGGGCATGGAGAACCACTCGAAGTACGGGCATTTCATCTATACCCATGACGGAAGCGAGACGCTGTACGTCAATCTATTCACCCCTTCACATCTTGAAAGCAGCGACTTTGTCATCACACAGGAAACGTCATTCCCTAACAGCAGTTCTACCATGCTGACCGTTGGCAAGGAAGGCCACTACACCATAGCCATCCGTCATCCTGCCTGGTCTGGCACGAACTATAGCATCGGCATCAACGGCAGTGTGCTCGACGGTTTAAGCATTGAGAAGGGCGTTGCAAGCTTTGTTCCAGTCACCCGCGACTGGAAGAAAGGCGACAACATCACCGTCAGTCTTGACCCGCAGCTGCGCTATGAGGAGTGTCCCAACTATACCGACTACATCGCCTTCAAGTTTGGCCCCATTCTGCTTGGCGCTGCTACCACGGCTCTTTCCCAGGATGACAACAACGACCTTCCCTATGAGCAGCTGCGTAATGAATATGCCGGCGCAGGCCGCATGGATCACGCGCCGGGCGCCGTGGCCACCTCGAAGAGCCTCATCGATGCTCCTCTGCTCATCGGTGACCGTGCAGACGTGCTCAGTCGCATCGAGCGCTTGCGCACCGTCGACCTCAAGTTCGTTATTGATGCTTCGCGTCCTGATGTTAGTTCCTATAAGTGGTCGTCGCTGAAGCTTGTTCCTTTCTATATGATTCACCATCAGCGCTATATGTGCTACTGGTATCAGCAGACTGCCGAAAACTTTGCCAACAGCACGATGGCACAGACAGAGGCTGAGCGCGAGGCGCTGGAGAAACGTACCATAGACTTCGTGGCACCTGGAGAGCAGCAGAGCGAGGCTGGCCATGATGTTTTGTATAGCAATGGCAGCAGCACTGGCTTGTATAACTCAGAGCGCTATCGTGATGCCCGTGCCAACGGCTACATCCAGTATACATTATATAATAATAGCGGCGTGGATGAGCACTTGAGCGTGATGATGCGTTTCAATCTGGCCGACAAAGGCCGCAAAGCCACGCTGAGCGTAGACGGCACGAAGATAGCCGACATCACCATTCCCACCAGCTATAAGAACAGCGACAGCAATGGCTTCTACAACGTGGAGTATGCCATTCCTGCTGAGTTGGCTAAAGGAAAGACAAAGTTTGTTGTGCGGCTGAAAGCCAGCAACAGTACGCTTTGCCCGGGCATCTATTATGTGCGCCTGATGAGGGACTACAACCCCGAAGCCAAAGCCTACCAGTTTCGCTGCACCGACTGGACGACGGGCGACCCCAGCCGAGTCGATGCCAGCAACATCACCTACGACACCGAGAAGAATATCATCCATGTGAAGGCAGGTACAGGCGACAACAACGTTGCCTTGACGATGAAATACGAAACGCTGGATTACGACATTGACAAGTCGCAGACTTTCCTTGTGGTAAGGGGCTCAAACCTGAAGACCACCTCAGGTGCCAGCTATTTGTGGTGGCTCAACGGCGTCAATCGTGGCTCACAGGTGAATCCGTCTGTTTCAAAGACTATCATAGTCAGTGGCGAGCAGCAGCAGGTGGTGGCTTTCAATATGAAGACCAGTGGACTTTACGACAACTTCACCGGCGAAAGGCCCAACGTATGCATGGGTGCAACCATCTTCGGCCTTACTTCCACTACGGGCACCAGTCACATCTTCGACATCAACTATGTCAGCAACGTCGACGACTACATTTCTTCAGCTACAGCTGTTGTTTCACCGACTTGGCAGGAAATGCCCGACGTGGAGTATGACTTGGGCGGAAGGCTTGCCACGGGCAAGGGAATACGCATCAGCAAGAAAGGAAAGCACATATGAAAAACAAGTACATTTCGCTGCTGCTCTGTCTGACGCTGGTCATACCAGCCTTGCCTCAGTCTTTTACTGAGCACCCGTGGAAAGGGAAGCGTGTAGCCTATTTAGGTGACAGCATCACCGACCCGCGCAACAGCGGCTCGAAGAAAAAATTCTGGAACTTCCTGCAGGAATGGCTTGACATCACGCCCTATGTCTATGGCGTCAGCGGTAGGCAATGGAATGACGTTCCGAGACAGACCGATCTGTTGATGAAGGAGCACGGGCAGGACGTGGATGCCATCATCGTGTTCATGGGCACCAATGACTATAACAATGGTGTTCCGGTAGGCCAGTGGTGGGATGAACGTGTTACGCAGGTTGAATACGGACATGGCCAGCCTAAGACCATGGTGACGCGACGTCAGCGCACACCGTCGATGGATGCCACTACGTTCAAGGGGCGCATTAACATTGCATTGGACTCGCTGAAGCGTACTTTTCCAGAAAAGCAGATTGTCCTGCTGACGCCCATTCACCGCTCAGACTTTCATGCCAACGAGAAGAACTGGCAGTGCGACGAGTCGTACACCAACCAGTGCGGCGAATATCTCGATGCCTACATCGATGCCGTCAAAGAGGCTGGCAATGTGTGGGCTGTGCCTGTAATAGACTGGAATTCCACCAGTGGACTCTTCCCCCTGATAAAGGAGCACGAAGTCTACTTCAAGAGCGAGACCGACCTGTTGCATCCCAACGACAAGGGCCATGAGCGTCTGGCTCGCACGCTGATGTACCAGCTGCTGACACTCCCCTGTACCTTTGAATAGACAAGGAATGAAACCATACGACTATCTCATCGTGGGAGCAGGCTTCTTCGGAGCCACCTTCGCTCACTTGGCTACACAGTCAGGCAAGCGCTGTCTCGTAGTAGACAAGCGGAGCCACACAGGCGGCAATGCCTATTGCAAGGATGTGGACGGCATTCATGTCCACCTGTACGGCGCACATATCTTCCATACCGGGAACAAAGAAGTGTGGGACTTTGTCAACCGCTTGGCCACCTTCAACCGCTACACCAACTCCCCTATTGCCAACTACAAGGGCCGTCTGTTCAACCTGCCGTTCAACATGAACACCTTTTATCAGCTGTGGGGCGTGCGCACTCCTCAGGAGGCCAAGGCGAAGATTGATGAACAGAGGCAGGAGATGCTGGGACGTGAGCCGCAGAATCTGGAGGAGCAGGCCATCTCGCTGGTAGGACGTGACATCTACGAAATACTCGTCAAGGACTACACCGAGAAGCAATGGGGCCGCAAGTGTACTGAACTGCCCGCGTTCATCATCCGCCGTCTGCCTGTACGCCTCACCTTCGACAACAATTATTTCAGCGACCCCTATCAGGGAATACCCATCGGCGGCTACAATGTCATCATCGATAAGCTGCTGGCAGGTTCAGAGGTGCGGCTTGCGACGGATTTTCTTCAGCATCGTGCAGAATTGAGCGAGCTGGCCACGACAGTGGTCTACAGCGGCGCCATTGACGCTTACTTCGACTATAGTCTTGGCCATTTAGACTGGCGCACACTTCGCTTCGAACACGAGCGCTTGGAAATACCCGACTATCAGGGCAATGCCGTAATGAACTTCACCGATGCCGACACCCCCTACACACGTATTATCGAGCACAAGCACTTTGAATTCGGGCAGCAGCCTTTCACCGTCATCAGCCGTGAGTATAGCAGCGAGTGGACGATAGGGGCCGAGCCTTTCTACACCGTTAACGACGAGCGAAACAACCAGTTGGCCGGGCAGTATCGTGAGTTGGCCCGACAGCAACCCCACACCCTCTTCTGCGGTCGGCTGGCAGAATACCGCTACTATGACATAGACCAGGTCGTCAGCCGAGCCTTCGAGTGTTGGGCTATGGTTAATCAATAATAATGAATAGAAAATGCAAGCAATCATACTGGCGGCGGGAATGGGCCGCAGACTTGGAGAGTACACCAAGAATAACACCAAGTGCATGGTGCCTGTCAATGGTACGCCGCTTATAGACAGGCTGTTAGGTGAATTGGTAAAACAAACGCTGCAGCGTGTCATTCTTGTCGTGGGCTATAAGGGACAGGAGCTGAAAGACTATATAGACCACCGCTATGACGACAGGCTGAAGATAGAGTATGTCGAAAATCCCGTATACGACAAGACGAACAACATCTATTCGTTGGCACTGGCCAAAGAACAGCTACAGGAAGATGACACTTTGCTGGTGGAAAGCGACCTGATTTTCAGCGACCGTCTCATCCCGATGGTCTTGGAAAACCCACAGCCCAACCTCGCACTGGTGGCGAAATACGAGAGCTGGATGGACGGCACAATGGTAACTATCGACGAGGAAAGTAACATTGTGAACTTCATCTCGAAGGACGCTTTCAACTATGCAGATGCAGACAAGTATTACAAGACGGTAAACATCTACAAGTTCAGCCGTGAGTTCTTGCAGACGAAGTATGTGCCATTCCTCGATGCCTATACCAAGGCAGTAGGGTTGAATGAATATTACGAGAATGTCTTGCGCATCCTCTTGCTGCTGAACAGCCACGACTTGAAGGCGCTGTCCGTCGGTGGTGAAAAATGGTATGAGATAGACGACAAGCAAGACCTTGACATCGCCGAGGCCATCTTTGCCGACGAGGAACACATGCTTCGCAAATACTATGGGCGCTATGGCGGCTTCTGGCGCTTTCCGCAGATGCTTGATTTCTGCTATCTGGTTAACCCCTATTTCCCCAGCCGCAGGTTGAAGGACGAGTTGCGTGCCAACTTCGACACGCTGCTCACGGAATATCCGTCGGGCATGAAGGTCAACACGCTCATTGCCAGCAAGAGCTTTGGAGTGAGCGAGCAGTACATCGTGCCTGGCAACGGCGCAGCAGAGCTCATCAAGGTGCTGATGGAGACTCACACCTCACACCTCACAACAGGCTTCATCCGTCCCACCTTCGAGGAATATCCCAACCGCTATGACAAGGACAGGCAGGTGACCTTCGTGCCACAGAACGCCGACTACCGCTATACTGCCGACGACTTGATGGCATTCTTTGCCGACAAGGGCATCGCCCAGCTGATGCTTATCAACCCCGACAACCCTTCGGGCAACTTCATCCCCAAGGACGACGTGCTGCGCCTGGCGGCATGGTGCGAGGAACGCGCCATTCGCTTAGTTGTAGACGAGAGCTTTGTAGACTTCAGTGAAGACTATACCACGAACTCGCTGTTGAGCGATGCCACGTTAGAGGCCTATCCCCACATGGCCGTGATGAAGAGCATCTCGAAGAGCTATGGCGTGCCGGGCCTTCGCCTGGGCATTCTCGCCTCAGCCGACAAGGAGCTCATTGCCTGCATCAAGAAAGAGGTGAGCATCTGGAATCTCAACTCCTTTGCAGAGTTCTTCATGCAGATCTACAACAAGCACGAGAACGACTACCGGCACGCCTGCGCCAAGTTCGTGGCCGAGCGTGCCAGCTTCTTTCAGCAGCTGCGCACCATATCCTTCCTGCGTGTCATGCCCTCGCAGGCCAACTACTTCCTCTGCGAGGTGCTGCCGCCATACAAGGCCAGCGAGATAGTGGTGAGCCTATTGAAACGGCACAACATACTGACACGCGACTGCAGCCTGAAGCCCGGACTTGACCCTGAAAGGCAATACATGCGCATTGCCGTGCGCAACCATGAGGACAATCAGCGGCTCATAGAGGCGTTAAAAGAATTGTAGAGCCATGAAGGTCTGTATCTGTGGCGGAGGCAATCTGGGACATGTCATAGCCGGCTTCGTGTCGGCTCAGCATCCCTTCGAAGTGAGTGTCTTTACGCGGCATCCCGAGCGATGGCAGCAGGAGCTGATAGTTGAGACCCCGGAAGGAACGGCGCTCACAGGAAAGCTGGCGGATGTAACCAGCGATGCCCGTCAGGCAGTCACGGGTGCCGATGTAGTGTTGCTGTGCCTTCCGGGATACGCCATTAGGGAGATGCTGTGCGAGATAAGGGAATACCTGACACCTTCAACGGCCGTAGGCAGCGTTGTCAGCAGCACAGGCTTCTTCTTCGTGGCCGACGAAGTCCTCCCGCCGTCCATCCCCATCTTCGGATTTCAGCGTGTACCCTTCATAGCACGCATCATCGACTATGGCCGTCACGCACGCCTTATGGGCTACAAAGACCGTCTTCATGTAGCCATAGAGCATACAGAAAACAAGGAAAAGACACGCCGCACACTGGAGCTCATGCTGAAGACACCCGTCTCATTGCTGCAGAGCCATTATGAAGCAAGCCTTTCCAACAGTAACCCGCTGCTGCATCCTTCCCGTCTGTACGACCTGTGGAGCGACTGGCATGAAGGCCTTTTTTACGAGCGAGAGCCCCTGTTCTATGAAGAGTGGACAGAAAGGGCCGCACAGCTGTATATCGATATGGACAGCGAGTTGCAGCGCCTGTTGCGTGTGCTGCCTGTCAGGAGCGGCAGCATCCCCACGGTGTTAGATTATTACGAGAGCCACGATGCCGTCTCTTTGGCTGCGAAGCTGCGCAGCATTGAAGCCTTCAAGGGAATCAAGGCCCCCATGAGGCTGACGGCGGGCGGTTATGTGCCTGATTTCGGGAGCCGCTATTTCGTTGAGGATTTTCCTTATGGCCTGTCTTTCATTCACCAACTGATGCACGCGAAGGGCATCCCGTCGCCAACTATTGACAGAGTCTTGGCCTGGGGTCTGACCACCAGGCTCTGAAGTGATGCGTGACACGCTGCTCTACAGGCGGCAGGGTCATGTAGTCGCCATAGGTGTGCGACAGATAATCCTGATAGCCGATCATGGTCTTATAGGTCTTCCCCTCAAACACGATGTCCGTCTGGGCTGCGATGTCCTCTGCGGGAAAACAATGCCCGATGGTGGGGCCTGCCTCTGTCATGTTGCAGACCGTGCCTGTTGGCTTGTCGGAGACAATAAGCCTCCTGATGGTGCGCTCTATCTTCTTCACGGACATGGGCCAGTGCTTGTAGACGATGTATGCCAACTTTGAATAGAGCGGGTTGAAGGAGGAGATCTTGCAACGCCGTATCTTGTAGAGCAGCTTCTTTTTCTTGAACACGCGCTCGCGCTCTGCCATGTCTTCTGTGACGTAGTCTACGGGGAAGATGTCTATGTAGACGCCTATCTCATATCCTTCCACCTCGTCTTCCACCATCCTTGTGCGTGTGTCAATGACCTTGGCGAAGGTGTAGTAGTAGTGCGGCTCTTTCGACGGGCTGAGCAGCCTGTACGTGCCCGTTGCGTCGGCAAACTGCTCCATTATCAGGTCGTAGTCGCGGCGCGGCATGTAGATGTCTACATCGTCGTCCCATGGGATATAGCCGCCGTGGCGCACGGCTCCGATGAGGGTGCCGCTGGACAGGAAGTAGGTGAGGCCGTGTTGCTGGCAGAACTGGTGAACGTAGTCGAGGATGCCTAACTGTATGCTGCGGAGCTCTTGTGTGTCGGTGATTGGCTTCATGTTGCTTGCTTTCAGATGAGAGGCATTCCCAGCCGCCGACATTCCTGCCGCATGTCTTCAGGCCAGATGCTGGCCTGTATCTCGCCTACGTGGGCTTTGTGCAGCAGCACCATGCAGAGGCGGCTCTGGCCTATTCCGCCGCCGATGCTGAGCGGCAGGCGGTCGTGCAGCAGCTGCTGGTGGAAGTAGAGTTGCTGTCTGCTCTCCTGGCCTTCCAGCTTCAGCTGGCGCAGGAGGCTCTCTTTGTCGACGCGTATGCCCATGGACGAGAGTTCTATGGAGTGTCCGAGAACGGGATACCAGATGAGGATGTCGCCATTGAGGCCTTTCAGCCCGTTTTCTGCCACGGTGCTCCAGTCATCGTAGTCAGGGGCTCGGCCGTCATGCTTCTCGCCATTGCTCAACAGGCCTCCGATGCCGATGATGAACACTGCGCCGTAGGCTTCGCAGATGGCGTCCTCGCGCTCTTTCGGCGTCTTGTCGGGGTACATCCGGAGCAGCTCTTCGGCATGGATGAAATGTGTTTTCTCGGGCAGGAACGGCTGCAGCTGCGGGTAGGTCTCGCATGTAAGGTATTCGGTACGGCGGATGGCTGCGTAGATGCGCTCCACAACGTTGCGCAGGAAAGCCAGCGTGCGGTCTTCACGGGCAATGACGGCTTCCCAGTCCCACTGGTCGACATAAAGTGAATGTAGGTTGTCGAGCTCTTCGTCGGCACGTATGGCGTTCATGTCTGTGTAGACGCCGTAGCCGCGCTCTATTTCGTATTCGGCCAGCGTCAGACGCTTCCATTTCGCCAACGAGTGCACCACCTCGGCACGGGCGTCGCCCAAATCCTTGATGGGGAAACTGACAGGACGCTCGACGCCGTTCAAGTCGTCGTTGATGCCGAGTCCTTTCAGCACGAACAACGGCGCCGTGACGCGGCGAAGGCGCAGCTCGGTGCTCAGGTTTTGCTGAAAGAACTCCTTGATGAGTTTGATGCCCTGCTCTGTCTGGCGCATGTCAAGCAGGCGCTTGTAGTTGATGGGATAGATGACCTTACTCATATCTTTTTACCTTGTTTTTTCTTTAATGGCGCCGCAAAGGTACAATAAAATAACGTAACGACAAACTATTTGGCCAAATATTTTGCAAAAAGTAAGCAAATATTGAAATACGCTAACATTTTGTATCGGCCCTTTCTCGCATGCGCATCTATAAATAATGAGAAAAAAGCAGGGACTTTTGCTATTCTCCGCTTTTTTAATATTCTGGGAAAGATTGTTTCGGAAAAAAACGCTACCTTTGCATCCGAGTTCTGTTGTCTGTAACTCATTACCTTTTGAACTACTGAAATTTCTAAAAACATACCACACAGCATGAAAAGACTTATTTTAGCGTTATTGGCTCTGGCCACCGGATGGACAAGCCTTTTGGCACAAAGACAAACTGACATTCTGGACCGTGGCCTTGTGGCGGTGCCTTCAGGCTCGGGTGCTTTTGTCAGCTGGCGTATCTTTGGCGAGGAGTATTACGATACGCAGTACAACCTCTATCGCAACGGTGTGAAGATAGCCGGTCCGCTGAGTGTCTCCAATTACGTTGACCCGGATGGAAGGTCCGGGTCAAAATATCAGGTGGCAGCCGTCGTTCGCGGCACGGAGCAGGAGAAATGTGCCGAGGTGACACGCCTCAATCAACAGTATATTCAGTTTGCCGTGAAAAGCGTGACAAGCCGTACTGGCAGCAATATCACCAACGACTACAACATCAACGACATTGCTTTGGCTGACGTCGACGGCGATGGGATGTCGGAATTCATCGTAAAGCGCAACTATGTTGACGGCAGTTCGGTCGATGCCACCGCCTTTAACCTGTTGGAATGTTACAACATCAAGGGCGACAGGCTGTGGTATATTGACCTTGGGCCCAACATGGTGAGCGGCCCCGACGAGCAATATGACGCTGTGGGCTATGATTGGGACGGTGACGGCAAAGCCGAAATCCTGCTGCGCGGTGCCGACAACATGATCATCTATCATGCCGACGGTACCACAACCAACATCGGCAATATGAATGTCAACACCCGCAACACCGTCAACCAGACTGCCAACATGACCTATACCAACTCTGGGGCGGAATACCTGCTGTATCTGGACGGACTGACAGGTAAGCCGTATCCCATTGGCAACAACGGACAGCTGTGGATGGACTATCCATTGCCACGTGGAAATGTCAATGACTGGGGCGACGGCTATGGCCACCGTTCCACGAAGCACTATTTCGGTGCGCCTTTCCTTGACGGACGGCACGCTTTCATCTTCCTCGGAAGAGGTTGTTACACCAAGCACCACATGAAGGCTTTCTCTGTCAATCCCGACACACATAAGCTTACACAATACTGGGAATGGAAAGGAGAGACGTGGCCCTACTTCGGCCAAGGATACCATAACTACGGCATTGCCGATGTGGACTGGGATGGCCGCGATGAAATCGTCTTTGGCTCAATGGTCATCGACGACAACGGCAAAGGACTGCATACGACGGGTCTCGGACATGGCGATGCCCAGCATTGCTCTGACTTCGACCCCTACCGTCACGGTCAGGAAATCTTTGCCTGCAACGAAGACAGTCCGGCCATGAACTACCGCGACGGCACTACAGGAAAGATTTACTATCGCCTGCAGTCGACAAGCGACGACGGAAGAGCCCTATGCGGAAATTTCTCCAACAACTATCCCGGAGCCATTGGCCATAGTTCACAATCAGGCACCATATCGTGTGTGGCCGACAAAGTCATTAGCGGAGCTCCCGGAGGTTTCACCAACAACTGGCGCATTTACTGGGACG
The DNA here is from genome assembly GCA_024681875.1 of Prevotella sp. The sequence goes on from JAILAA010000006.1 coordinate 32,405, forward strand.
GCGACTTACTTGAGGAGGGCCTTGACGGAGCCAGCTCCCGTGAAGGAGCAGCCCGTGTCTTCAAGGCTGACGGCAGCATCGTGTTCACTGCCGACGGCACCGCCAACTGCAACTGGACAAAGAACACCCCCTCTGCTGTTGGCGACATTCTGGGCGACTGGCGCGAGGAGATTGTTCAGCGCACCACAGATAATAAGTATATACGCGTATACACGACCAACATTTCTACGAAATGGCGTAACTACACTTTATGGCACGACCATCAATATCGTCAGGGTATGGTCTGGGAGAGCATGGGCTATAACCAGCCCCCTCATGCCAGCTATTTCCTCGGTGAGCTGGAAGGAATAACCATTGCGCCGCCGCCACTCACTATGACGGGCCGCACTGAGGTGAGTAATAACGGCACCATCGGCACTGAACACAACGACAAGCACGTCATTGTCTGCGAGACAAACGACACGCACATCACCGTTGCTGAAGGCGCTAACCCTTATATGGTGACGTTTAACATTCCGTCATGGGTGCAGGGTACTAACAGTACCAATACTTCGGGCAATCCAAACATCCGCTATACCTATTATAACTGCGAGGTCAGCGGCGCAGCTTTTACGGGTGACATGCGCTTAGTGAAGCAAGGCGACGGTACACTCGTATTGCCTAAGACCGACAACACTTACACCGGCGAGACCAATGTGTGGGCTGGAACACTTGTCTTCGACGGCACGCTGAAGAACTCTAAGCTCTGGCTCAACCGCTTTGCCAAGCTCATCAGCAATGGCGGCGCTTTCCGTAGCATCAAAATGGAATACGATGCCCATCTGCTGCCTGGTGGCGAAAGCAACATTGGCACCATCAGCATCGACACACTTACGATGGGTTTCGGTGCCCGTGTCGTCATTGACCTCAACACCGAAGGAAAGCTGGCCGACAATCTGCAAACCATCTACATGAGTATAGAGAAGAAGAACTGGCAGTACGGTCCTAAATATTTGCAACCTGTCTTTGAGTTTGTCGTTCCTTCAGGTCAGGATATTCTTGAGGGCAACTACCTTCTGGGTACCATCGAGACGCTGAATGGTAACCTGGACGACATCCGCATTGAAGGCTTAGGTACGAAGATGAAAAGCAAATTGGCGCTGGAAGAAGGTAAGCTCTACCTTGTCATAGAAGGAATGCGAGACCCCTCAGATGTTTTCTGGACTGGCACAGAATCCAACATATGGAACGTGGCTGACACAGAGAACTTCACGAGCAGCGAGGGAGAAAACGACATCTTCGTCAGTGGCGACAACGTACACTTTGACGACACGGCCTCGAAGTTTACCGTCACTCTCAATGGCGAGCTGGAAGCCGACACCGTATTCGTTTCCAATGAGGCTAAATACTACACATTCAGCGGCACAGGCAGCTTGGTAGGCAGCACTACGCTTGTGAAGCAGGGCAATGGGTTGCTGACCATCAAGAACGATAACAGCTACACTGGCGGCAACCGCCTCTCAGGCGGCATTGTCAGCGTCTCTTCGCTGGCCAATGCCAACCAACCCAAGGGTAATCTTGGCGGCGTGACAAACGTAGGCACCAAGTTCATTATGGAGAACGGTGCTGAGCTGCGCACCACTGCTGCCGTTACCAATGGCTCACCTATCCGTTTTGAGACCGATGAGGGCGGCATTATCAATAACCAGGCTGACTACATTGTCGACAAGGCAATGTCAGGCACTGTCCTCACGAAAAAAGGTGCGGGCTGGATGAAGTTGAACACAGCCAACTCATCCCTCAACCGCCTCGTCATTGTGGCAGGTACCGTGCAGTGCATCAACGCCAACACACCCGCCAAGACTGTAGAGTATCAGGGAGGCACATTGAACGAGAACACCGGCAGTTCGTATAACGTCTTTGTACCAAGCGGCAAGACCGGCAACTGGTACATGGCCAACCGCTCCACATATTCCAATAAAGTGACCGGCAGTGGCACGCTTACCGTTTATTGCACCACGGAGAAAGGTACCAATTACTACGCTACACGTACGCTTATACAATGCAACTTCAGCGAGTTTGAGGGCATTCTCAAGCCCGCATCAAGCTTGGACGACGATGTAAAGCGCTTTACGCTGAACACAAGCACCGGAATGCCAAAAGGCACGATGAACATTGCCTCCGATGTGGAGGTGCAGAACAGCGGCAAGACTTTCCACATCGGCAAGCTGTCGGGTACAGGAAAATTGGGCGGCAGCTGCAGGTTCAGCAATGGCACCAGCGTTGGGGCCAATACTTGGCAAGTAGGAAACGACAATGACTGGGCGACGAGTGTCCGCGTCACCTCAAATGCCAACTTCCAGAAAGTAGGGAAGGGACGGATTATCTGGAGTGGCGCCAGCGACAACACCGGTACGACTACCGTCAGTGAAGGCGAGCTGTGTATGGGCGCCAATGGCTTGCTGGGCACCGGCAAGCTCACCATAGATGAAGGCGCCGTCTTCTCCTGCTCCAGCAAGACCAAGGTACTGAAAAACTCATCGGTCGTCGTCAACGGAATCCTGTCGGTCAATGCATCTCGCTGTGCCACCAACGTTAGCGACGGTTGTACCAGCTTCTATTTCGAGAAAGGCCTCACCGTGAATGGTACGATACGCATCACAGCCACTGACCATTCATTACAGCCCGGCGACAGCATACGCATTTTCTCAGCGGCCTCATTCAGCGGCAAGCCGACATTCGATTTCCAAGACGGCATTGAATGGGATACCAGCCGTATCAGTGAAGGACTGCTCTTCGTGAAAGCCATTGGCGCCTCCATTTCCGATGTGGTCAATGATGCTACGCCGCGGAATATTTATGACGTGAGAGGGCGGTTAGTACGCCGCAATGCCACTCATACCGAGGGACTCCCTGCAGGCGTCTATGTTTGTGAAGGACGGAAATTCGTAATCAGATAGTCTGCACAAAGACAAATGAGATGATGAAGAAATTATTAGTAATAATCATCGCCATGGTAGCGACATGGGGAATAAAAGCCCAGTCGCTGCCATTTCAGGACACGTCGTTGAGCGCAGAGCAGCGTGCCGACGACCTATTGAAGCGTCTGACCATAGAGGAGAAGGCGAAGTTGATGATGAATGCCTCACCTGCCATTGAGCGATTGGGCATCCCCCAGTTTGAGTGGTGGAACGAGGCGCTGCATGGCGTTGGGCGCAACGGATTTGCCACCGTATTCCCCATCACCATGGCAATGGCAGCCTCATGGGATGATGCGCTGTTGCAGCGCGTATTCGACGCTGTCAGCGACGAGGCGCGGGTAAAGGCTCAGCAGTCTAAGCGCTCGGGCAGAATCCAGCGTTACCAGAGCCTGTCTTTTTGGACGCCGAACATCAACATCTACAGAGACCCGCGATGGGGACGCGGCCAGGAAACCTATGGAGAAGACCCGTACCTCACCTCGCGAATGGGCACAGCCGTGGTGCGAGGCCTGCAGGGCCCCGACGATGCCAAGTATCGCAAGCTGCTGGCTTGTGCCAAGCACTATGCCGTGCACAGCGGTCCGGAGTGGAACCGCCATACGTTCAACATTGAAGACTTGCCTGAACGCGACCTTTGGGAGACATATATGCCAGCCTTCAAGGCATTGGTGCAGGATGCTCACGTCGAGGAAATCATGTGCGCCTATCAGCGCATCGATGGCGAGCCCTGTTGTGCACAGACTCGCTACGAGCAACAAATCCTGCGCGACGAATGGGGCTTTCAGGGACTTGTCACAAGCGACTGCGGCGCCATCAACGATTTCCTTCCAGACTATCATAACGTCGTAGAACTGCGCCAGCAGGCTGCAGCCATCGGAGTGAGAGCCGGCACTGACGTTGAGTGCGGCAGCCTGTACCGCTTTCTCCCAAAGGCTGTCGAAGAAGGCTGGGTCAGCGAAGAAGAAATCAACACCAGCCTGCGCCGTCTACTCATAGCCCGTATCAAACTCGGTGACTTCGACCCCGACGACATGGTGCCCTGGACGAAGATTCCGGAAAACGTCGTTGCATCCAAGGAGCACAAGGAACTCGCCCTGCAGATGGCTCGCGAAAGCATCGTCCTGCTGAAAAACAACGGAGTCTTACCTCTCACCTCACACCTCGTCGTCATGGGGCCCAACGCCAACGACTCTGTGATGATGTGGGGTAACTACTCCGGCTATCCCACCCACACCGTCACCGTGTTGCAGGGATTGCGCAGCCTCATGGGACGAAACTTAAAGTATGTGCCGGGATGCGGCCTGACACACAGCGAAGTGAACGAAAGCCGCTATGCCGGCATCACCGCTCCCGACGGCAGCAAGGGATTGAAGGCCACCTACTGGAACAACGAGCAAATGGAAGGACAGCCAGTGGCCACAGTCCGTTATCCGGAGCCCGTCAAGCTCAGCAACGGCGGAGCCACCGTTTTCGCCCCCGGCGTGGAGCTGGAGCATTTCTCGGCCCGCTACGAGGGCGTTTTCACAGCCACTGCCGACGAGCAGCTGCAGCTCTATGTCGGTGCCGACGACAAAGTGCGCGTCCTGCTCGACGGCGACACCGTTATCAACAACTGGCGTTCACGCGACCGCATCTACGAAGCCACTCGCGATTTCACGGTTCAGGCTGGCAAAAAATACAGCATCGTCGTAGAATATGTGCAAGCAACCGACATGGCCATCATGCAGTTAGACGTGCGCCACAGCTACACACCTACACGTGAGCAGCTGCTCGCCGATATAGGCACCGCAAAGACCGTCGTTTTCGTTGGAGGCATCTCGCCGCGCGTCGAGGGAGAGCAGATGAAAGTCAGCGACCCTGGCTTCAAGGGCGGCGACCGCACCAGCATCGAGCTGCCGCAAGTTCAGCGCGACATGCTGCGCCTGCTGCACGAGGCAGGAAAGAAAGTCATCTTCGTCTGCTGCTCCGGCGGCGCCATGGCACTCACACCCGAGATGGACACCTGCGACGCCATCCTGCAGGCATGGTACGGCGGCGAACAGGGCGGGCAGGCCGTGGCCGAAGTCCTGACAGGCCGCGTCAACCCGAGCGGCAAACTGCCCGTCACCTTCTACAAGGATGACAGCCAGCTGCCCGACTTCCTTGACTATCGCATGAAAGGGCGCACCTACCGCTATCTCCGCCACGAGCCACTCTTCCCCTTCGGCTTCGGCCTCAGCTACACATCCTTTCAAATCAGTAACCCCGCCTGCACCATGCGCGACGGGCTGCCCGTCGTAACGTGCACCCTGAAGAACACAGGCCGGCGCGAAGGCACTGAGACCGTCCAGCTCTACCTGCGTCGTCCTGCCGACGCCGAAGGGCCCCTGAGGACATTGCGGGCCTTCCAGCGTGTTTCGCTGAAGCCCGGCGAGAGCCGCACCGTAGCCATTGCCCTGTCGCGCCAACAGCTGGAGACATGGGACGCCCAGACCCACACCATGCGCGTTTTGCCCGGCCCCTACGAGCTGATGATAGGCACCAGCAGTGCCGACAGAGACCTGCAGAAGATGCTTGTGGAGATAAAGTAGGAAAAAAACTGCGCCATTTTACAGCCTGCAGAATCTGTTTTGCAGGCTGCAGAAATTATTTATCAGGCTGCAGAATTTTTTTATCAGGCTGCAGATTTTTGGGACCTGCCCCCGCGCGGCGATTATAACGATATAAGTTACAAACGTTACATTTCCAAATTATAAAACCTAAAGAGCCGCAACGGGTGTTCCGCTGCGGCTCTTTAGAATGCCATCTTACTTGGCAGTGATGTTCAGCTTGACCGTCGTAGTGCCCTCCGCTGAGGAGCCGATGTACAGGCCATGCCAGGCTGTGGCGGCGTCAGTAGGCTCGGCGGTGGACGACTTGATGTTGTATTTCTGCCCGCTCACCATGCCCGTGGCTGTGATGAAGGTGCAGGAGCTGTTGATGGCTGCAGGCAGCCGGAAGGTGACGAGGTTGTTGCCCGAGGCGTCGGACAGGGTGTTGTAGACGTTGGCCTTGAAGCTGACCGTGCCGGGGAAGGCGTATCCCTGCGCTGCGCCGCTGACGGTGCCCGACGAGCTGCTCTGTGAGCCGCCTGCGCCGATGGCGATACCTTTGCCGGTGATTTGTATGTAGTTGTTGTTGTCGCAGTCGAAGGCTTCTTCGGGGCTGCCTTTCGTGGTGTAGGCGAGTACGTTGCCGTGGCCGATGGTGATGGCGCCTGAGGTGCCTGCGTTGCTGTCGACGGCGTCGTTGCCATTGGAATAGCAGACGGTGGTGCCTCCGTTGAAGATGATCTTTCCCTTGGAGTTGATGCAGTCGTCGTAGCATTGGAAGTAATGGTTTCCGCCACGTATGTCGATGCTGGTCTTCGACTCGAGTCCCTCAGCGCCGTTGTTCTTTGTAGTGACTTCGGTGGTGCCGCCGTAGAGGGTGGCGGCGCAGATGGCCTTGATGGCTTTTGCCGATGACGAGCTGTAGGCGCTGCCTGTCTGCACGACGGTGAGGGTGGGGCCGTTGCCGTCGGCTGTTCCCTGGGTGTAGGAGCCTGTGACGTTGGTCCATGTGCTGCCTCCGCCGCCGGGGCCACCGCCTCCTCCGGGGCCACCTCCTCCGGGGCCTCCCCAGCCTCCCCAGCCACCGCCACCTCCGCCGCCGTTGGTGGTCTGAGTGCCGTCGCCTGCATAGATGGCCTTGCTGGCATTGCCGCTCATATTGATGGTGATGGTGCCTCCGTTAAGGGCGATATTCAGGCCTTTCAAGCCTTTTGCCGACTTTACGTCGCTGCTGATGGTGGTGGGAGCAGCGCTGTTGGTGATGGTGAGCTCGCCTCCATTCGTCTCAATGTCCCATGCCTTCACGCCGCGTCCTGCCGTTCCCTTGACGGTGGCGGTGATGGTGCCTCCGTTCTGCACGAACTTGCCACAGCTGATAGCTGCGACATAGGAGGGATCGCTGGCATCGCTGGTATCTACGCTGCCACTTGCATTGAGCACGAGGGTGCCGTCGTTGACGTAGGCGATGCTGTCGGCCTTGATGCACTTAGCGCCTGCTGCTGTAGTGGTGAGTGTGAGTGTACCGCCGTTGATGTAGATGTTGCCTGAGTCCTCGTCCTCGTGGTCTGTAGTCTCGCCTGTGGATGTTGCGCCGTCGATGTCGCACTGGATGGCGTCGTCGCCCACGCCGCTGATGGTCAGCGTGCCGCTCTCGATGAGGAGATACTCGTCGCATGAGAGTCCGTCCTTCACGGCCTTCAGTATATTGACTGTGCAGTTTTTCATCTGCATGTACTCGGCACTTTTAATGGCGTGTGCCGTGTTGCCGTAAACGGTCAGCGTGCCTTTTCCTTTCAGCTCTAAATGGCCCTTGCAGTAGAGTGCGGCTTTCTGTGAGCCGTTGGCGCCGTCGGTCAGTGTGTTCTGTGTGTCTTTCTTTACGCTGAGTTCGATACGTTTGCCGTTCTGGATATCGATGGCGGCACCGGCCGGATTGGTCAGTGTCAGGCCGCACAGCTCGATGGTGGCCTTGTAGGAGCCTTCCATGTGGAATTCGCCGTCGGTTGATGTGCCGCTGAGCGAGTAGGTGATTTCTTCAGCCACGTCGTCATCCTGTGTGATGCTGACATGGGCACCGTTGACGCTGACGGTAAGGTGTTGTGCTACATTTCCGGCTACGCTGACATGTGCCGACGCTCCGTCGTATATGACTGCGACGCTGTTGTCGGTAACCTTTGTGTCGTCTAAATACATCTGCGCGATGTCGGCGAGGGTGAAGGTCTTTCCCATAATGGTCAGCGTCTGACCGTTCTCATAGGTCATCTCGCCTGCCTGTGCTGCGGGTATCTGATAGGTGACGCTGCCCACTTCCACGTTCAGCGTCTGAGCTTTCATGACCACTGCTGTCAGCAGGGCAATGGCAAATAATAATAGCTTTTTCATTTGATGGTTATCTTTTTGGTAGTTCCGTTCTGCTTAACGATATAGATTCCTTTCACAAGCGTGTTTTTCAGTTGAGTCATGTTGTCGAAAGTTCCAAGACGCTCGCCTTTTAATGAATAGGCCTCTATGGATGATGACGGCAAGGCGGGAAGCGCTTCTATTGCAGTAGTGGGATTCATCGCTGTTTCCGAGAATGCCATAGTGGCCAGCTGGCTGAGCGTAAACGTGGTAGTGCCGTCGCTATTGACGGCTACCAAGCTGCCGTCGGCCACCGTGAGCTTAAGGCCTTTCGTGGCTATCGAAGTAGTATTGCCTTGAGTATCGGTAAACACTAAATACTTGTAGACAAAGTCGCCGGCTTGGGCCTCTATGGCCATTGCAGCAAGGATAGTAATAGTCCATTTCTTCATTGTCGTGTTCGTTTTCTGTTAGAATATTATCCGTTTCTTCTGCAAAGGTAGTATTTAGTCCGCAATCGGGCAAAACGTTTCAGCGAACAGGGCATATTCTTCTGCGAACTGCCTGCATCTGACTATTGCCAATACTCCTGGTTCTCGTCAAAGACTCGTTCCAACTCGTCTATCATAACCTTGCCGTTTTCAACGTATGCCCTGATCTTGTTTTCGCCTCGCCAGCCTGCGTCAATGAACTGATAGTGATACCAGCCTGCGTTGTCCTTAGTGATGCTGATGATTCTGTTTTTGGCATTTTCACTGCCAGGCTTGCCGTCTTGTCCACCAGTACGGAACATCCAGACAGCATAGCCATCGCCATCGTAATCGTAGTTGTCCCTCAGGTGCTTCAGCAAATCCTCTGTGCAGTGCTCCTCAAGGAACTCGTAATCGTTGTATTCATCATGCTCATACATGGTAGTGATGAATTCCCTGATGACGGGGTCGCCTTCAAGAGCCTCGTCAATCTCCTTCTGATAGGGGTTGGCTTCACCTTCGTAGACAATGGTACGCTTGTAATAACGCTTGTAACTGCCATGTTGTATGGTGCAGAGAAGCCAGTTGCCGTGGCTGTCGTAGTCGGTGAGCTTGATGGAGTATTCGTCATGATCCTCGACAATGCCGCCATGCACAGACTCCTCGAACTTGGCCTCTACAATATTTCCGTCGTCGTCGCGCTCATAGGTCGAGCAGGTGTAATTGCCTGTCTGGTTGCTTTCCATGGAGGACTTAGGCAGCATGGAGCCGTCTTCGTAGATGAGGGAAGTAATCCATGGCTCCTCCGTCTCAAAGCTGATGATGGAGATGCGACTTTTACTGTCGCGGTCGATTTTGCCTTCGTCAACGTTGCCCTCGACGTCAAACTTGTAGATACTCTTCAGCGTGCCGTTGTCTTTGAACTGCACCGTGACGGGCTCCATGGCCTCTTCAGCTGTGTATTTGACGGCAATGACTTGGCCACGCAGGTCGAAGGTGGCCAAATCCTGCGTCAAGTAGTCATCCTTCTCGTCGGTGTTCTCTTTGTCAGTTTCATCCTCATCGGTCACCTCTTCAGTGTCGTCTGTGTCCTTATCCTTCTTACTTTTCCTTCCGTCGCATGAGGAAAGGGCGAAAAGCATAAAGGCTGTGGCCATGACCAGCAAAAAGTCCATTTTTTTCATTTTTTCTTATTTTTGATGTTATTTGTTGTTTCGTCTGTAAACAGACACCTCGCCACCGCTGCTCTGTGCGTACTGGCGTAGCAGTTGCTGGATAAAACTTGCATTGTCAACGACACGTTGTTCGTTGCCGTCGTAGCCGTTGATTAGGACGACGAGATGAGTTGTCTGCAAGGTAATCTTTGTGCGCTCGTTGTCACTTGTCGGAGTTCCTACACCGCCCAGTGCATCGCGGTAAACGGGCAGACCGGCAATGTTCAGCATTCCGCGGCCGATGCCCTCATAGGGCTCACCTTCGCGTCCGATGCCAAGTGTCAGCGTGTCGCCCACAAACTTGTCGGCATCGAAGCCACCTATGCTGTAGCCATAGCCGATGGAAGCCAGATTGATAAGGTCAACAAGGGTGTCAATCTGATATAGTTCCTTGCCTTGCAACAGGCGGCGTATAAGCTGCTCACTGGCAGGACGGTATCGTGAAGGATCCTTTCCACATTTCTTATATATTGCGCGCGTAGCGGCTATTGAAGGCAGCTCCTTCACACTCTCGGTGGTCAGTTCATTTCGCAACTGTTCCTCCAAATCGTGAATCTCTTTCCATAGCGGCTCGCAGAATGTACTATTTACCACGTCCGCCTCAAGGCAAGCTCCGACAAAATCAGGACAAACTTGCGCAATCTCTTCTGATACAATGACTTTCATGCTATTCTATCATTTGCAGGAATTCTTCTTCGCTAATCATTCGGACACCCAGCTTTTGGGCTTTCTCCAACTTGGCTGGCCCCATGTTGTCGCCGGCAAGGATGAAGGAGGTCTTGCCGCTGATGCTGCTCACATTCTTGCCTCCGTTCTGTTCGATAAGCAGCTTGTACTCGTCGCGTGAGTGATGCTGGAAAACACCGCTTATAACAATGCTCTGCCCTGCCAGACGGTCGCTTTGCTGTGATGTCTGCTCTGCGGAAAGTGCAAACTGTAGGCCATAGCTGCGCAGGCGTTCCACTATCTCCCTGTTCCGCTCGTTGTGGAAGTAGCTAATGATGCTCTTTGCCATCACCTCGCCAATGCCGTCCACCTCCTGCAGCTCTTCCAGCCCTGCCGCCATCAGTGCGTCCATCGTCTTGAAGTGGCGTGCCAGAAGACGGGCGCTGGTCTCACCCACGAAGCGGATGCCGAGAGCGAAGACAACACGCTCGAAGGGCACCTCGCACGACTTCTTGATGCCGTTGACAATCTTCTGTGCCGACTTAGTGCGTGAACCGTCACCATTGATTTGCTGTACGTCGATGTCATAGAGGTCGGCGACATTATGGATGAGTCCGCGACGGAAATACTCGTCGACGGTTTCGGGGCCCAATGAGTCGATGTTCATGGCTTTGCGCGATATGAAATGCTCGATTCGTCCTTTGATCTGTGGCGGACAGCCTGCATCATTGGGGCAATACCAAGCGGCCTCGCCCTCATAGCGTACCAGTGGCGTGCCACACTCCGGGCAGCGCTTGATGAATTGCACGGGCTGTGCGATGATGGGCCTCTCGTCGATGTTCACACCGACAATTTTGGGGATGATTTCTCCGCCCTTCTCCACATAGACCATGTCACCGATGTGGAGGTCGAAGCTGCGGATGAAGTCCTCGTTGTTTAGCGTGGCTCGACGCACAGTGGTTCCAGCTAATTGCACAGGTTCCATGTTGGCCACGGGGGTGACGGCACCAGTGCGACCAACTTGATAGGTAACCTCTAATAAGCGTGTCTGCTCACGCTCGGCCTTGAACTTATAGGCGATGGCCCAGCGGGGACTCTTCGCCGTGAAGCCGAGGGCGCGCTGCTGGCGCAGGGAGTTCACCTTCAGCACGATGCCGTCGGTGGCCACGGGTAGGTTCTTGCGCTCCTTGTCCCAGTAGTTGATGTATTCCAGAATTTCCTCCACGCTGCGAGCCTTCTTGATGCCTTCCGAGATTTTGAAACCCCAGCAGCGGGCTACCTCCAAGTTCTCGTAGTGCCCGTCGGCTGGCAGTTCTTCACCCAACAGATAATAGAGGTAAGCATCTAATTGACGGCTGGCCACGACCTTTGGGTCGAGACTCTTCAGCGTGCCGCTGGCGGCGTTGCGTGGATTAGCGAAGAGCGGTTCCTCGGCTGCCTCCCGTTCACGGTTGAGCCTTTCAAACGAGGCCCAAGGCATGAGGATCTCGCCGCGAATCTCAAATTCTTTTGGTGGAATGTGGAAAGAGGAAAGAGGAAAGAGATTTGCTTCAGGGGCTGAATCTGGGGTGGGAGTATTCTCATTCCACTTTTCACTTTCCACTTTCCACATTAAATTCAGCGGTATACTCCTGATCGTCTTCACATTCTTCGTCACATCGTCGCCCTGCACACCGTCGCCACGGGTGACAGCCTGTGTCAATTGGCCATCGACGTAGGTCAGCGAGATGCTCAGGCCGTCATATTTCAGCTCGCAGCACACCTCGAAGTCCTCTCCGGCGAGGCCCTTTTTCACGCTGTCGTACCATTGGCGCACGTCCTCCTCGCTGTAGGTGTTGGCTAAGGAGAGCATGGGGTAGCGATGCTTCACTTGGCGAAACTCTTTCGAGATGTCGCTGCCCACTCGCTGCGTGGGGGAGTTCGGGTCGTAGAGCTCAGGATGTCGTGCTTCCAAGTCCTGCAACTCATGCATCAGGAAGTCAAACTCCTGGTCGCCGATGACGGGCTGGTTTAACACATAGTAGCGATAATTATGGTCGTTCAGCTCACGACGCAACTGCTCAATCCTGTCTTTCTCGTCCATAGCATTGTCAGAAATAACAGTGTTCACGAAGCTAAGGTCAAACGCTCAGCTCGCAAATCTTTACAACGACCTGCATGGCTTTCTCCATCGACTGGATGGGTACGAACTCAAAGGGACCGTGGAAGTTGATGCCGCCTGCAAAGATGTTGGGGCAGGGGAGACCCTTGAACGACAGCTGTGCGCCGTCAGTGCCGCCGCGAATGGGTCTGACTTCCGGCGTGACGCCCACCTCCTTCATGGCCTTCAGCACGAGGTCGACGACGTGCATGTTGCCGTCCTCAATCTTCTCGCGCATGTTGTAGTATTGGTCGTTGACGTCGGCCGTGACGGTGCCTTCGCCATATTTCTCGTTCATTCGGTCTGCACATGCTTTCACGAAACGCTTGCGCTGTTCGAAACGCTCGCGGTCGTGGTCGCGGATGATATAGCTCAGACGGGCCTGCTCGGTATTCGCCTGTATGCCGATAAGGTGGTAGAAGCCCTCGTAGTCCTCTGTGGTCTCGGGTGTCTCGTCTTTCGGCAGTAGGGCGGCAAACTCGGCAGCCAATGCATTGGCATTCACCATCTTGCCCTTTGCATAGCCTGGGTGGACGCTGATGCCTTTGATGCTAATCTTGGCAGAAGCTGCGTTGAAATTCTCGTATTCCAGCTCGCCCACTTCGCCGCCGTCCATCGTGTAGGCCCATTGGCAGCCGAACTTATCCACGTCGAAGTGATGGGCGCCCATGCCAATCTCTTCGTCGGGATTAAAGGCCACGCGAATCTTGCCATGCTTCACCTCGGGATGTTCCTGAAGCCATACCATCGCCTGCACAATCTCAGCTATGCCAGCCTTGTCGTCGGCACCTAACAACGTATGACCGTCGGTGACGATGAGGTCTTCTCCCTCATGGGCCAGCAGCTCAGGGAATTTTCTTGGCGACAACGTAATGCCTTCGCTTAATACGATTTCATGTCCATCATATTTCTCCACAATGCGAGGCTTAATATCGGCACCCGAGCAGTCGGGGCTTGTGTCGTAGTGAGAGATAAAGCCAATGACGGGCACTTCAGTGTCGGTGTTAGCGGGTAGGGTAGCGTAGATATAGCCTTTGTCGTCCATCTCCACATCTGTCAGTCCCTCGCGCTCCAGCTCCTCTTTCAGGTATTGGGCAAAGATGAGTTGCTTAGGCGTACTTGGGACGGTCTGGCTTTCTTCTGCCGACTGTGTGTCGAACTTCGTATAGTTCAAGAATCTTTCAGTGATGTTCATACATTAATTATTTATTGTAACATATTTCGTCTGCAAAGTTACATATTTTTTTCTTTTCACGAAATTACGTAGACAAAAAAAAGATTTCTTTGAATCTACGACATAGAGCTATGTCAGTTTTTTTTGCTTTCTGCTTACTTTTTTTATCTATGAGGACTGTTTTTCTTGAATTTTTCTTACCTTTGCAGCCAAAATAGTGACAAATCATCTTTAATACATCACAATGACACAAAAGAAGCTAAAGAAGGTGCTCGTCTTAGGCTCGGGCGCATTGAAGATCGGCCAGGCCGGCGAGTTTGACTATTCTGGTTCGCAAGCCCTGAAAGCGCTACGCGAAGAAGGCATCAAAAGCGTGTTGGTGAATCCCAACATCGCTACTATTCAAACCAGCGAAGGCATTGCCGATAAGGTGTATTTCCAGCCAGTCACCACCCACTTTGTTACAGAAATAATTAAGAAGGAGCGCCCTGACGGCATCCTTCTTGCTTTTGGTGGACAGACGGCTTTGAATTGCGGCACCGAGCTCTATCAGCAAGGTATTCTCAAGGAGTATGGCGTGGAGGTGCTGGGCACCAGCGTCGAGGCCATCATGAATACTGAGGACCGCGACCTGTTCGTGAAGAAACTGGCTGAGATTGAGCAGAAGGTGCCCGTCTCGCACGCTGTGGAGAATATGGACGACGCGCTGAAGGCTGCCCGCGAGATTGGCTTCCCCATCATGATCCGCTCGGCTTATGCACTCGGAGGTCTGGGCTCAGGCATCTGTCCCGACGAGAAGGCTTTTGTGGAATTGGCTGAGAGCGCCTTTACTTTTGCGCCTCAGATATTGGTTGAAGAGAGCCTGAAAGGCTGGAAGGAGATTGAGTTCGAGTGCATCCGCGATGCCAACGACCACTGCTTCACCGTGGCTTCGATGGAGAACTTCGACCCACTTGGCATACATACTGGTGAGTCGATAGTCGTGGCTCCCACCTGTTCGCTCCGTGAGGAACAGGTGAAGATGCTGCAAGATATCACCATCCGCTGCGTACGTCACTTAGGCATCGTTGGTGAGTGCAACATTCAGTTCGCCTTCAATGCCGAGACCAACGACTACCGTATCATTGAGATCAACGCCCGTCTGAGCCGCTCGTCGGCTCTCGCTTCAAAGGCTACGGGCTATCCCCTCGCTTTCGTAGCTGCCAAGATTGCCCTGGGCTACACCCTCGACCAGATTGGTGAGATGGGCACCACGAGCTCTGCCTATGTCGCTCCTTCGCTTGACTATATGATTTGTAAGATACCTCGTTGGGACTTGACGAAGTTTGCCGGCGTCTCACGCCAGATTGGTTCGTCGATGAAGAGTGTAGGCGAGATAATGAGCATCGGCCGCAGCTTCGAGGAGATGATTCAGAAAGGCCTGCGCATGATAGGGCAGGGAATGCACGGTTTCGTGGGCAATGACCACACGAAGTTCGACAACCTTGACGATGCCCTTCAGAATCCTACCGACCTGCGAATCTTCGCCATTGCTCAGGCTCTAGAGGAAGGCTACACCGTGCAGCGCATTGAGGAACTGACAAAGATTGACGTGTGGTTCCTGGAGCGCTTGAAGCATATCGTTGACCTGAAGCACGAGTTGCAGAAATTCAACAAGCTGGAGGAAGTTCCTGACGAGTTCCTGTTGGAGTTGAAGCGCTGTGGCTTCTCCGACTTCCAGATTGCCCGCTTCGTGCTGAAGCCCCAGGGTGGCAACATGGAGAAAGAAAACCTGGCCGTACGCCAGTACCGTAAGGAGCGCGGCATCCTACCCTCAGTGAAGCGCATTCCCACCGTTGCCTCAGAGCATCCCGAGCTGACCAACTACCTGTACTTCACCTACACGCACATTCCCGCCTTCGGCAACGCCCAGGGTGAGCAGTACAAGCCAAAGCACGATATCAACTATTATAATAATGAGAAGTCGGTGGTCGTCCTAGGCTCAGGTGCTTACCGCATCGGTTCTTCTGTGGAGTTCGACTGGTGCTCCGTCAATGCCATCAACACAGCTCGCAAGCTGGGTTATAAGAGCATCATGATCAACTATAACCCCGAGACCGTGTCGACCGACTACGACATGTGCGACCGCCTGTACTTCGACGAGTTGTCGTTGGAGCGTGTCCTCGATGTCATCGACTTGGAGTCGCCGCGTGGTGTCATCGTCAGCGTGGGTGGACAGATACCCAACAACTTGGCCATGAAGCTCTACCGCCAGGGAGTGCCCGTGCTTGGCACCAGCCCCGTGAACATCGACCGCGCCGAGAACCGCGACAAGTTCTCCGCCATGCTTGATAAGCTTGGCATCGACCAGCCCGCTTGGCGTGCGCTGACCAGTTTCGACGATGTGAAGCAGTTCGTCGAGGAGGTGGGCTACCCAGTTCTCGTCCGTCCGTCGTATGTCCTTTCAGGCGCTGCCATGAACGTGTGCTACGACGACGAGGAGCTGCACCGCTTCCTCAACATGGCCACCGAGGTGTCGAAGGAGTTCCCCGTGGTTATCTCGAAGTTCATGACCGAGACCAAGGAGATTGAGTTCGACGCTGTTGCCGACAAGGGTGAGGTCGTTGAGTATGCCATCAGCGAACACGTTGAATATGCCGGCGTGCACTCAGGCGACGCCACGATGGTATTCCCCGCACAGCACATCTATTATAGCACCATCCGACAGATCAAGCATATCAGCCGTGCCATTGCGAAGGAGCTGAACATCAGCGGTCCCTTCAACATCCAGTTCCTCGCCAAGAATCGCGAGGTGAAGGTAATCGAGTGCAATCTGCGAGCCAGCCGCTCATTCCCCTTCGTCTCGAAGATTCTGAAGCGTAACTTCATCGAGACAGCCACTCGCATCATGCTTGACGCTCCCTACGAGAAGCCCGACCGCTCCGAGTTCGACATCGACCGCATTGGCGTAAAGGCTAGTCAGTTCTCCTTCGCCCGTCTGCAGAACGCTGACCCCGTGTTGGGCGTCGACATGAGCTCTACCGGCGAGGTAGGCTGCTTGGGCGACGACCTCAACGAGGCCCTGCTGAATGCCATGATTGCCACCGGCTACCGTCTGCCCAAGAAGAGCGTGCTCATCTCATCAGGCGGCGCCAAGGGTAAGGTCAGCCTGTTGGAGCCTGCTCAGCAGCTGGTGAAGAAAGGCTATGATGTGTATGCCACTGGTGGTACCGCCAAGTTCTTCAACGACAACGGCGTCCCCGCTACAAAGGTGCTGTGGCCCGATGAGGAGGGCGAGAACAAGGTGATGGATTTGATTGCAGCCCACCAGTTCGATCTCATCGTCAACGTGCCGAAGAACCACACGAAGCGTGAGTTGACCAACGGCTATCGTATTCGTCGTGGCGCCATCGATCACAACATCCCACTCATCACTAATGTGCGCCTTGCCAAGGCTTTCATTGAGGCTTTCACCGCCATGAGCGAGGACGATATCAAGATTAAGAGCTGGCAGGAATACAACAACTAATTCCTCACGATAACAAGTAAGCTCCCCACGATTTTTTCCAACGTTGGAAAAAATCGTGGGGAGCTTGTTTATTTTCTTTTGTAGCTTGCAAAAAAAATTATATAGGCAGTGTGTAGACGAAGCGTGCACCATCTTTGTAGGATGTGTCAAGCACGATGTCGCCACCCAGACGGCGAGCAATGCTACGTGCAACGGTGAGCCCAATGCCTGTACCGTCATAGTATTCATCCAATTGGACAAATTCATCGAAGATGTGCTCAGCCTCTTCTTCAGGAATACCAATGCCTGTGTCCTCAACGGTCATGCATAGCAGCTGTTTCGTTTGTTGTTCCGTTTGTTGCGACTCAGTCGCAACAGACAAGACCACCTTGGCCTTCTCTGTTACAGCTGCGGCACCTCCGTGGGCCTCAGCGGGATGGGTAAACTTCATGGCGTTGTCAAGAAGCAGCACAAGAGCACGTGTGGCCTGCTGCAGATTCGTGTGTATTATGGCCATTTCGGCCTCTGGTGCAATCTGCATGTCAAAAGTAAGGTGGGTGGCCATAGAGACACGGCTCTCGTCAACAGCCTGAGCAGGTATCATTACTGCCGGCACATCGTCGTTGCGCTCAATGGCAGTTTCGCTGCTTGCCTCAGCCAACTCCAGCATTTTGTTCACCAGTCCAGTAATGCGTTGGGTGTTGTCAGCAATGCCCTGGGTCACCTCGTGCTTCATCGCCTCGTCTAACTCCATACCAGATGTGAGAATCTGTGCAAAGCCGCTAAGAATGTTCAGGGGTGTCCTGATTTCGTGCGATATCTGCTGAATAAAGACGGATTTCATCCTAGAGGACTCCACAGCCTGATCATACAGGTTCAGTGCTTCCTCGTAACCCAAACCCATATTCTCGAACATCTGGTTCAGCTGTTCGTAGTCCTCCTGCAACTGGCGGTGCTCCTCTTGCAGTTGGCGGTATTCATCGACAAGTTGCTGCTCTGGAATCATGCCTTTTGCTCGACAGTCATAAACTTGGTAAAGCCCGTCATAGCCAGCACTTTGTAGATTTCCGGGCTGACGTTGGTCATCTTGAACTTGCCACGCTTCATAGTAACGGTGCGCATGGTCTTCTGGATGATGCGCAGGCCCGAGCTGGCCATGTAGTTCAGCTCTGTGCAGTCCATCTCCAAGTCAACACCTTGCTCCTGCAGTGCGGGCTCAATGTCTTTTTCAAATTGTCCAGCGTTCATCGTATCAATGCGCTGTCCTGTCTTAATGATGGTCTTGCCACCTTCTTTCAGTATTTGTGTCATATTATTATGCTTATTGCTTGATTGATTTTTTCATTGTGAGGATGTTGTGCCCGTTGATGCGCTGATAGGAAACTTCATCCATGATTTGCTTAGTAATGAAAATGCCCATGCCTCCCAGTTCCCTGTCGGCGGGATTAATGCTGAGGTCATTCTCTTTGCGTGTCATCGGGTCAAAGGCACGTCCTTCGTCGCTAAGAGTAAATGTGATGCTGCCGTTATCTGTCTGGGCAGTCAGACTGATAGGGGCTACTGTTCCTTCTGGATAGGCATAGAAAATGACATTTGACACCATCTCCTCAAGAACAAGGTTGAAGTTCATAGTCAGCTCAGGGTCGAGACGAAGCTCGTTGCTGATTTCTTCAACGAACAAGTTCACTTGTTGCAAATCGTCTATCTTGTTGCGGATATGAATTTCCTTGGTCATTCCGTACTGCTGTTTTTAGTTGTTCTGCCCACATTGGCTCTTCGGGGGAAGCTCCCGCACATATTCCAACGCTGCAAAGATAATAAAAAACGAATGACGGGCCAAAGAAAAGCCTGTTTTTCTTTTGTCTTTCTGTTGTTTTTTTTTAACTTTGCACCTGTATTTCGCAAATATTACTTCTATATGATACAGTCAATGACTGGCTATGGCAAAGCTGTCGTGGCCTATAACAACAAAAAAATTCACGCCGAGGTCAAATCGCTTAACTCCAAGCAGCTGGATTTGCAGACACGTATTACCCCGCTGTACCGTGAGAAAGAAATGGAGATACGTCAGATGATAGCGCAGCAGATTGAACGCGGCAAGGTGGACTTTGCGCTCTGGATTGAGCAGGATACATGCGTTGAAGCCACACCTGTAAATGCAGCTCTCATAGAAAACTATTTCAAGCAGCTGAAGGCAATCGCCCAGCAGACGGGTATCCCTGAGCCCGAAAACTGGATGAGTATGTTGGTACGGATGCCAGACGTTTTGACCCATGCTGAAATAGAGCAGCTTGACGACGACGAATGGCGTGCAGCCCGCCAAGCCGTAGAGCAGGCTCTTGACGCGCTGGTCAGTTACCGCCGTCAGGAGGGGGCCGCACTTGAAAAGAAATTCAATGAGAAAATCGACAACATTGAGCGTCTTCTGGCTTCGATAGAGCCTTACGAGAAGAGCCGCGTGGAGAAAATCCGCCAGCGCATTACCGACGGACTCTTGCAGATACCGGGAGTTGAATACGACAAGAATCGTTTGGAGCAGGAGCTTATCTACTACATTGAGAAGCTGGATATCAGCGAGGAGAAGCAGCGCCTTACCAATCATCTGGCCTATTTCCGTGAAACGATGGCTAATGGTCACGGACAGGGTAAAAAGCTTGGATTCATCGCGCAGGAGATGGGACGTGAAATCAATACTACTGGCTCAAAGTCTAATCAGGCGGAGATGCAGAACATTGTAGTCCAGATGAAGGACGAGCTGGAACAAATCAAGGAACAGGTACTAAACGCTTTGTAACATGGCCAAACTTTTAATTGTAAGTGCTCCTTCAGGAAGCGGTAAGTCTACGATTGTGAACTGGCTCATGCAAGAGCATCCTGAGTTGATGCTTTATTTCTCTATCAGTTGCACGTCAAGAGCACCACGTGGCACGGAGCAGAACGGTGTGGAGTATTTTTTTCTTACGCCTGAGGAATTCAGAGAAAAGATTGAGAACAACGAGTTCCTTGAATATGAGGAAGTCTATGCCGACCGCTTTTACGGCACGCTCAAGGCGCAGGTGGAACGTCAGTTAGAGGCTGGACAGAATGTTGTGTTCGATGTTGATGTAAAAGGTGGCGTTAACATCAAACGCTATTATGGCAAGCGGGCGATGAGCCTGTTCATACAGCCGCCGTCAGTCGAGGAGCTGAGAAGGCGCCTGGAAGGTCGCGGCACCGATACGCCCGAAGCCATCGAAAACCGTCTGGCCAAGGCTGAGTATGAGTTGACGTTTGCCCCACAGTTCGACCATATCGTTGTGAACGACGACTTGGAAAACGCTAAGCAGGAAACATTGCAATTGGTTTCATCTTTCCTCAAAGACTCATAAGTCTCATCAGGCTTACTAGCTCCAACAACCCCCATGAGGATAGGAATCTTCGGCGGATCGTTTAACCCCATTCATGTGGGACATATCACACTTGCCCATCAGCTTTGCCAACTGGCAAAGTTAGATGAGGTGTGGCTGATGGTGTCGCCTCAGAATCCGCTGAAACAAGGACGAAACGATTTGCTTGACGACCGGCTACGTTTTCAGCTGGCGCGTCTCGCCTTACACGGCGAAGAGAAAATCGTGGCTAGTGACTTTGAGTTAAAACTGCCAAAGCCTTCCTATACATGGAATACTATGCAGTGTCTGCGTCAAGCTTTTCCACACGATACATTTTTATTATTAATAGGTGGAGACAACTGGCAGAACTTCCACAGATGGTATCATGCTGATGATATTCTACGCGAATACCAGCTTGTGGTTTATCCACGCCGTGGTAGTGAAAACAGTTATCAATCTGTTCCCGAAAACGTTACGATAGCTGAAACTGATCTTTTGGATGTGAGCAGCACCGATATTCGTCAGCGAATAGAATGTGGTGAAGCAATTGCAGACCTTGTCCCCAAGACTATTGTCCCCCTGGTCAGGCGCCTTTATTCCGTAGCCAAGCCTTAATCTACGAAGAGAATATTTGCCGCGATTTTCTGCGCAGCCAGGCTTTGTAGAGATGTACAGGCCAATAGGCCAAGCGTGGCGGTAGGAAAAAAGCAATGCGGTCAGCCAGAGGAAAACGTCGGTTCAGACGGCCTTTCAGCTCCTTCTGATAGTATTCGCGCCGTACATGAAACTGACGCTTGTCCAAAAACACCTCGTATGTCTTCACCTGACGACGGCGATACCAGTATTCCATCTGCGGCCATAGCGGCTGAAGCGAATCAAAAAGCACCTTATCGTAGAGCATCTCATGCTGCAGCGTGACATGACGGTCGTTGGGTATTCCTTGGTTATAGACATAGTTGCTTTGTGCGATGCAGTAGACTTTGGGTCGTTTGCACAGACACCGTATATGCAGCAAGATGTCTTCGCCACAGATGAGGTCACGCGGCATATCGAGGCACCCTTGCAGCAGTTCACGACGGAAAAGGATACCACAATGCGATGGGAACGAGTTATACGTAGCCAGATAGTCGGCAATGATTGTTTCAGGCTCAATAAAGCCACGGTTGCCAGTGTCGAAAATATCGCCACGTTGATTCTGATAAGGAGCGATAACCTCGTCGGCACCGCTGGTCATCATGGCCTCGTAGGAAAGGCGCAATGCGTGGGGTAGCAGTTCGTCGTCGGCATCACAGAACATCACATATTCTCCCTTGCTTTCTTCCAAGCCACGACGGCGTGCTGCCGTAACACCGCCATTTTGCGTATGGATGACACGAAGGCGCTGCTGTTTGCAAGCCACTTCGTCGCAGATACGGCCCGAAGCGTCTGTAGCACCGTCGTCAACGGCTATCACCTCATAGTCGTCAAAGTCCTGAGACAATGCACACACAAGGCATTTCTCAACATAAGCCTCCTTGTTGTAGACCGGTATGATGACAGTACACTTCATAGCTGTTTCTTTCGGACAAAACTGATACATTCTTCCAGCGTTTTTACACGAAGCGACAGCATAATGCCGAGGTAAATCAAAGCAGCTATGACGACTCGCAGCGCGAGGCGCATCCATAGCACCTCGGTCCATGTCGTGGCATAATAGGTGGCAGCCATGACAGCCAAGGCTATGAGGGCAAAGGGCAACGTGTCCTTCAGCATGTCCAGCGTGGTGATGGGCTGGATACGCCTAAGGGCGATGTGCCAGGCCAGGAGATATACCATGTTCAGGATGGAGAATGCTGCTACCATTGCCTCAACACCTAAGGGGAACAGACTGAGCGTGAGCACCGTCTGCAAGACTATCTGCGCTGCAACGAGTACCAGGTAAATGTCGCTGCGTCCTCGACTGATGATAAAGTTCTGGTAGATGGCGTGCAAGGGCATGAACGCACCACCGAGGCAGAGTATCTGCAATAGCGGTACTGACGGTAGCCATTTCTCGCCAATGGTGAGCACAATAAACTCATGCGCCACCAAGGCAAGGCCGAACATCAGGGGGAATGAGACGAATGCGGTGAAGCGCAACATCTTACGGAACACGCGTTCGCGGCGTTTCTCCTCATCGCCAGCCTGCGTCATCACGGGCTGGGCCACCTGTGCCATGGTGTTGGTGATGAATGAGTGGCCCATGGTGTTCCACTTGCTGGCCTGACTGAATTGTCCTACCACACCAATAGGCAGCAGCTTGCCGAAGATGAACGTCAAGACGTTCTGGCTGACGATGGTCAGCAGGTTGGTCAGCAACATCTTTGACGAGAATCCCAGCATACTACGGATAGGGCCGAGGTCGATGGGCAGTAACGGCTTCCACTGAGTAAAATACCATTTGATGACCACCGCCACGCCAATATAAATAAGCTGCTGATATACCAAACTCCAGTAGCCGTAGCCATGAAAGGCGAGCCACATGCCCGCACTGCCCGACATCACCAGAGCCGTTATTGCGGCGATGGCCAGTTCGCGATTGTGCAATTCAATCCAAAGCTTGGCGTTGGGTACAATACCTGCGGCCGACAGGGGAATGGCTAGGAATATCACACGTGAGACCTCGGTGAGCACAGGCTGGTTAAAGAACTGCGCAATGAGCGGAGCGCAGAAAAAAAGGACCGCATACATCAGACTGCCAGCCATCATGTTAAACCAGAAGACGGCGCTATAGTCACGTTTCGTGGGCGGCTTCAGATTGGCCAGTGCCTGCGAAAAGCCTGCTGACTGGATGCATCCCGCCAGCAGAGTGAAGATGGTAAGCACCGCCACGAGGCCATAGTCGGACGTTGACAGCTTGCGTGCCAGCACAATGCCGAACACCAAGTTCAGCACCTGTGTCGTTCCGTTGTTCACGGCACCCCACGCAATGCCTCGGGCTGTCCTTTCTTTCAGGTTATCCATATTCGTGATGCAAAAGTAGTATAAAAAAATGAATGACCCATATTTTTTCCATACTTTTTATTTGCACAGGTGGGAAGAAATAAGTAATTTTGCCTTTCAAAAAATATTCAAGTATGAACTACGAAGAAATGCTTAGTGCTCAAGAAGGAGTGGCTGTGCGGCGTGAGTCGCTGCCTTTTGGCTTCTTTTACCGGAATCAAATAGACCGTAAATATCGCTACGTAGTTGAGCTGCGCCCAGACTTGGTGGACAGTATCGTTTTCAACGAGGCTTTACGAAAAGACCAGAAGCTGGCAGCTGAAACAGGTGATGCTCATCAGCTGCACTACGAGTTGCATGAAGACAGCGGCGGCATCTATGAGGTTGAGCTGCAATCGGGCAGCTATCTCACACTTGCCCAGCTGCTCAATGCTCAGCCAGCTATCGTGGCTCAGAAAGGCTTTGTGGGCGCCACCCTCAATGCTGTCATGGATTTGGCTGACAAGCTGCATGAACGGGGCATCTACCTGTTATGCCTCTCTCCGCAAAACGTCTTTGTGCGCAAAGGTGAAAACACACCATTACTCCTCTTACATGGTTCATCTTTCCTCTGCATGAAGGAACAGCAGCTGCTCTATAAAGGCTATGAGCACGACGTAGCTCCCGAAGTGCTTGAAGAAGGAAAGGCCGACGAGCGCAGCGATGTCTATGCCCTAGGGCGTTTCATCGAGCATCTGCTGGAAAGCAGTGAGCTGGGCTATGAGTATAAGGGCGTGGTGAAGAAAGCCACTGCCGAAGACCCCGACAAACGCTATGCTACCGTGCATGAGATGCGCAGCGCTATCAGCAACAAGCGCAACACGCGCCGATCGCTCTGGTTAACCCTGGCTGCCTGTGCTGTTGTTGCCGTTCTGGTTGCCGTATTCTTCGGGCTTGTCCGCGAGCCAAGCACCGTGGAGTTTATCGACGACAATGGCGTAAAGGCCAAGGAAGATCCCTTTGCCGAAGTCTACGACGATGAATATATCGACGATCAAGAGCCCTATGTTGATCCGGAGATAGTCGGTTATCTCGACTCCATAGAGCCCATGACCGACGTAGAGGTGAAATCGCTTTCCGACTCTATCAAGGTTAACGAGCAGCTCAACTCAATCTTCCGACGTCGCTTCGAGCAGAAGGCCAGAGCTCAGCTCGGCACCATCTATGGCAACGAGGAGAGCGGCTCGTCAGAGAACGATTATATTGCCAAAAGCGAGAAGGTGATAACCGACCTCTACAACTATGCCAACGAACTGAGCCGTGAGACGGGAATAAATGCCAATGATGCCAGTAGCCTGGCTACGCAGATTATTGCGCAACTGCAGGCCGAATTACAGGAGGGCGTGAAGCGCAACGGCGCCATGACAACCCCTAACGAATAATATCCGTAGTCAAGAATCAAATAATTAGAATAGAATGAGAAGCAGAACAGCTAAATGGTTTGAATGTAAAATCCGCTATGAGAAGACCATGGACGATGGTCTTCAGAAAAAAGTCACCGAGTCATACGTTGTTGATGCCCTTTCCTTCACCGAAGCCGAGAAACGCATCATGGAGGAGATGTCGTCGTTTATCAGCGGCGAGTTTGAGGTGAACGACATCAAGCGGGCCGCCTATGAGGAAATCTTCTTCAGTGACGATGCAATGGTCGACCGTTGGTACAAAGCCAAACTACAGTTTATCACCATCGACGAAAAGACCGAGAAGGAAAAACGCACTAATGTCAGCTTCCTCGTCCAGGCGGGTACCCTGAACGGCGCCGTGAAGAATATCGACGAAGTGATGGGAGGCTCTATGATAGACTATGTCATCGCTGCCGTTAGCGAGACAACCCTCATGGATGTCTACGAATATAAGAAAGCCGTGACTACTGACTCCCAGAAGGAAGAGCAGGATAAACCCGAGTTTGAGTCATAAACCCAATCATACATGATGTTCCCCGTCAAGGAAAACCTGCACCGCGTTCTCAGCAGCCTGCCGGAAAACGTCAGACTCGTTGCCATCAGCAAATACCATCCTTCCGAATACATTATGGCTGCTTACGAGGAAGGGCAACGCGTGTTCGGCGAGAGCCACGAGCAGGAATTGCGTCAGAAGCACGAACAATTGCCAGAAGATATCGAATGGCACTTCATTGGACATCTGCAGACCAACAAGGTAAAGTACATCGTTCCCTATATCACAATGATTGAGGCCGTTGACTCGCTCAAGTTATTGCGAGAGATTGAGAAGCAGGCCGATAAGGCGGGTAGGGTAGTGAAGGTGCTACTCGAACTGCACATTGCAGAAGAAGCCACCAAGTACGGCCTCACTCCAGATGCCCTGCGCCAGTTGCTTTGCGATGGCGAATGGCGCCAGATGAGCCACGTGCGCATCTGTGGTCTGATGATGATGGCCAGCAATACCGACGACAAAGCGCAGATAGCAAACGAGTTTCAACAGGCAGCCGACATCTTCGACGAGGTGAAGCAGCAGTTCTTTGCCTCTGACGATGCCTTCTGTGAGCGTTCGTGGGGCATGAGTGCCGACTATCCCATAGCCATTGCGCATGGCTCCACGATGGTGCGCATCGGCACCGACATCTTCGGTCCGAGGGTATATTAGCATGGAGTACAAAATATCAAAAAAGGCCCCAAATCGGGGCCTTTTTTGATATTTTTACCCTCCATCGTTTCTGAGTGCCTTTTCCTGATCTGTTATCAGGGCTTCACAATTTTGTAGCGGGCAAACTTCAGCAGGAGCTGCTTGGTGCCGGCATTGCGGAAGTCGACCGTGGCTTTCTCGTTGTCGCCTGTGCCCTCGAGACGGACTACAGTGCCGATGCCGAAACGCTGGTGCTCGATGACAGTGCCTTCGCGAAGAAGAAGACTCTCCCCCTGCCCCTCCCTTGTAGGGAGGGGAGTAGTTACATTGGCATTAGCCCTTGGCGAGGAGGAAGCTGCTGAGCTGGTATTCCTTAAGGATGAAAGGGGTTTGAATCGTCCGCCACTGGCGGTGTGAAGCAGTTGCTTGAATTGGGGCGATAGCGGGTCGACGGCGGGTTCAGGCTTGGAGCGAGGAACGGCACGCCGCATGGGGTCAGCTTTAAACTGTGTAGCCACGGGGTGTGCATTCTGAAGACCCACCCCCGGTCTCTCCCTTGCAGGGAAGGGAGCAAAATGATTATTTCCATCTACATGCAGCAGCTGCGGGTCGATGTCGCGGATGAAGCGCGACGGCGTGTCGAACTCCATGCGGCCGAAGCGGAAACGGTTTTCGGCGCAGGTCAGGATGCAGTGCTTCTCGGCACGGGTGATGGCCACGTAGAGCAGACGGCGCTCCTCCTCTAATTCGCGCATGGAATTGGTGCACATGGGCGACGGGAAGATGTTTTCTTCCAAGCCCACGATGAACACGACGGGGAACTCCAGGCCCTTGGCCGAGTGGATGGTCATCAGCGACACTTTGGGCTGGTCGCTGTCCTTGTCGCTGTCGAGGTCGGTGAGCAGCGCCACCTCCTGCAGGAAGTCGGTCAACGCTATCTCGTTGCCCATGTCTTCCTCGCGTCGGCTCTCCACAAAGTCCTGCATACCAGCGAGAAACTCCTGCAGGTTCTCTTGTCGCGACAGGTCCTCGGGGTTGCGGCTGCTGTAGATGTCCTTGGCGATGCCGCTCTCCTGTATGATGGCGTGGCCCAGCTGGTAGGCATCTTCCGAGGCCAGTCTGGTGCGCCAGCCCTCAATCAACTGTCGGAAGGCTTCAAGCTTTGTCGCCGTTCCTTTGGTTACGTCCAAACGGAAGAGCACGGGCTGCGAGATGACCGTCCACAGCGAGACGCCATGCTGCGTGGCGGTGCCGATGATTTTCTGCACCGTCGTGTCGCCGATGCCTCGGGTAGGGTAGTTGATGATGCGTCGCAGCGCCTCCTCGTCGTCGGGGTTGGTGACGGTGCGGAAATAGGCGATGACGTCCTTGATCTCCTTGCGCTGGTAGAACGACAGGCCGCCGTAGATGCGGTAGGGGATGTTGTCCTTGCGCATCTGTTCCTCGAAGCTGCGGCTCTGGGCGTTGGTGCGGTAGAGGATGGCGAAGTCGTTCCATTGCAGATGGTCACTGCGGCGCAGTCGCTTGATGTCGTTGCACACAATCATCGCCTCCTCGCGGTCGCTCTGTGCGGGTTTCAACTGCAGCTTCTCGCCGTGCTCGTTGCGACTGTAGACGTCCTTCGGTATCTGGCGCTCGTTCTTGCGGATCAGACTGTTGGCAGCCTCGACGATGAGCTGCGTGGAGCGGTAGTTCTGTTCCAGCTTGAAGAGCCGGGCGTTGGTGTAGGCCTCGCGGAAGTTGAGGATATTGTCGATGTTGGCGCCGCGGAAGCTGTAGATGCTCTGGGCATCGTCGCCCACCACGCAGACGCGCTGGCGCTCACGGGTCAGCTGATAGACAATGCGCTGCTGGGCATAGTTCGTGTCCTGATACTCGTCGACGAGCACATACTGGAACTTCTCGACATACTTCTGGCGGATGTCCTCGTGCTCGTTGAAGAGCAGGAACGTCTGCACCAGCAGGTCGTCGAAGTCCATGGCGTTGGCCTGACGGCAGCGCATTGCGTACATTCTATATATACTGGCCACCTGCGGGTGCTTCGGGTCGAAGAGCGAGCAGTTGCCGAAAGCGTCGGGCAGGATGAGATGGTTCTTCGCCATCGAAATCTGGTCGGCCACGGTGTTGGGCTTGTACACCTTGTCGTCGAGCTGCATCTCGTGGATGATGTTCTTCACTAACGAGCGGGCGTCGCTTTGGTCGTAGATGGTGAAGTTCGACTGGTAGCCGATGGTCTGGGCCTCGTTGCGCAGGATGCGGGCGAAGATGCTGTGGAAGGTGCCCATCTGCAGGTATCTGGCGCGCTCTTCGCCTACCAGCCTTGCGATGCGTTCCTTCATCTCGCGTGCCGCCTTGTTGGTGAAGGTCAGGGCGAGAATGTTCCACGGTGCCAGATAATATTGTTGCAGCAGGTAGGCAATCTTATAGGTCAGTACACGCGTCTTGCCCGAGCCCGCCCCTGCTATGACCAGCTGCGCGCCGTCGCAGTAGACCACGGCGTCGCGCTGGCTGTCGTTAAGTTCATTCAGAAGATTCTCCATTGTAATCAATATATCAGTGGGCACTCTGCTTTGAATATCTGTGAGGATAGCGCAGCAGGATGGCAAGGAGCGCGGCAATGAGAATGGCTAATGGATAGTAGAGCGTAGGGAGTATCTCTACAGGACTGATGGCGGCCAGTCCTGCTGCCATCAGCAGTTGTGCGCCGTAGGGTATTAGTCCTTGGACAGCACAGGAAAATGTGTCTAACAACGAGGCACACTTACGTGGGTCGAGACCGTACTTTAAGCCTATTTTACGCGCTATGCCGCCAACGGTAATGATGCTCACGGTGTTGTTGGCTGTGCAGAGATTGACGATGCTCACCAATGCGGCTATCGACAGCTCGGCCCCTCTCATGCCCGTGATGTGACGTGTCAAACTACGTATGATATAGTCTATACCGCCATTATGGCTGATGACTTCCAACAGACCTCCTGCCAGCATGGTGATGACTATGAGCTCGCCCATGCCCACGATACCATCGCCCATGGCCTGCGTCCAGCTGAATATGTCGGCAAATCCGCCAGTAAACAGACCGATGATACCCGTGAGAACGATGCCCAGCGTCAGCACAGCCATGACGTTAAGACCAAAGACGGCTGTCAGCAGCACCACCAAGTATGGGAGCACTTTCACGGTCTCCACTTCAGGAACATGCTGTGGCGAACTGATGCCCTGACCTAAGAAAACATATAGAGCGAGCACGACGACTGCAGCAGGCACAACAATAAAGCTGTTCACCCGGAACTTGTCGCTCAGCCGACAGCCTTGTGTCTGTGTGGCTACTATCGTAGTGTCGCTGATGAATGAAAGATTGTCGCCGAAGAACGAGCCGCCTACCACAGCTGCCACCAACATGGGGACTGAAGCGCCTGTCTGCTCTGCTACGCCTGCAGCGATGGGCGTTAGCGCCACAATAGTACCGACACTCGTGCCTATGGATAGCGAAATGAAACAGGCGGCGAGGAAAAGCCCGGCCAGCATGGCCTGCCCAGGCAGAAGAGACAGGGCAAGGTTGACAGTGGCATCGATAGACCCCATTGCACGGGCAGAATGTGCAAAGGCCCCAGCCAAGACGAACACCCACACCATGAGCATCATCTGACTGTTGCCCGCACCGTGGCTGAATACGTCGATTCTGTCGCGTAGTGTGCCACGCGAAATGCTAACAGCATAAATAGAAGCCGTCAAAAACGCCACGGTGATAGGCACCTTATAGAAATCGCCCGCAACGATACTCGTCACCAGATAGAGGGCGACAAACACCAACAGCGGGCTGAGTGCCAAAAAACCTTGCCTGCGACTCATCACTCGTCACTCAAGCCTCTGACGGCTTAATATCCTCAATTTGAAGCTGTACCTCACTACGCTTGTAGATATTCTCCTCAATTGTGTAGATGATGTCGAAGGAGCGCTTTGACTTGATATAGCGGGCTGCAGCACTCTGTCCGAAAGCTATACCATTCATCACATTGCTGGAGCGGGAATCGACAAGTTCGAGCTTGATGTGTTCCTGCTGACGTCCCACAACCTTAGAAGTGCCATAGTCGTAGACGTGGCGCGTACAGAACAGCGGTTTGGGATTGTCAGGGCCATGTGGCGCCAGCTTCTTCAAGTCGTTGTGCAGTTTCTTTGTTATGTCTTTAAAGTCCAACTCTGCTTCAATCTCCATGGCGGCTTCCGTCTGCTCCGGCATGATGTGGCTGTTGACGTAGTCTTGGAATCGGCGGCGGAAATCGGGTATGTTTTCCGTCTTCAGCGTCAGGCCTACAGCATAGGTATGTCCGCCGAAGTTCTCCAACAGGTCACGGCAGCTTTTGATGGCACTATATATGTCATATCCGGCCACAGAGCGTGCCGAGCCCGTTGCGATACCGTCCTGACATGAGAGCACGACGGTGGGACGATAATACATTTCCGTAAGG
The DNA here is from genome assembly GCA_024681875.1 of Prevotella sp. Next base: position 62,843 of record JAILAA010000006.1, read on the forward strand.
CGAGAGGCAACAATGCCTACAACACCTTTTTTCCAACCGTCGTTGTAGAGTACAATGGCTGGCTGATGCTCCTGGCTCTCTAAGCGCTCCACAATCTGGTTGGCCTCTTCGCTCATCTGCTTGTCGATGTCCTTGCGCTGCTCGTTATATTCGTTAATATGTATGGCTTCCTGCAAAGCACGCTTGTAGTCACGCTCCACAAGCAGGTCGACAGTCTCGGTGCCGTTCATCACGCGTCCGCTGGCGTTGATGCGGGGACCGATTTTGAATACAATGTCACTCATGGTGATGTCGCGCCCGGCTAAGCCACTGATTTCAATAATGGCCTTCAAACCAATGGACGGGCTTTGGTTGAGCTGTTTCAGGCCGTGGAAGGCAAGGATGCGGTTTTCACCCATGACAGATACCATGTCGGCAGCAATGCTGACAGCGCAGAAGTCGAGTAGGGGAATGAGCTGCGAGAAGGGTATACCGTTATTCTTTGCAAAAGCCTGCATGAACTTGAAACCTACGCCGCAGCCGCAGAGATCTTTGAAGGGATAGGTTGAGTCGGTGCGTTTTGGATTAAGAATGGCTACAGCGCATGGCAGTTCGTCATCAGGCACATGGTGATCGCAGATGATGAAGTCGATGCCCATATCCTTGGCTCGACGTATCTCGTCAATAGCCTTGATGCCGCAGTCAAGCACGATAATGAGCTTCACACCAGCCTCCTGCGCGTGGTCGAGGCCCTTCTGGCTGATGCCATAACCCTCTTCGTAACGTGAAGGAATGTAATACTCTATGTTGGAGTAGAATTGCTGGAGAAAGCGGTAAACGAGCGCTACGGCTGTACAACCGTCAACGTCATAATCGCCATAGACCATGATACGCTCTTTACGACCCATCGCATCGTTAAGGCGATCGACAGCGACATCCATATCGTTCATCAGGAAGGGATCGATAAGTTCGCTCAACAGAGGTCTCAGAAATCGCTTTGCTGCAGACTCAGTCCGTATGCCACGTTCGATGAGGAGGCTGGCCATAACAGAGCTGGTGCTTAGTTTCTCGGCCAGCTCCTTAGCCTGCTGTAATCGCTCGGGTGTGGGAGGTTGATAGTTCCATTTAGAATTCATTATGCTGTTCCTTTTTTATTCTCTTTCTGGGGCAAAAGTGCCTATTTAGGCAATTTAAGCCTACAAAAGTAGCAATAAAAAACGAAACATTGGCATTTTTTAGTAAAAAACTTGCTTTTTTTATTTCTGATAGCACAAGAAATAGCGTTTCACCTTTCCTACTTGCAAAGACTGGCCGATAAACAGCTCAGAAGCTTTTGTGATGTCCTCAATGGTGCCGCTCTTCATCAAGATATCGATGCTGTCATCAGTTGATGAATACATATCCTTCTCGGCGCTCACCAGCTGTATCAAGTAACGGGTATCATCCAAACTGACCCCCATCTTCTCTGCCAGGTTGGTTCGTAGTTCATTGAGGCGCTCGTCGGTTGGTGGTTCTGAGGTCATCTCACAGCGCCAGAGATGTCGGTCAAGCAAATTGCCTGCCAGCGTTGAAAGAATAGTGTCGTTGCTATGACGCCAAGCTTTTAACGCGCTCCAGATGTCACTGTCGTCCAACTCGCCATACATACGCAATGCCTCAGGGTCATTATGAAATAAAACGGCGTCAACGTCCTTCTTCAGGAAATAGGTTAGTGCAGGTGTTGCAAAAGGTGTCATTCCCTGTTTCGAAAGATGTTTTGCCCGAAGCAGTGCGCTGACCAGCATCTTTTCGTAGGCAACCGTCGTTTTGTGCAAGTAAACCTGCCAATACATCAATCGTCGTGAAGTGAGATAGTTCTCAATTGAATAGATACCTTTCTGCTCTACTACCAGACGGTCGTCCACCACATTGAGCATTTTGATGATACGTGCCGAGCCGATGGTGCCCTCGGCAACGCCGGTGTAGAAGGCATCACGCCGCAGGTAGTCGAGACGGTCCATGTCGAGCTGAGAGGAGATGAGCTGGTGGAGAAAACGCTTGGGATAGTCGTCGCGGAAGATGGAGATGGCCAGCGATAGCTGCTCGTGCAGGTCGCGGTTGATCTGTTCCATCATCATCAGCGAGATATCCTCGTGCGAGATACCGTTGATGAGCGTGTGTTCCAAGACGTGTGAGAAGGGTCCGTGGCCGATGTCGTGCATCAGGATGGCGGCTTGCACAGCCTCTGCCTCGCTGTCGAAGATGAACTGTCCTTTCTGCTGCAGGGTGAGCAGCGCCTCGCCCATGAGGTGATAGGCGCCCAGCGAGTGCTGAAATCGTGTGTGTCGTGCACCGGGATAGACCACCGAGGCCAGTCCCAGCTGACTGATGCGTGTGAGACGCTGGAAGAGCGGGTGCTTTACAATGTCGTAGAGTAGGCCGCGTGGTATGCGGATGAACCCGAAAACGGGGTCGTTGATGATTTTTGCGTCGTTCAATGTGATGAGTGTTTATTTTTGAGTGATGAGGAGCGTGTGCTTGGTGTCGGGAGTGATGCGGAAACGGTTGTCGGTGCGCCGTCCCACGAGCCAGATGATTTGTCCGTCGGCATCGGTCATCACCAGCTGGCGCTGCTTGTCAATGGGCGAGAGCTTGACGTCGGTGAGGTAGTCGCTCACCAGCTTCGAGCCTTTCATGCCAAAGGGCTGGAATCGGTCGCCCTGCCGCACAGGCCGGACAGTGATGGGGAAAGAAACCTTGTCGGCATCAAGTGTAGCGACATTTGCCTCGCATGATATCATATTGGCATTGAGAATCTTAACGCTAAAAGATGAAAGTGAATCATAATGGTAATTGCCTGGCTCTGGAAGGGGCAGGGTAGGGCGCTCTTCGGGACGAGGTGCCACAATGATCCGCTGTTCGTGTGTCACCAATTGGTGAGTGTGCGACTGCCATAGCAGCCCGTTCTCCAGTTCGCTGCCCTGCTCCATCAGCTTTGCGTAAATGACGGCGATGGTGGATGGCGTAAAGCCGAAGGGTGTGAGCCATTCGAAGAGAATACACTCTGCTGACGGCTGAAAGAAGAGGTCGGCCAGGTCGATGGCGTTGTCCTTGACGATTCGAGTAAATGTCTGTCGTATGGCGTCCTGATAAACGAGGTTGGCCTCGCTCATCCATCCTGCTGTGCGCACAATGTTGTTGACAACGCCAGGATTTATCTGTTCCAAGCGGGGAATGATGTCGAGGCGCAGCTGGTTGCGCTGCACATCGGCCACGAGGTTGGTGCTGTCAGTGACGAAGTCCTGGCCACGCTCTTTAAGCCATTGTTCGATGTCGTTTCTCCTTACGCAGAGTAGGGGACGTACGATGTGACCGTTACGCCATTTGATGCCCGTAAGGCCCTCGATGCCTGTGCCTCGAACAAGGTTCAGCAGCAAGGTCTCTACGCTGTCGTCCAGATGGTGAGCCACGCAGATATCTTGAGCACCCATATCATTGCGCAATTGCTCAAAATATTGATAGCGAAGCTGGCGTGCAGCCATCTCAATGCTCACTTGATGTAGAGACGCGTAAGTCTTTGTATCGAAATGTGTTAAGTGGAGCGCGATATGATTCTTTTTGCACAATTCGATAACGAATTGCTCATCGCGGTTGCTCTCGTCGCCACGCAAGTGGAAGTTGCAATGTACAGCCTCTATGCGATAGCCTAATTCCTTTAGGCATAGCAGCAGGCAGACGCTGTCGGCACCTCCGCTGAGTGCCACCAGATTCAGCTTGTCATGGCTCAGTAGCCTATGCCGCTCAATAAAAAGTGCTATGGTATTTACGAAGCTCAAATCTCAATCCTCAATTCATTCCACATATAGCACGAGTCCCTTAAGATACTCCCCTTCCGGATGGTAGATGTTGATGGGGTGGTCGGCAGGCTGGTGCAGCTGGTGGAGAATGCGCACCTGACGATGGGCTTGGGCTGCGGCAGTAAAGACAGCATTACGGAAATGCTCCTTCGTCACCACCTGCGAGCAGGAGAAAGTGAAGAGAATGCCGCCAGGGGCAATTTTTTCCATTGCCTTTGCGTTCAGACGGGTGTAGCCTTTCAGCGCGTTGTGCAGGGCACCGCGATGCTTGGCAAAGGCGGGCGGATCGAGGATGATGAGATCGTATTGACCATTGACCGTTGACCGTTGACCGTTGACCGTTGGCTGCGCGTTAGAATGGTCAATGGTTAATGGTGAATGATCCATGAACTTGAACGCATCCTCGCAGAAGGCTTCGTGGCGAGAGTCGCCAGGAAAATTGAGTTCGACGTTGCGGCGGGCCAGCTCAATGGCCTTTGCCGAACTGTCGACGCTGTGCACCAGCTCTGCGCCACCTCTCATGGCGTAGAAAGAGAAGCCGCCCGTATAGCAGAACATATTCAATACGTGGCGACCACGGGCATACTGCTCTAAGAGGGCACGATTGTCGCGCTGGTCGACGAAGAACCCCGTCTTCTGTCCACGCTGCCAGTCGACATAGAAACGAAGGCCGTTCTCCTGCGCTATGCTCTCACCCTCGCTGCCGATGATAAAGCCGTTCTCAGGTTCCACAAAAGACAAGGTGCCCTCACTCTTGTAGTAGACACTGCGGATAGTGCCCTGCATTACGTCGACCAACTGTTGTGCAATAGCATGGCGTGCCAGGTGCATACCAATACTGTGTGCCTGCATCACAGCCATGCTGCCGTAGATATCGATAATAAGTCCCGGCATCTGGTCGCCCTCACCATGAACTAATCGGTATGCGTTGGTGAGGGAGGAATTGGCTAATCCGATACGACGGCGGACATCCAAGGCCTCGCTCAATCTTTTATGCCAAAAGGCATCGCTAATGCTGACATCGTCGAAACTTAGCACACGCACAGCAATGCTACCTTTCTGATAATGGCCAGTTGCTATGAAATCGCCATTTGCAGTACATACACGCACCACGTCGCCCTCAGTGATGTTGCCATCTGTATGATAGATAGCGCCGCTGAATACCCAAGGATGATAGCGTAACAAGCTCTCTTCCTTACCTCGTTTCAGAATGATTTGCTTCACTGTCTTCTTCTTTAATAATGAGTTCGTAATTGCCTTGTTGCTTGAGCTTTATAATCTCTTCGTAGATACGGATACAAGCCCATGCGTCAGTGGCTGCATAGATTTTCTGTTTATCGTTAAGGATATCTGCCTCCCAGTTGCTGAGCTGCTGACGTTTGCTTATTTTTTGGCCGAAAAGATTGGCATAGATTTTCTGAAGGCTCATGTCCTCAATGCCAAGGTCGTTGATTAGATTCTGAATATCGATGAAATGGCCTGTTTTAAAGCTCCCTATTTTTCGCAGCGAGTTCAAATCGTCATGCCAAGATAGCCCAACCTTGGTTACAGAATTATCTTCTAGAAGCCTGATGATGGCAGGCGTCATTCCAGTATGGTTCAGGCGGAAAAGAAAGCAGATGTCCTCAGCGGCCACTTGCAATAGAGACACTTGATGCTGTCTGCCACGTTGAAAACTTGGCCGTGTCTCTGTGTCGAAACCTAATATTGGCTTCGAAAGTAAGTAATTGACAGCACGTTCAGTTTCGCCTGCCGTTAGGATGACTACAATGCGTCCCTCAAACTGAGCTAATGGCAAGTCGGCAATGAGTTTCTTGTCAATCTTGTTGTAGATGGTCTTCTTCATCCTCCTTATTTGTCAATTTGATGTGCAAAATTACAAAAAAAAGACGATTTTTTGGTTGTTTCTAATTTTTTTGCGCTAAATTTGCACAAGAATTAACAAATCACACATTCAGATGGCAAAAAATGCGAAGAAATCGATAAAAAGCGAAAGACATCTTTCATTACTCGAGGCCTTGGGGCTATCGCGCATCTCACAGATATTCCAGAATGAGCGCCTATGGTTTTTTATCGGCATGGTGCTTTTTGCATCATCATGCTGCATGGTGCTGGCTTTCATCTCTTTCTTCTCTACAGGGCAGGCTGACGTCAGCATGATTGAGAATTTGCGTGAAGGTGAAATGGCCAACCAGAATGGCGAGTTTCAGAACGCCTGCGGCTCTCTTGGTGCATATACGGCCTATTTCTTTATTAAACAATGTTTTGGCATTCCTGCTTTTCTTGTGCCAGTTTTGTTGCTATTAGTGTCTCTTAGGCTGATGAAGGCTTTCAAGCCTAATTTGCTGAAGTGGTTTATGTGTTTGATGCTTGTGATGATTTGGACATCCATCACATTGGCCAAGTTTGCTGCACCTTTCTTTACGGAGAGTCATTTTAGTCCAGGTGGTGATCACGGTCGTCAAGTGGGGCGCTGGATTGAAGGATTTGTAGGTGTGCCAGGTTTGGCAGCTATCCTTATTATTATTGCGCTGCTTTTCCTTACATACATCAGCACCGAGACCTATGAATGGGTGCGGAAGATTCTCAATCCCAAGAAATTCATCGACAAAGTTAAGTTCATTGTCGTTGCAGGTAACGCTGGCGAGAATACTGAAGACTACCAGCCTGCTCAACAGAATTCAACATTTGGCTCTGACATTGTGGAAGATCCTACAGTCTTTGATGACCCGTCAACGCAAACAGTGGAGTTCGACGGTGACGAGGTTCGTGCATCTATAGACACACCCATCGCCCCTATACGCAAGAATAAGAGTAGCAAGGATGTGGGAATGGATGTGACAGCTGCTAATGATGAAGAGAAAGCTGACGGCAAAGATCTTGTCAGCGTAGGCGACAAGGAGCTTGAGCCATATGATCCTAAACGTGACTTGGAGAACTACCATTATCCCACACTTGACCTTCTGAAACATTATGATGACGACGGCAAGCCATATATCGACATGGCTGAGCAGACGGCCAATAAGAATCGTATTGTACAAGTTCTGCGCACTTTTGGTGTAGAGATATCCAGTATCAGGGCTACTGTTGGTCCAACCATTACACTTTACGAGATTACGCCTGCGGAGGGAGTGCGCATTGCCAAGATTCGAAATCTGGAAGATGACATCGCTTTGAGCCTTGCTGCTGAGGGAATCCGTATCATAGCTCCTATACCTGGCCGCGGCACCATCGGCATCGAGGTGCCAAACGCCAAGAAGAATATTGTGTCGATGGAGTCGGTGCTCAACTCGAAAAAGTTTCAAGAGTCCACGATGGAGTTACCCTGTGCGATGGGCAAGACCATTACCAACGAGGTATATATGTTTGACTTGGCCAAGGCTCCCCACCTGCTTGTTGCCGGTGCTACGGGTCAGGGTAAGTCAGTCGGTCTAAACGCCATTCTTACATCTTTATTATATAAGAAGCATCCTGCTGAGCTGAAGATTGTGTTGGTTGACCCGAAGATGGTTGAATTCAGTATCTACCGTACTATTGACCGTCATTTCCTTGCAGCTCTGCCTGAAGAATTTGAGAATCCCATTATCACTGATACGTCGAAAGTCATCCGTACCTTGCAGTCGCTCTGCGTAGAGATGGATGCTCGTTATGAGTTGCTGAAAGATGCAGATGTACGCAATATCAAGGAATACAACACTAAATTCATCTCCCGTCAGCTAAATCCTGAGAAAGGTCACAAGTTCATGCCATATATCGTGGTGGTAATCGATGAGTACGGAGACCTTATTATGACAGCTGGAAAGGAAATTGAATTGCCTATAGCGCGTATCGCACAGAAGGCCCGTGCCGTGGGTATTCATATGATTATCGCTACGCAGCGTCCTACTACAAATATCATTACTGGCACCATTAAGGCTAACTTCCCTGCACGCATTGCCTTTAAAGTGAGTCAGGGCATTGACTCTAAGACCATCCTCGACCGCATGGGTGCTCAGCAGCTTATAGGCCGGGGCGATATGCTTTATTTGCAAGGCAACGATCCCATTCGCGTACAATGCGCTTTTGTCGACACTCCTGAGGTGATCGCCATTAACAAGTTCATCCAGCAGCAGCAGGGCTACATCGAGCCCTTCGAGCTGCCTGAACCCATTATGGAGGGCGGCGACGGCGAGATGGGCAGCGGTGCAGACGATGTTGACCTGAACCATCTTGATCCGATGTTCGATGATGCCGCACGCCTAATCGTATCATCTGGCAGCGGCAGTACCAGCCTCATTCAGCGAAAATTTTCCATTGGTTACAACCGTGCCGGTCGTCTGATGGATATGCTCGAAAAGGCCGGTGTCGTAGGACAGGCTCACGGCTCTAAGCCTCGAGAGGTGCTCATACAGGATGAGATGTCGCTTGAACAACTTCTGCAGTCGTTAAAAAAATAACCGAATCCATGCAAATATGAGTGCGCCATATTTTCATTTATTTATATTTGTCGAGCCACCTATTTATCATAATGACGATTCTGCTAAAATAGCGGCTTAAATATTTATATGTATTATTGAGCTATTTTTGTCAGCGAGTTAAATTCTCTTGAATATATTTTTGCCAATTAGAAAATAATCAGTAATTTTGCAGGGCATAACCGAAGAGGAATTGCAGATTTACTAAGCAAAACATGGACGACATTAAGAAAATTGTACTTACCGGAGGTCCTTGTGCCGGCAAGACCACAGCTCTGGTGCGCATTATCGAGCATTTCTCAAGTCTTGGATTTAAAGTGTTCACCATTCCTGAGGTGCCTACATTATTCACTCAGGCAGGCATGAATTACTTGACGAAGAACAAAGGCTTCTTCTACGAGGGTGAGAAAGCTACGCTCGAAATACAGTTACTGCTTGAGGACAAATTCCTTCGCATGGCACGCGAATGTCAAAAGCCATGTATTATTGTATGTGACCGCGGCGCACTGGACATCTCTGCCTATATGACCCCTGAGATGTGGGAGCAAATTACGCGCTCTGTAGGTACCACGACTCCTGAGCTGCGCGACCGATACGATGCCGTGCTTCACCTTGTTTCTGCAGCTGATGGTGCCGAACAGTTTTACACCACGGCCAACAATGCTTCACGCAACGAGAGCAACGACGATGAGGGCTTGCGCATAGCCCGTATGCTCGACAAAAAGGTCATCCACGCATGGACGGGCCATCCTCACTTGCGAGTTATTAACAACCATGAAGACTTTGAGGCCAAGATGCACCGTGTGCTTAAGGAAATCAGCAATGTGCTCAGTTTGCCCCAGCCCATTGAAGAAGAGCGAAAATATGAGGTAGAGATTATTGGACAGTTTCCTGATGACTGCATTGACAGTGAGATTACGCAGACCTACTTGAAAGGCTATCCCGATTGTGAGGAGCGCCTGCGCAAGCGCAGCTGGGGAAAGAAAGTCGTTTATGTGCATACTACGAAAAAGAAAACAGCAGAAAACGAAGAACTGGTCACAGAGCGCCAAATCAATCAAAACCTTTATGAAATCATGTTGCCCATTGCCGATCCGCAACGACATACCATTCACAAGCTACGCAAGAGCTTTATTTGGCAGGGCCAGTATTTTGAAGTAGACACCTATCTCGACCAGCTCGATGGCCTTGTCATCCTTGAGACTAAAGGCATTGCCGAAGGAGAATCCCTTAAGTTGCCTCCTTTCCTGCGTATCATCAAGGACGTTACTGGGGATAAGGAATTCTATAACTATCACTTGGCATTACATTAAGAATCAAATTTTTACGAAGCATCATCTATAAACAGCATTTTACGCCCAATGATTATTGAAAAAATTGACCTTCTACTGAAAGAAGTAGAGACGCTGACAGCGAAGAACGCCGACGAGGTGGAACAGCTGCGTTTAAAATACCTAAGCAAGAAAGGCGAGATAACTGCCCTGATGAACGATTTCCGCGAGGTAGCTGCCGAGCAGAAGAAAGAGGTGGGCATGAAAATCAACCAGTTGAAACAGATGGCTCAGGAGCGCATCAATCAGTTGCGCGACAATTGCCAAACGCAAGAAAACACCGATGAAACGGTTGATTTGACACGAACCCCCTACCCCATCAGCCTTGGCACTCGTCATCCGCTGACTATTGTCACCAACGAGATTATTGACATCTTTAGCCGTATGGGCTTCGTTTTGGCTGACGGCCCGGAAGTAGAAGACGATCTGCACGTGTTTACTAAAATGAACTTTGCTGCCGATCACCCCGCACGCGACATGCAGGACACGTTTTTTGTTAGCCAGCATCCTGATGACGTAACGAAAAACATCTTGTTGCGTTCACACACTTCTTCTGTACAGGCACGAGTGATGGAGCACATGCACACCGAGGACGGTAAGCTGACGGAGCCCATTCGCGTCATCTGCCCAGGTCGTGTCTATCGCAATGAGGCTATCACGGCTCGTGCACACTGTTTCTTCCATCAGGTGGAAGGCCTATACATCGACAAGAATGTCAGCTTTACCGACCTGAAGCAGGTGCTGCTCAGCTTTGCTCGTGAAATGTTCGGTGCCGACACGAAGATTCGCCTACGTCCAAGCTACTTCCCCTTCACAGAGCCGTCTGCCGAGATGGATATTTCATGCTTTATCTGTGGTGGCGAGGGCTGTGGCTTCTGCAAACACACCGGCTGGGTAGAAATTTTAGGCTGCGGTATGGTTGACCCCAACGTGCTGGAGCAGTGCGGTATCGACTCGAAGATTTACAGCGGCTACGCCTTTGGCATGGGCGTTGAGCGCATCACAAATCTGAAGTATCGCGTCAGCGACCTGCGCATGTTCTCTGAGAACGATGTACGCTTCCTCCACGAATTCGAGGCTGCAGACTGATCTTTCTGTTTAAGTTATTTAGCATCGTATAGAAGCTCCGCATGTAAAAATCCAACTTAGATTTTTACATGCGGAGCATTGTTATGATCAATAATGCTATGACAGGGCTACGGTAAGGCCAGCCATCACAATGGAGACCATTGACATGAGCTTGATAAGGATATTGAGCGATGGGCCGCTGGTATCCTTGAACGGGTCGCCCACGGTGTCGCCCACGATAGTGGCCTTATGGGCGAAGGAGCCCTTGCCACCGAAATGGCCTTCCTCCACCATCTTCTTTGCGTTGTCCCAGGCACCACCGGCATTGGCCATGAAGACGGCCAGGGTGAAGCCTGCAGCCAAGCCGCCCACAAGCAGTCCGAGCACGCCAGCAACACCGAGCACCATGCCCACGACGATGGGAATGGCGATGGCTAAGAGCGATGGGAAGATCATCTCATGCTGGGCAGCACGAGTGGATATTTCCACGCATGAGCCGTAGTCGGGCGTGGCCTTACCCTCGAGGATGCCCTTGATTTCGCGGAACTGGCGGCGCACTTCCTCCACCATCTTCTGGGCGGCGCGGCCCACAGCTTCCATCGTCAGGCCACAGAACAGGAAGGCGGCCATAGCACCGATGAAGGCACCCACGAGCACGCGGGGATTCATCAGATTCACCTGGAAGAAATTCATAAAGTCGGGAATAGTAGCATCAGCAGCAGCGATGACCTCGCCCTTCAGGTTGACCAGCGTAGTGCCTGCACGCTCCATTGCAATCTTCACCTCTTCTATATAAGAAGCTAGCAGAGCCAGTGCGGTTAGTGCGGCAGAACCAATAGCAAAACCTTTGCCGGTGGCGGCTGTGGTGTTGCCTAGAGCGTCGAGGGCGTCAGTGCGGTGGCGCACTTCCTCGCCCAGCTCACTCATCTCAGCATTACCGCCGGCGTTGTCGGCAATGGGGCCGTAGGCGTCGGTAGCCAGCGTGATGCCCAATGTGGAGAGCATACCCACAGCAGCGATACCGATGCCGTAGAGTCCGTGTGACAGGGCCGAAGCACTCATCTCCATGTCGAAGCCGTTAGCACATAGATAGCTCAGCATGATGGCCACGCCGATGGTTACCACGGGGATGCATGTTGACATCATGCCCGTGCCGATACCCTTGATGATGACCGTTGCCGAACCCGTGAGGCCTGCCTCGGAGATTTTCTGCGTTGGCTTATAGGAATGAGAGGTATAGTATTCCGTTGCCTGTCCGATAATGACACCGGCAGCCAGACCGCTGATGACGGAGAAACTGAGGCCGAGCCAGTTTTCGATGCCCAAGAAATAGAGAATGGCGAAAGTGGCTCCGGCAATGAGTACAGCCGAAATATTTGTTCCCAACGAGAGCGAGTGGAGCAGGTCTTTCATCGTGGCACCTTCCTTCGTACGTACCAGATAGATGCCGAAGATGCTGAGGAACACGCCCACGGCAGCAATGAGCATCGGGGCGATGACAGCCTTCAGCTGCATGTCAGGTACCATGGCAAAAGCCGTAGCGCCGAGGGCAGCGGTTGAGAGGATGGAGCCGCAATAGCTTTCGTAGAGGTCGGCACCCATACCGGCCACGTCGCCCACGTTGTCGCCTACGTTGTCGGCGATGGTGGCAGGATTGCGGGGGTCGTCCTCGGGGATATCAGCCTCCACCTTACCCACGATGTCGGCACCCACGTCGGCAGCTTTCGTATAGATGCCGCCGCCCACACGGGCAAACAGGGCCTGTGTCGAGGCACCCATACCGAAGGTCAGCATCGTCGTAGTGATAGTGATGAGGGCCATCTTGTCACCCTGGTAGAACTGGCTGAGCACGAGGAACCAGATGGCGATATCGAGCAGACCAAGGCCTACTACCGTCAAACCCATCACAGCGCCTGAGCGGAACGCAATCTTCAAGCCGCCGTCAAGGCTCTGGCGGGCAGCATTGGCGGTGCGAGCCGAGGCGTAAGTAGCGGTCTTCATGCCGAAGAAGCCTGCCAGTCCGCTGAAAAAACCGCCTGTCAGGAAGGCAAAGGGCACCCAGGGGTTCTGCACCTTCAGCACGTAGGCCATGAAGGCAAAGACGACAGCCAAGACGATGAAGACGATGGTCACCACCTTGTACTGCTGTTTCAGATAGGCCATAGCACCGCGACGCACATGACCGGCAATCTCTCTCATGCGTGGTGTTCCCTCGTCAGCAGTCATCATCGACTTGAAGAAGAACCACGCCATGCTCAGTGCCACCAACGATGCGATGGGAACGAGCCAAAAAGCAAAAGGAATGTTCATTATTGTTGTATATTTATTTGTTAATTATTTCATTCAATACAATCGCCATTCACTAACCGTACATTGGTGTCGCTTTGTTTCGTCCGAAAAAATCCGAAGGCTTCGGACAAAAATCCGAAGCGGTCGGACAAAAATCCGAAGGCTTCGGATTTTTTCGGACAAAGTTGTTATAGCCCGATGATATGTACACTGATTAGAATTTGTAGTCAATACCAATACCGATGACGTCATTGGTGCGGCTATAGACATCCTTACCGGGATAGCCTGTCCCCATGTATCCGCCCTGCTCGGCAGTGAACTCTTTAGTATAGTCGCTGTAGATGGTCTTGAAATAGCTAATGTTCAGGCGCATCTTGTCGTTAATGTTCCATGCACCGCCCAAGCCGAAGCTATAGCTGTCGCAGGCAAACGACGTGTTCTGCTGATAGCCATCGGAGAGGCCGTAGTCGGTGCGCTGACCACCACAGCTCACAGTGAACTTGTCATTAATGTCGTATTCTATGCCAGCCAGGAACTCATTCGTGCCGCCCTCCAACTCTTTTTGTCGGTCGCCAGCCATCTTTGCGTTCTTGTCGTCGAAGAAATGGTACTCCAGCGAAGCACGCAGTTTCGGCGAGAACTCATAGCCTGCAGCTGCCACGAAAAGTGACGGCATATCATAGCGTACATGGGCGCCATCGACGTAGCTGGCAGCCAATTCACCCAAGTCCTTGGGCAACTTTGACGTTTCGTTCTCGGTATTGATCTTCGTGCGGAACTCATAGCGGGCTGCCAACGTAACAGGCCCCAGATGATAGTCCACACTCACGATAGGCGCAACACCCCAACCACGCTGCACACAGTCGAGCTCCAGATTGGCAAGCGTATTTCCACCTAACTGCGGAAGTGTGGAAGCCTTCACGAATGCCTTGCTGTAGCCGTCGTAGTAGTTGGCGCGCAAGCCTACTGCAGCAGCCAGGAAGTCGGTAAACTTATAGGTGAAGTTCAGCTGTGCGCCATAGATATATTGCTTGCCCTTCACCTCAGAGTCAATGGCAAGCAAGTCGGGCGTGATAAGGGGCGATGCAGGATTTGCCATCTTCGCCTGCAGTGTCTGCTTGAAGATGGAACCCGCCACCAAAGCATTGAACATGGGGATGCCCTCATCATACTTCACGAATCCGCCACTGCCTACAATTCCTATCATCGTAGAAAGTGCCCAGCGGTCTTTCTTGTACGAGGCGAACAAGGCTGGGACGATGGGAGCCGATGCCACACCGTTGAATTTCTTCCCTTGGAATCCGCTATATCCCTCATAGACATTGGGATAAGCCAGATAGTTGGGAATGGTGGTCTCGATGTCACGATTCTGCCACGGCTTCTGGAAGTTGAGCGACAGCTGCCAGCCCTCGTGCCCCCAAGCCAGTCCGGCAGGGTTGCTGTAGGCAGCGTCGATGTCAAAAGAAGCGCCACGGGCAAACATACGGTCGAAAGCGATGTGATAGTTTGTGTTGGTCATCAGGCCGCCAGCCTTGGCCACTACTACAGTTGTCAGCAGTGCAGCAAACAGAAATACTTTTCTTTTTTTCATTTTTCCCTTATATAATAACAATGTATAAGCTATTCGCCTACAAAGATACACTTTTTTTAGCAAACTGTATTAAGAATAAGAAAAAAAAAGTACCTTTGCAGACAAAATGAACGAAAACGATGACGCTTCACGTCTTTAACCCCGACCATGACCTAGCCCTAGCCAGTGGTCTTGAGAACTTTACCGCCCCTCATGCAGGACGACAATTGCGCCATGACCTGGGGTGGTTGCCTGCCATGTGGGCCGATGAGAATGACTGCGTTCTTGTTGACGATGTACCTACTGCATTGAAATCCATTCGACACAGACGCGTCAGCTGCCGACAGTTTGTGAGCTACCAGCAGATAGCATCATTGCCCATTACTCATATTGAGCCTTGGGGGTGGAATGCTGCGCTGTGTGCGCAGCTGCGGCGATTTGGAGTGGACAGTGGAAGGTGGAATGTGGAAAGTGGAAAAAGACATGATTGGTTGGACACTATTCGCGAGCTTTCTCATCGGCGTACCGCTGCACAGTTGCTACCCCAGCTACAAACAGATGGCACTGTAGGCGAGGCTACCGAGTGCACCACGATGGACGAGGTACAGGCCCTTGTCAGCAAATATGGCAAAGCGGTTCTGAAGGCCCCTTGGTCGTCCAGTGGTCGCGGTGTCCGCTTCCTCTCATCTCCCAATGGTCAATCTTCCGCTTGGCCAAAGGACGTTTGCAACCAACACGATGCAAGAATGATCCATGATCAATCGTTGGACGGTTGGTTGCGCAATACGTTGCAGCGGCAGGGCTCGGTGATGGTTGAGCCATTTTATACAAAGATGAGGGACTTTGGCATGGAGTTCTATTCCGACGGTAAAGGCAGTGTCACCTACTTGGGATTGTCGCTTTTCCATACATCCAATGGTGCATATACAGGCAATATCATTGCCACGGAGCAGGCTAAGCGTGAGATGCTGAGCCGCTACCTCCCTACCCTACTCCTCGACCAGACGCAAGAGCGCATCTGCCAGATTATGGGCAATGTCTTTAACAATAAATACCAGGGGCCCTTCGGCATTGACATGATGGTGGTGAGCCCCCCCTCCTGCCTCCCCCAACTAGGAGAGGTGGACTACGTTTTGAAAGCTCTCCATCCTTGCGTCGAAATCAACCTCCGTCGCACCATGGGACACGTGGCTCTCTCCTTGGATAGTGTTTACAATCCGACTGCCGACGACGAGGTGCGTCACGTCATGCGAATCAACTACTTCAATAACAACTACAAACTACAAATCAGAAGACAATGAAAAAACAAATCTTGGGCACTCTGTTGCTCATGCTGCCACTTGTCATCAGTGCGCAGTACCGCTCTCAAGTGTGGTGTCCCGACAATGGCGACGGCACCTATACCAACCCTGTCATCAATGCCGACTATAGCGATCCTGACGTCTGCGTAGGTGGTCCTAACGGCGACGACTACTACATGACGGCCTCCAGTTTCCAATGCTCTCCAGGACTTCCCATCCTGCACTCTAATGATTTGGTTAACTGGGAGATTGTAGGCTATGCGTTAAAGAAACTCTACGAGGGCGACGAGCAACTCATCGAACACTTCAGCATCCCCCAGCACGGCAATGGAGTATGGGCGCCCAGCATCCGCTATCACAATGGCGAATACTACATCTACTGGGGCGACCCCGACTACGGCGTTTACATGGTAAAGACACATGGTGGCGACCCTGCCGGCGAATGGGAAGCACCCGTCTGTGTCATCTGCGGAAAGGGATATATCGACACCACACCGCTATGGGATGACGACGGACGCTGCTACTTGGTGAATGGCTGGGCCAACTCAAGAGCAAAGTTCGCCTCGGTACTCACCGTACGCGAGCTCTCTGCCGACGGCACCCGCGCCATCGGTCAGCCCGTCATCGTCTTCGACGGCAATGGCACCGAGAACCGCACCTGCGAAGGGCCAAAGTTCTACAAGCGCGACGGCTGGTACTGGATCATGTGTCCTGCCGGTGGCGTGCCAACGGGCTTCCAGCTGGCCATGCGGTCACGCAGCCCCTATGGCCCCTACGAGCACAAGATTGTCTTGGCACAGGGCAAGACCGACATCAACGGTCCGCATCAAGGCGGATGGGTGCACACGAAATATGGCGAAGACTGGTTCCTGCACTTCCAGGACAAGGAGGCCTATGGTCGTGTCGTTCACCTGCAGCCCGTTGACTGGTCATCCGGCTGGCCTGTCATGGGCAAGAAAGGTGAGCCTGTCATCACCTACAAAAAGCCCAAATCCTCAATGGACAATGGCCAATGGTCAATGGTCAATCCCGTTGAGAGCGACGAGTTCAACACCCCCAAGATAGGCAGGCAATGGCAATGGCAGGCCAACTACGATGAAAAATACGGAATGCCAACCGCCTTCGGCACTTTCCGCATCTACACCCACAAGCTGGACGAAGGATGGAAAAACCTTTGGCTTGTGCCCAACATGCTGTTGCAGAAGACACCCGCCGACAAGTTCACCGTCACTACGAAACTTCGCTTCACATCAAAGGCCGACGGACAATTTGGCGGCCTTGTTATGATGGGGCTCGACTATTCAGCTCTCGTTGTGCGCCGCACGGGCGACAAGTTCGAACTGGTACAGATGACCTGCACAGCCGCAGACAAAGGAAAGCAGCAGACTGAGCAAGTTATTGCCACGCTTGAACCTACAGCGAAGGACAAGATTGACTACAAGCCCGGTATCCACGAGGATATCTACCTGCGCCTTACCGTAGAGCCTTCCTCTCACCTCTCACCTGTCGTGCGTTTCTCCTACAGCACGAACAACAAGAAATGGACGGACTGTGGCAATGAGTTCCGCATGAAGGAAGGCAAATGGATTGGCGCCAAGTTCGGTTTCGTTTCTGCTGAGACCGACCCGAAGGCCGACCGCGGCTGGATTGATGCCGATTGGATTCGCATCACTCCTTGATTTCTGTGTGCTCCCAACGAATAGCAAACATAAGTTAAAGTTCGTAAATCTTACTTTTAATTGCTTTTTTGTTTGTAATTTTGCAGTCGTTTTCAAAACGAAGGCAAGAAAACTTGAAAAATATGTACAAGTAAAAGGCCGACGGGAAACGATTTATTGGAGAGATGCTCGAGTGGCTGAAGAGGCACGCCTGGAAAGCGTGTGACCGGCAAAACTGGTTCGCGAGTTCGAATCTCGCTCTCTCCGCAGGAAGAGCGAGATTCAAAGCACATAAAAACGAGGGCTTTGAATCTCGCTCTTTCTATCGGCAAAGTGGAAGGTGACAGCATGGTAAATGCTGGAATCTGTGACGGCGACATTGCCGTTATCGATAGGGCTGTTGAGCCTTTGCTTGGTGACGTGGTTGTTGGCTACATCGACAAGGAGCTCACCAAGAAGCCCCAAGTTACTTTAGATACTCAATTGATGAATGTTTCGTGTACCTGGATGGCATAGAAAACATCAACCTGCAGAAGTGAGGCGAGCATCTGCACAAGAGGATTTAACAGTCGGTTGGTTTGACTGTTAGCATCGGACTTGCGTATCTTTTACAAAGCCTTTCGTCTTCCATTTCCCCGACCTCCATCGGCGCACGAGGATGACGCCGCGGATGTTCTCGTCGAGGGCAAAGCCTACCCACATGCCCACGAGGCCGAAGCCGAGCGGGATGCCGATGACATAGCTCAGCCCGACGGCAATACTCCATTGGAAGATGACGCCGACGACGAAGGGATAGATGGTGTCGCCCGTGGCCCTCAGCGTGCTGCCCGCAAAGATGTTAGCCGTGCGCCCCACCTCGAGGAAGACGTCGACGACGAGCACCCAGACACCCATCGCAATGATGTCCTGATTGTCGGTGAAGGCGTGGAGGATGCTGCTGCCGGTCAGCGCGAGGATGACGGAGCCGCTGAGGGTAATGATCATCGACCAGCGGAAGAAATAGTTGCCCAGAACATAGGCCGCCTGATGCCGCCTTTGCCCTATGAGGTGTCCCACGAGGATGTCGCCGCCCTGCGTAATGCTCAGGCAGAAGAGGTAGACAAACATGATCATGTTGTGGCAATAGGTCCTGGCGGCCAGCGCCTCGTTGCTGATCTGGTTGATGAAAAACGTGATGACCACCTGCGAGAGGCAGTACGAGATGTTCTCGCTCATGGCGGGGATGCCGATGCGCAGCAGGTTCTTCAGCTCCTGCCAGGGAATGGGACGGAAATAGTGGAGCGGGAAACGGGGGATGTGCACCTTGAAATGGATGGCGGCGAGCAGCACCATCGCGATGGCCCGGCTGGCAGCGGTGGCGATGGCGGCACCCTCGACGCCCAGCTGCGGACAGCCCCAATGGCCGAAGATGAGGGCGTAGTTGCCCAGGATGTTCAGCACGTTGACGATGCCTGTCACCACCATCGGATAGATGACTTTGTCGGCACTGCGCAGCGAGGCTGAGAACGTGAGCGACAGCGCCTGGAAGAACGACAACGCGCCGGTAATCCGCAGATATACTAGCCCGTCGCCCATCAGCTCAGGACGCAGTCCCATCAGCTGCAACAGTTGTTCGGCATAGAGAAAGAGCAGGGCGCTCACCGTCAGGCCAAGCATCAGGTTCACCGTCAATGCCATTCCCACCACCTGTACCAGTCGTTTGCGCAGGCCAGCGCCGATGTACTGCGCACAAAGGATGGCGGAACCCATCGAGAAGAATTGGTAGATGAGGAAGACAATGGAGATGAGCTGGTTGTCGAGCCCTACCGCCGCCACGCTGTTGTCGCTGTAACGGCTCAGCATCACCGTATCGACGGCACCCAGCAGCATCACCAGCGCCATCTCGATGAACACCGGGATGGTGAGTACCTTCAATTGTCGTTTCAGTGAAGTGTCGGGCATCTATCTATGAATAAATGTCATCCCCGCACCGACAACTATGCTGATGCGGGGAGAAATACTGTAGGTCGAGGTGTTTTCTTTCCTTATTTTACCTGAGGAGGGCGGCCATCTGTTGTTGCAGCTCTCGGGCTTTGTTGCCGGCAATCTCTGCAAAGTGGTCGTCCTGCGAAGCATAGATGATGCCGCGGCTGGAATTGACCAGCAATCCACATTCGTCGGTCATGCCATACTTGCACACTTCCTCAAGCGAGCCGCCTTGAGCACCGACACCAGGAACTAACAGGAAATGACGAGGAACCAGTCGACGGACGTCTTCGAACATGCGGCCCTGAGTAGCGCCTACCACATACATCATATTCTCTTCCGTGACCCACTGCTGGCTCTTGCGCAGCACTTTCTCAAAGAGTCTCTCACCCTGCGCGTCGGCATGGAACTGGAAATCCTCGCTGCCTTTGTTTGACGTCAATGCCAACAGGACGACCCACTTGCCTTCGTACTTGAGGAAGGGCGTGACGGAGTCTTCACCCATATAGGGCGCTACGGTGAGGGCGTCAACGTCGTATTCTTCAAAGAAAGTACGCGCGTACATTTTTGAAGTATTGCCAATGTCGCCTCGCTTGGCATCGGCAATGACAAGATGGTGGGGATGATGCTCTTTCAGGTAATTGACAGTCTTGACAAACGACTCCATTCCCTTTATTCCAAAGGCTTCATAGAAGGCTAGATTGGGCTTGTACGCCACGCAATAAGGCGCGGTGGCGTCGATAATGGCCTTGTTGAATTCGAAGACAGGGTCGTGCAGGTCGAAAATGCATTGCGGCATCTTCTTCGGGTCAGTATCCAAACCCACGCAGAGGAAACTGCGCTTCAGTCTGATTTGCTCAATAAGTTGTTTTCTGTTCATGGCTTTTCCTTTTTCTGTGCGGCAAAATTACACAAAATAGCTGACATAGCGCATAAAACGCACCACTTTATAGAATTAAAAAAGCTTAAAAAGGATGGATGATTAGATGCTGTCAAAAAAAAACTTTGTACCTTTATGCCCCGAAAACGTAAGATTGACTTAGAATGACACTTCGAATTCGAATTTCGGTCATTATCATTGCTCTATTCTTGGGCTGCATCAGCGTGGCTGCGCAGATTGTACAGGCCACACGCTCGCACTACAGTACCGACGACGGGCTTAGCAGTAATGCCATTGCTGACATTGTTCAGGATGACATGGGCTATGTATGGATAGCCACATGGAATGGTCTGTCGCGTTTTGACGGCTATAACTTCTACAACTATAAGACGGGGGCCGGAAGCCATATCCCCAACCTGCATAACCGCATCAGGGCACTTTTCGTAGACGTGCAGCAAAACATCTGGATGCGCATGTACGACGGGCGAATCTTCGTCATGAAGCGTTCAACAGACAGCATCATCAACCCTTTTGAGGGTATCAACGGCTACGAGGATTTCCAGACAAACTGCAACATCACCGTGGCTAGCAACGGCGACATACTGACCAATATCGAGGGCGTGGGAATCTACCGCTTTCGCGTTACACCACAAGGTTTTGAGCCACAGCTATTTACCACAAGCGGCTTCACCATTACATGCATGGCAGAGGGATATAAGGGCGACATTTGGCTGGGCACCGATCAGGGCATCCATCTGTTAGACCCCAGCAACATGACTGTGAAGCGTGAAGGTCAGTTCCTTGACGAATACATTAACTGTATCTACTCCGACCACTACAATGTCTTTGCCGGCACCAAGTCAGGCAAAATCGTCTCCTTTGCCTACGGCACCGAGCCACGTGTCGTCTACGAAAGTGAACATCCTATCTTGGTAGTGTTCGTCGACAGCCACAAACTGATCTGGTTTACCGACGAGCGTCACGGAGCCATGCGCATTCAACCTGAAACAGGCGACGTGAAGTTCTTCACACAGGAGCTGACCATGCCCGACTATGACGGCATGGGAGGCCTCTTTGCCGAATCGAAGGAAGAGGTAGGCGACAGCATCTTCAGCACTGTGTGGGTGCGCATGAATCATGGCGGCTACGGCTACTATAATCGCGAGAAGGACGAGATAGAGTATTTCCATAACGACCCGTCCAATCCGTGGAACTTGTCGAATACAGTCAACGCATCGTTGGAACTTGACGAAGGTGTAGTCTTCGAATCAACAGGAAGGCGCGGACTGGAAAAGCTGGAAATCATCAAGAACACCATCCAGCGCAAGCTTATCGTACCTGAGGCCTCTTCGACCCTGGAGAATGAAACGCGTGCCATCTATTACGACAGCCAGCGCCATCGTCTGCTCGTCGGCAATAAAGCCAACACCATTTATATCTATGACGACAATTTCAACTTGATGAATACCATCACCCACGATGACAACGGCAACCCCTTAGGCCGCAGCTACGGTATCACGGAGGACTCGAAGGGGCACTACTGGATGGCATCGAAGGACAACGGTTTGTTCTGCATCACTCCCACAGGTGTTGATACCTACAGCGTGCAGAACATGCGCCACGACGATCAGGACATCAATACATTGTCGTCAAACAGCGCCTACGCCAGCGTAGAAGACAAACAGGGCAACATCTGGGTAGCAACCTATGGCGGAGGCGTCAACGTGCTGGCGAAGAACAAGCGCGGACAACAGGTATTCCTCCATCCGAAGAACGGCATGGTGGGCTACCCCTACCGCTCGCACATGAAAGTGCGCACCATCTCTGCCGACCGCGACGGCAATGTCTGGGCTGGTACCACCGACGGCATTCTCATCATGTCCTACAAAAATGGCGAGGTGAACGTGAAGAAGCTGGAGGAATCGAAGGAATATCCCGACAGCATCCTCAAGTCCAACGATATCGTCTGCCTGAACAGAGACAAGCGAGGAACAATGTGGGTGGGCACCAACGGCGGAGGGATTGCCTGCACCACAGGCAAGGACAGCGACGGCCGCTGGCTCTTCCGCAACTACGGAGCCCAAGAGGGCCTTCCCAGCGAGGAAATCAAGAGCATTACCTTTGACACGAAGGGTAACGTGTGGTTTGCTACCGACAACGTTATCTGCTCCTTCGATACCGAGAAACGTTTCTTCTCCACCTTCTCAAGCCTTGACGGTGTAGACGACACGATGTGCTCTGAAGGTGCTGCCGTGTCTATGGGCAACGACGTCATCCTCATCGGAACCATCAACGGCTTCTACGTCATCGACCGCAAGAAACTGGCCACCAACAACGCATCGCTGCTCAAGCTGCACATCACCGACTTCTGGATCAACGATGAGCTGCAGAGCCCGCGCATGAATGACTACTACGACTTCTACGTGCCTGAGAGCCGCGAGATAACGCTGACGTCGCACAGCGCCCGCATCAGACTGCGCTTTGCCTCGCTCAACTACCAGCTGCAGCATCGCGTGCATTACCAGTACATGCTGGAAGGCTACGACCGACAGTGGAACAATGCCGACAAGACGCGCATGGCCAGCTATCCAGGACTGCCTACAGGCACCTACAAATTCAAGGTAAAAGCCTTCTTGCTGGAATCGCCGGAATGGGCCGACATCAAGGAAATCACTATCATCGTGCCGCCCCATTTTCTCCTCTCCACAAGCGCCATCTGGCTCTACATGTTCTTGGCTGCCGTTATCAGCCTGTGCTTCCTCTTCTGGCGACAGAAGAAGATAAGGATGCGCTATGCACCGGATGACGACCACTCACAAAACAATATATTTGACTTCTTCGACCGACTGCTGCACCGCAAGCGCAAACAGAAGGAAGCAGAGGAAGAAACGCACGACTACTACGAGATGATAGACTAATATAGGGACTGTGTCGGACAGATCGGGATACTCATCAAATAACCAAAGAAAACCGGGACATCTACTCCGGCCAATGGCGGGCCACTAACCAAGCTTTTAAATGAGCCGGTGGATTACAAAGGCGGAGTAATCCCACAACCTGTCAAAAGGAGTTTTCATCACATCGCCGGCACAGTCCTTTTTACATTGACCATTGAACATTGACCATTGACCATTGAACATTATGTTTTCAGGAATCATTGAAGAATTTGCTACTGTGGTAGATATTCGCCACGACCGCGAGAATATCGACTTCACCCTTACTTGTTCCTTCACCAGCGAACTGCGCATCGACCAAAGCGTGGCACATAACGGTGTGTGTCTCACCGTCGTCAGAATTGACGGAGCTAACTATGTGGTAACTGCCATGAAAGAAACGTTAGACCGCACCAACCTCGGTCTGCTTCGCGTAGGTGACAAGGTGAACGTGGAACGCTCGATGCTGATGAATGGACGCTTAGACGGTCACATCGTGCAAGGCCACGTAGACCAGACCGCTATATGCACAGCAAAGGATGATGCCGACGGCAGCACCTACTTCACATTCGAATATCCCGAAAACCGCGAGATGGCACGCAAAGGCTACTTCACCGTCGATAAGGGCTCCGTCACCGTCAACGGCGTATCCCTCACCGTCTGCAACCCCACGCAAAACACCTTCCAGGTGGCCATCATCCCCTACACAATGGAGCATACAAATTTCCAGGACATCGAGGTAGACACGCGTGTCAACCTGGAGTTCGACATCCTCGGCAAATACATTGCACGGCTCAGCCAGCTCAACTGATAGTTCGAATCAGAAGACTCTAATTTTGCGCTCTGATAGAATATATCAGTGAAGAATTTGCTTTATCACGGCCAAATCCTTACCTTTGTTGTTAGAAGGAGGAAGAGGCCGGCAGGAAAGGGAACCTATTCAGGGGACAACAGTCCGTTAGAGTCTA
>JAILAA010000023.1 GCA_024681875.1 Prevotella sp.
CGCAGGGTAATCCTTCAGCCGATCAGGTAAACGTGGCCTTTGTAGGCAACGATGTCTACTTGAACATCTACGATGAGGGCGTCTACATCAAGGGAACAATCGAGGGCAACAAGCTGACCTTTAAGAGTGGCCAGTTCCTGGGCATCTACTATAACACCTATTATCTCTTCTTCGTGGGCCAGCATTATTACACCTACTATGACGAAGTCAGCGGACAGGATGTAATCAATGCCGAAATGCTCGACGAATTGGTGTTCGACTATGATGCATCGAACCGCTCTTTCAGCACTGACGAAGCCTTTGTCATCAACGTGGGAAAGAATAGCGCCCGCCTCTACTATGCTGTCATGCTGGCTCCAAAGTTCTATTTCTTCCAGGAGGTGCCCGCTGTCCCTGCCGATCCTGTTATCACGAACTACCGGCCCACCTTCTCAGAATGGGGATATAATGCCCTGCAGTTCAATGTGGTGGCTACCGACGTGGACGGCAACTATATCGTGCCCGAGAAATTGTCATGGCAGGCCTATATCGACGACGAGCCTTTCATCTTCTCTCCCGATGACTATGAAGGACTGACTGAGGACATGACGGAGATTCCATTCGGCTGGTATGATGCGAACTACGACATCTACTTGTCATTCTTCACCATCTACTTTGAGCCGGCAAAGAACGTGGGCATCCAGAGCATCTATCGTGGTGCCGGTGTGGAGCGTCGCTCCAATATCGTCTACTTCGACCTGGCCACCAGCCAAATCGTCACCGAGCCATGGAATGATGAGACCGTCGGCATAGCCCCTGCACAGACACCAACCGACGTCAAGGCCGTGAGCTATTACGATGCCACAGGCCGTTGCGTCAGCCCTGATGCCAAGGGTCTCGTCATTAAGACTGTAACCCTTTCCGATGGCACTCATAAGACCGTTAAAGTCATCAATAAATAGTAAGACAATGAAGGATACACATCATCACAGCCTCATGGGCTTGCTCGTTGGCGTTCTGCTGTTTTGCGGAACGCCAACCCTGCAGGCTGCTGAAGGCGAAATCGTCTATAGCCGCGGCGACAGCACCTATGTGATAGGAACAGGCAGCACAAAGGCTGAGACTTACGATGTGGCCATGCATCTGACCGACCGTGCGCTGGTGGGCCTGAAGGTGAAGGCCCTGCGCATCGTGTTCCCGTTCAGCAACGATATTTCCGAAGCAAAAGCATGGCTGTCGCTTCAGCTCCCCGTCGTAAAGAGCCAGCGTATGCAGGAGCCTGACATTGCAACACAGGCTTTCGAAGCTGCCAAGGGTTATACGCAGGTCGACTTTGCCACTCCCTATACCATCACAGAAGAAGGCCTCTATGTGGGCTATTCGTTCAAGGTGGCCAAAGGCACTAATCCGCGGAAGCCTTTGGTGGTGACGGGACACAGCTCAAAAGGAGGGCTTTTCCTCCATACAAGTGATGTGTATCGTACGGCTTGGCACGATCTGGCTGACGACTTCACCGATGCAGCCCTGCAAGTGGTGCTCGAAGGCGAAGGTATTCGTGAGCACGCTGTAAGCGTTAGCTACGTGGAAGAGTACAAGGGCCGTACCGGACAGCCGACAAGCACCTCCATCGAGATCGTCAACCACGGCACACAGGGCGTTGCCTCGCTCGACTATACTTACGAAATAGCCGGACTGACGGGAAGTACTCATCAAGACTTGGGTAGCAAACGGTTGCCTGGTGTCTTCGGACGTTCCACTTCGTTCAATGTGCAGCTGCCTGCTGTGGCAGAGAAGGGAGCCTATCCTGTGGTGATTACTATTACCAGCGTCGACGGCTATGAAAATGAAGACCTGGCTCCTCAAGGCCAAGGTCTGGCCAATCTCTATCATACGCTACCCGTGCATCGTGCCGTGCTTGAGGAATACACCGGCACATGGTGTGGCTACTGTCCGCGAGGCTTTGTAGGGCTGGAAGAGATGAACCGCCTGCATCCCGATGATTTCATTGGTATTTCCTATCACAACAAAGACCCGATGGAGGTGATGTCGTCTGCACAATATCCCAGCAACGTGGCAGGTTTCCCTGCCGCCTTCCTCGACCGTCAGTTGTCTACCGATGCATTTAGCGGCAATGCCGGCGGAAAGACATTTGGCATTGAAGATTTGTGGAGCCGTGCCTGCAGCGTGGTGGCCCCTGCCGAGGTCGATGTATCGTCGGTGTGGACAGAAGACAGCGTACTGACTGCCACGTCCTACATCACCTTCCCGCTGGACCGCGAAGACTGCCCCTACGAAGTGGGCTTCATCCTGCTGAGCGACGGTTTAACGGGTACCGCCAACAATTGGAAACAGGCCAACTACTACAGCGGAGAGACAGGATGGCCCTCGTCTATGGATGTTTTCACCCAGGGTGGCAGCTATGTGGGCGGTCTTACTTTCAACTTCGTCTATCTGGCCCGGTCCAGTATGTCGGGCATTGAGAACTCGCTCCAGTCGCCCATCGTAGCCGATGTCACACAGACCTTCGACTATAGCTTTGACATACGCGAAATCAAGAACACCAGCGGACAGCCCGTTGTCCAGGACAAAAACAACCTGCGCGTGGTGGCCCTTCTGTTCGATGCCCAGACGGGTGTCATTCTGAATGCCAACAAGGCGCCTGCAGGAGCCTCTTCGAAGATGCCCACGTCCATCAGCCAGCCGGCAAGTAAGGCTCAACAGCGTGTCCGCTCCACTGTGTGGTACGATTTGCAGGGACATCGAATAGATTCACCCCAGCACGGTTTCTATATCAAGACTGAGATGCTGGAAGATGGCAGTATGCGAAAGAGCAAAGTCTGCCAATAGCACAACTAAAGAACCAGCGGGCGAATCGTTTGTCGATTCGCCCGCTGTTGTGTAGTATCAATAGCCCAAGAAGACCCTCCCCTTGGAAGGGGAAGGGGTGGGCTTTTAAATATTTGCGATGCTCATGATGTTGGCAAAGACGCCTGCTGCCGTAACTGCGGCTCCTGCACCATAGCCCTGAATGAGCATGGGGTACTCACGATAGCGCTCGGTAGTAAGCAGCACGATGTTGTTAGAGCCTTCAAGCGGGTAGAAGGGATGGCTCTGAGGAACCTCCTTCAAGGCAACGCTTGTCTTGCCATTCTCCATCGTGGCGACGAAACGCCAGCGCTTACCCTCGGCCTCAAGCACCTTGCGGCGAGCCTCGAAGTCGGCGTCGAGCTCGGGCAGCTTGGCCCAGAAGTCGTCGAGCGAGCCCTCGAAATAGCTATCAGGCACGAAGAGATGTTTCTCTACGTCGTCCTGCTCCACCTTGTAGCCAGCCTCGCGGGTGAGGATGACGAGCTTGCGGATGACATCGGTGCCGCTGAGGTCGATGCGCGGGTCGGGCTCGCTGTAGCGCTGCTCCTTGGCACGGCGCACGGTCTCGCTGAAGGGCACGTCGGCGGCAATCTCGTTGAAGATGAAGTTCAGCGTACCTGAGAGGATGGCCTCAATCTTCAGAATCTTGTCGCCCGAGTTGCACAGGTCGTTGATGGTGCCGATGATAGGCAGTCCGGCACCCACGTTGGTCTCGTAGCGGAACCATACGCCGCGGTCGCGTGCCGTCTGGCGCAGCTTAATGTAGCTGTCATAATCGCTGGAGGCGGCAATCTTGTTGGCAGCCACCACGCTGATGTTATGCTCGAGGAAGGTCTGATAGAGGGATGCTATCTGCTTGCTGGCCGTACAGTCGACAAAGACGCTGTTGAAGATGTTCATCTTGATAATCTCGTCGCGCATGTGCTCCGTATTGGCAGGATAGCCTGCGCGCAGAATCTTCTCGTAGTTGTTGAGGTCGATGCCCTCGCGGTCGAGCACGAAGTTGGCCACGTCGCTGATGCCTACCACGTTCAGCTTCAGTCGTTTCTGCTGGATGAGTACCTGCTGCTGCGTGCGAATCTGCTCGAGGAGCATACCGCCGACAGTGCCGATGCCGCAGATGAAGAGGTTGAGCACCTTGTACTCAGAGAGGAAGAACGAATCGTGGAGCACGTTGAGGGACTTGCGCAGAAAACGTCCTTCAACGACAAAGGAGATATTCGTCTCGGAGGCGCCCTGTGCGCAGGCGATGACGCTGATGCCCGAGCGTCCCAGCGTGCCGAAGAGCTTACCGGCGATGCCCGGCGTATGCTTCATGTTCTCACCCACAATGGCAATGGTGGCCAGGCCGCTCTCTGCCTGCATGGGATACATGGCACCCGTCTCAATTTCTTTGGCGAACTCCTCGTTGAGCACCTCGACAGCAGCCTCGGCATCCTCGTCGCGCACGCCGATTGACGTGCTGTTCTCTGAGGAAGCCTGACTGACCATGAACACCGAGATGCCGCGGTCGGCCAGAGTGGTGAAGATGCGGTGGTTCACACCGATGACACCCACCATCGAGAGGCCCGTCACCGTAATCAGCGTGGTGCCCTTGATGCTGGAGATGCCCTTGATGGGCTTCATGTCGTCCTCAATCTTGTCCTTGATGAGCGTGCCCGGATGCTCAGGGTTGAAGGTATTCTTGACACGGATGGGGATATTCTTGACGCAGACGGGGTAGATAGTTGGCGGATAGACCACCTTCGCGCCGAAGTTGCACAACTCCATGGCCTCGACATAGCTCAGCTCGTTGATGGTATAGGCCGACTGGATGACCTTCGGATCGGCGGTCATGAAGCCGTCCACGTCGGTCCATATCTCCAGCACCTCAGCATCGAGGGCTGCTGCGATGATAGCTGCGGTGTAATCGCTGCCGCCACGTCCCAGATTGGTGGTCTCGTGGGTGTCGCGGTCGCGGGCGATGAAGCCAGGAACAACGGCCACCGTCTTGTTTGTTGCGACTGAGTCGCGACATACAGGACCAAAGGTTTCGCGCACCAGCTTGGTGGTCAGCTCGGAGTCGAGGACATGCTTGCCGTTCTGAAGATTAGTGCTCACCATCTTCTTCTCCGTGCGGATGAAGTCGCGGCTGTTCATGCGCACGCCGCCATCAACGAGGGCGGCCACAATATTCGACGAAAGGCGCTCGCCATAGCTCACAATGGCATCCTCGGTCTTCTTCGACAGGTCGTGAATCAGGAACACGCCTGTGCAGATACTCTGTAGCTGGTCGAAGAGGGCGTCGACCTTTGACAATACGGCAGCCCGACGTGTCTCGTCGGTGATGACGGTATCTATCATCTGGTGGTGGCGATAGACGATGGCTTCATACTCATTGCGCCACTCCTCATTGCCCTGCTGGGCCATGTGGGCCATAGCAATCAGTTTGTCAGTAATGCCATCAAGGGCGCTTACCACAACTACGACAGGGCCCCTTTCGGCTTCTGCCTCAACAATCTTTTTCAAGCTTAGAATGCCTGGCACGGAACCTACGGACGTTCCGCCAAATTTTAGTACTTTCATTCTCGTTTTTATGTCTGTTTGTTTTGTTTCAGCTTGCAAAATTAGACAAATTATTTGTATTTCCGTCGTTTTAATAAAAAAATTCGTACCTTTGCAACCATGATTAACAAAAAAGCCTACCGCCTACCTGCTGAATGGGAGCCACAAAGCGGCGTACAGCTGACGTGGCCGCACGCCAAGACCGACTGGGCACCGATGCTCGACGAGGTGACGAAGACCTACGAGGAGATGGCGAGAGAAATACGCCGCCGTGAGCCCCTGCTCATCGTCGGCCCGCCCAACGACGACACGTGGGCAAGGGATCATGGGTTCATAACTCTGTTGAGTGTTGAGAGTTTAGAGTTTAGTGACGTTACTTCTGACGACAATTCAAAAGTCACTAAACACTCAACACCGAACATTAAACTACTTGATTTCTGTTTCAACGGATGGGGCGAGAAATTCCCTGCTGCACAGGACAACGCCATCAACCGCCGCCTCTTCGACGATGGCAGCGTGAAGGGCGAGTATGTCAATCACCTGGACTTCGTACTGGAGGGTGGCTCCATCGAGAGCGACGGCAGCGGCACCATCTTTACCACGTCGTGCTGCCTGTTGGCGCCCCACCGCAACCAACCCCTGACGAAGGAAGAGATAGAGGAACGGCTGAAGGAATATCTCTATGCCGACCGCGTGCTGTGGATTGACCACGGCCAGCTGACAGGCGACGACACCGACGGCCACATCGACACCCTGGTACGCATCGCTCCCAACGACACATTACTCTATGTGGGCTGCGACGACCCGCAGGATGAGCAGTACGAGGAGCTGCGCCTGATGGAAGAGCAGCTGACAACCTTCCGCACGAAGGAAGGCAAACCCTACCGTCTGCTGAAGCTGCCCCTACCCCGCCCCATTTATAGTTCACAGGGCATAGTTCATAGTTCACAGTTGCCCGATGCGCAGCCCAACTTTGAACTATGCACTATGCACTATGAACTAACCGACAGACTTCCTGCCACCTACGCCAACTTCCTCATTATCAACGGCGCGGTGCTCTGCCCCACCTACGGTCAGCCCGACCTCGACGCCGAGGCACTGCGCATCATCGGCAAGGCCTTCCCCGACAGAGAAATCATCGGCATTGACTGCCGCACCCTCATCTGTCAGCACGGTTCTCTCCACTGCTGCACCATGCAATTCCCCGTTGGCGTGCTCAACGCTTAATAAACATTTTTATCATAACAACATCAATTACATCATGAGAAAAACATTATTCTGGGTCCTGCTGCTCACAGTGAGCATGACGGCCTGCAAGGGTGGTAAGACCAGCGAAACCGCTGCCACTGAAGAGAAAGAACCGACCGTAGGCCTGGCCATCGATGAAGCCAGCTTCCCCGATCCTGAGCTGCGCAAGGCAGTGCTGAGCACTGACGCCGGCGAGGACGGCATCCTGACAGATGCGGAAATCGAAGATTTCGACCTCCTTGACGTGAACCTCAAGCCGGTGAAGGACTTCACGGGCATAGAGCTCCTGAAGAACCTGCGATGGCTGCACGCCAACAACGTCGTTATCAACTCCATCGACCTGAGCAAAAACACAAAGCTGAAAGAGGTGTTCTTGGTTGGCATCTACGGTCTGACGTCCGTTACTCTGGGTAACCAACCCGATCTGGAGCTGCTGAACATCTCTGGCACCAGTGTCGGCAACATCGACCTGACACAATGCCCGAAGCTGGAGAAGCTCTACATAGAGCAGACACCTATCGGCGCCCTCGACCTGTCAGGCAACCCTGAGCTGAAGGAAATCAGCTGCGACGAGGTGCTCATGCCCGGTCTCGACCTCTCTGCCTGCCCCAAAGCCGGCTTTGTAGACTGACCGAAAGCATCATGACAGCGTCCTTCCTTACTCCTCACCAACGGAAACGACATGAACATCGGATTGATACAGCAGCACAACACTGCTAATACTACAGACAACATCAAACGACTTTGCGACGGCATACGCGACCTTTCCAGTCGCGGTGCCGAGCTGGTCGTGTTGCAGGAGTTGCACAACTCACTCTACTTCTGTCAGGTAGAGGACGTCAACAACTTCGACCTGGCCAAGCCCATCCCAGGCCCGTCTACCGAAATCTACGGGCGTCTGGCCAAGGAGTGCGGCGTCGTACTGGTCACCTCGCTGTTCGAGCGTCGCTCGGCAGGTCTCTACCACAACACCGCCGTAGTCTTTGAGAAAGACGGCACAATAGCCGGCAAGTACCGCAAGATGCACATCCCCGACGACCCTGGCTATTACGAGAAGTTCTACTTCGCGCCCGGCGACCTGGGTTTCCAGCCTATTGAGACCTCAGTGGGCAAGCTGGGGGTGCTCGTCTGCTGGGATCAGTGGTATCCCGAGGCTGCTCGTCTGATGGCCCTGCAGGGTGCCGAGCTGCTCATCTATCCCACCGCCATCGGCTACGATCCCAACGACACACCCGAGGAGCAACAGCGCCAGCGCCGAGCCTGGCAGACGGTGATGCGTGGTCATGCCGTAGCCAACGGTCTACCCGTCGTAGCGGTTAATCGCGTTGGAGAGGAGAAAAGCCCTTCCATTCCACCTTCCACCATCCCCTTCTGGGGTACCAGCTTCGTCTGCGGTCCACAAGGTGAGATCATCTACGAGGCCTCTGAGAACGAGGAGGAGAGCATCATCGTCGACATCGACATGAAACGCTCAGAGAAGGTACGCCGCTGGTGGCCTTTCCTACGCGACCGTCGCATCGACGCCTACGGCAACATCACCCGCCGCTTCATCTCGCCCCTATTGGCCTTTATGTTCGCAACGATAACCAGCCTGGCCCAACCCGCTATTATCCACTCACGGATAGGCCAAAGCACCGTCGCCAGCGACAGTTCTGTGGTGGTGACCCTGCAGCACAAGATGCAACAGTTCAACCACGCCGACAAGGAGACGCTCGACACAGACATCTATTCGCCCAAGTCGGCAAATATCAGCCCCGACGGAACAAAGTTCTACATCAACTCATTGGAAGGCTGCGCCACCGTGGCCTACGAGATGGGCACGTGGCGCAAGCTGAAGGTCATCAGCCACCAGTTCGACGAGGTGGCCGACTCGGCTCTCTGGGCACCGCCGAGCGGTCTCTTCCATTTCACCCATTACACACGCAACCTGAACACCTTCCGGGGCAAGCCCGTGGAGAGTGCCTTCTCACACGGTGGGCGCTACCTATGGGTGCCCTACTATCGCCGCACCTACGATATCAACGCCCAAGACCCATCGGCCGTGGCCGTCATAGACACACAGACGGACAGTATCGTGCGCATGATGGAGACAGGCCCCCTGCCCAAGATGGTGGCCTGCTCACACGACGGTCGCCATCTGGCCATCACCCATTGGGGCGACAACACCGTGGGACTGCTCAACATTGAGGGCAACGACCCCAAGGCGTGGCATTACGAAAAACTGTTCATCGTCGACTACCAGCTGAAGCTGAACTACAGCCTGACGCAAAGTGTGAACCGCGACGTGAATAGCGGCTACACCCTGCGCGGCACCGTGTTCACCCCCGACGACCACTACCTGCTGGTGGGCTGCATGGGCGGCGGTGGTGGAATAGCCGTCATAGACATGGAGCGGCAGGAGTACATGGGCCGCGTGCTGGGCATGCGATCCAACGTGCGACACCTCATCCTCGTCGACGACTGGCTCTACCTGAGCATCAACGGTGCCGGATACGTGCAGCGTGTCAAATTAGACAGTCTGCTCAACGCTGCCCGTGGAATACAGAACCACGGCACAGCAAACCTCAGAGGCTGGGAGGAGTGCAAGGTGATGGCCGGCGCACGCACCATTGAGGCCTCACCCAGCGGCCGCTTCATCTTTGCAGCGTGCAATGCCGGCAGCAAGCTCTGCATCGTAGACACCAGGACCATGAAAATGGTGGGAGCCGCCGACGTGGACAGCTACCCCGTCGGACTCGATATCTCAAAAGACGGCAGCATCATCATCGTCACCTCGCAAGGGCGAAGCAATGGCGGCGGCAATGCCGTGAACATCTTCCATGCCGACTATGCCGAGCCGGAGACACCCCCTGTGTCCCCCACCCCGCTGCCTGCAGACACCCTGCAGACCGACAGCCTACAGGCCGCTGCCATGCCTCCCGCAGAAGAAGGCGGCAGCAGCATACCCATCGGGCTGATTGGCATGGTGACGGCCACCATTATTGCCATTCCCATTGGCTACAAGCATTTCAGACGAAAGAAATAAGGCCTATAGGTCAAAGAGTATCCCACTTGCATGACGGCATCGTTGACCGCCTTAGCGAAGTTCCGGAAGGAGAAAACCTGACGAGCCAGAGTGACTTCTACCTCGCTCAGCCTGACGTTGATGCCATCCAGATGGTGCATCACTTTGACTGCAAATGTAAACATTTTTCTCTATATTCAGTAGTTATTGAGCTCCTATCAGACGTTTGCGTTATTTCGCCTCACGTAGACTTTATGGGTACCACTACCTCTTGACACAAAGCCGGAGTTGAGCTATTGGCTGAGACGGCGGAGCTTGGCAATACACTTTTTTCTCTGCTATTATTTGAACTTACGGAAAAAATGCTTATCTTTGCCAACGAAACAGGAAGAAAGTGTATAAACACACAGCCCCAAAAACAACTGATTACCGACAACTTCAAGGCAAAACTTGCTTATGAGTAAACTGCTAAATGACAATAATAGTATAGCCACTGAAATACCTATGGAAGAAACGAAAAGATGTCCATATTGCGGAGAGGAGATTTTAGCCATTGCAAAAAAATGCAGGTTTTGTGGGGAATGGCTAACGGACAAAGAGAAACCGAAGATACAGAATTTGGCCCCCTGCCCTGTTTGTGGGGAACAAATTGAACGAGGCGTTAGTTTTTGCCCGATATGTCATACAGATATTTCCCCAAAAGGTGAATACTACCAGAGTCCTATTCAGAAAGGGCATGAAGTAGATTCTGATGCTACAAAGAACAAGGAAGGCACATTGGGTTTTGTTCTGGCCCTTATCGGAATAATTACTGCTTTTACCTCATATAATCCCACAATTCAAATTGTATGTGCCATAGGAGCTATCATTTTCTCTTTTTTGGGGATGAAAAGGGAGAACAAGGCATTGGCAATTATTGGTCTTGTGTTTGGATTGATTGGCCTTATTGGTTGTTTAGCAATAAAAGAATGGAGTAAATTCTGGACAAATTTGTAAAAAATGGAGCAGACGAAGAAATGTCCGCATTGCGGAGGGGAGATCCTTGCAGTAGCGAAGAAATGCAAGCATTGCGGAACTTGGCTGGAGCCGCAAGTGAGCAAACCAGTTAATCAAGGTTACAAGCAGCAGGAAGACAAAGAAACGCTAAAAGGATATTTGAAAATTGCGATCATTGTCTTTGTCATACTTGCATTATTCATCTTGATTAAGGTGCTAAGCAGTCCGATGGGGCAGAATATGCTCAAATAATATGCTTTAACACAGTAACAGCCCCACCTGTGTGACGATGGCTGAGACGAACCAGGCAACGAGGGTTGTGTAGACGGCGGCAGTGATGGCCCAGCGCCAGGAGGCCGTCTCGTGCTTGATAGCGGCGATGGTGGCGATGCAGGGGAAATAGAGCAGGACGAAGAGCAGGAAGCTGTAGGCCACTAACGGTGTGATGCCCTCCAATCCGCCGAGAACGCCGATGGTAGAGGCGACTATCTCTTTCGCTCCCACGCCGGCGATGAGGCTGACGTCGAGCTGCCAGTCGAAGCCCTGCAGAGCGAAGATCGGCTCCACCAAGCGGCCCATGGTGCCGATGAAGCTCTGTTCCATCGATGGTGCCACGCCCATGGTGCCGAAATAGCCCAAGGCCCACACGATGATGCTGGCCACGAGGATGACACCGCCCATCTTCTTCAGATATTCCTTGCCTTTCTCCCACGTGTGGCGTGCACAGGCCTTCGCCGTAGGCCAACGATAGGGCGGCAACTCCATTACAAAAGGCGTATCCTCGCCCTTGAAGACGAACTTCGACAGTATCTTACTCACGATGACGGCCATCACAATGCCAATGGCATAGAGCGAGATCATCACCCATGAGCGCCACTGCGGCGCGAAGAACACCCCGGTAATCATGATGTAGATGGGCAGGCGCGCCGAGCACGACATGAACGGCAGCACCAGCATAGTGATGAGCCGTGAGCGTCGGCTCTCGACGGTGCGCGTAGCCATCACGGCAGGCACATTGCAGCCGAAGCCCATGATAAGCGGTATGAACGACTTGCCGTGCAGGCCCATCTTGTGCATCAGACGGTCCATAATGAACGCGGCACGGGCCATGTAGCCTGAGTCCTCCATAAAAGATATGAACAAGTACAAGATGAGTATCTGTGGCAGGAAGACGATGACGGCGCCCACGCCTCCGATAATGCCGTCGACCAGCATCGAGCGCAGTGGCCCTTCAACCATTGTGTTCTCCAGCCACTCGCCTAGTTTGCCTACACCGGCATCTATCCAGTCCATCGGATATTGGCCAATGGCGAAGGTGGTCTGGAACATGACGAAGAGAATGGCGAAGAAGATGGGGAACCCCACATATTTATTAGATAGCACGCCGTCGATGAGGTGCGTCATGCGATAGGTATCCTCCTTCGTGCCCGTCTGATAGCCAGCCTCCGTCAGTGCGCCGTTGATGAAGCCGTACTTTGCGTCCATGATGGCCGTCTCGGTGTCGTCGCCCGTTTCCTCCTGCACACGCAGCGAGGCACGCAAGCGCGCCTTCTCAATATGCAGGAAGTCGTTTGCAGATATGTGGGTGGTCACCAGTTCTTCAATATCGCTATCACCCTCCAATAGCTTGATGGCCAGATGACGCGTACTGAGCGAAGGAGGAAGAAGCATGCCTTTGGAAGGAGTGGGTGGGGCTTTCAGCCATTTCTGAATGTCCTTGATGCCGTCCTCAATTTCATGGCCATAGTTGATGTGCAGGTGGCGGGCCTCGCGGCTACGCCCCTCATAAACCTGAATGACGGCACGGAAGAGATCTTTCACACCCTCGCCGGTCTTGAACGACGTGGGCACCATCGGCATACCGAAGAGTGTGCCAAGTGTCTTCACGTCAACATGGTCGCCGCGACGCTCGAACTCATCGTACATATTCAAGGCACCCACCACGCGCAAGTCCATGTCGAGGAGCTGCGTGGTGAGGTAGAGGTTGCGCTCAAGATTGCTGGAGTCGATGACGTTGATGACCACGTCGGGCATCTGTTCCTGCAGGTATTTACGGACGTAGAGCTCTTCAGGCGAATAGCAGGACAGGGAGTAAGTGCCTGGCAGGTCGATGAGGTTGAACTCATAGCCGAACATCGAGGCATGCGCCTCGGAAGCATCGACGGTGACACCGCTGTAATTGCCCACGCGTCCGTGGGCACCGCTGGCATAATTAAATAACGATGTCTTGCCGCAGTTAGGGTTGCCGATGAGTGCTACGTTGATGGTGCGGCGCTGGCGGAGAGCAGAATGATAAGCAGGCCCAACAGCTCCAACAGACCCAACAGATCCACTCCCTTCCCCTCCCTGTGAGGGAGGGGTGAAACGACCTTGCACGCTCAAACTATCTTTAGCAGGAGTATCTTCTCCCCTCCCTTCAGGGAGGGGCAGAGGGTGGGTCTCGATCAGCTCTGCCTCATGGCGACGCAGGCTCACCTCATAGCCCATCACCTTATACTTCACAGGGTCTTGTAGCGGAGCATTCAGCAAGACATCCACGGTCTTGCCCTTGATAAAGCCCATTTCTACGATACGCTTACGGAATCCTCCGTGACCATACACCTTCACGATGACTCCCTGCTGGCCTGTCTTCAGCTCTGATAGTCTCATAACTTGCGTCTTACCCTTTCACGAACATGCAAAGGTAGGCAATAAAAGTGACACAGCAAAGGGAAAAACTCAGAAATAATGCTCAATACCTAAAAATGGGGATGGACTAACTATGAACTATAAACTATGAACTATGAACTATGAACTATGAACTGTGAACTGTGAATTCTAAAGTCCTCTGGCCTTCCAGATACGTTCCTTGGCTGCATTGATTTCCTGGAACTTTTTCTCGGCAGCACGCCGCACGTCGTCGCCCAGCTTTGCCACACGGTCAGGATGATGCTCCAATGCCAACTTTCTATAGGCTTTCTTCAGCTCTTCGTCAGTGGCTTGCGGACTGACGCCCAGCACCTTATAGTCGTCGTCGGTGGTTTTTCCTCCCAAATGCAACATCGACTCCACCTCCGACTCAGGCACCTGCATCCATCCAGCCACCTCTTTCAAGGCTTCAATCTCTGTCTGGTCAACGCTGCCGTCGGCCTGTGCAATCATCACAAGGAAATTCATCAGCTGGAGGCGTCCGCCATAGTCAAGATGCTGTGAAGCCTCAAAGCAGGCCTGACGGATGGTGCGGCGGAAGCCTTCCCTACCCTGACGTTTCTCCTCTTCGAGAATTTTCAACAGGATGTCGTTGCCCTGCAGCTTAGCCTGCTCGCCGAAATTGTCGCGCAGGAAATTGCGCACCAGCTCCATTTCTGAGTGCATGACGCGTCCGTCGGCCCTGATGATATAGGCCGATAGGACAAGCATCGTCAGCAGGAAGCTGTTGCGGTTGCCCTGATCGGTATTGCCAGAAAAGCCCTGTGTATCAGGAGGAGCGTCGGCAGCCGAGTCGAGCATCGCTCCAATAAGAAAGCCCAAGATGCCGCCCAGCGGCCCCAGCGTTATCCAGCCCAGCGAGCCGGCTATCCATTTTCCTAAACCCACTTGAAAAGTTGAAAGATTTTAAAATTGAAAAGTTTAAAAAGGTTAACCAATGACGTTCATCAAGAAGTCGACGGCACCGTTGACGCCGAACTTGCGCACGTTGAGCGTTACGTCGTAATTGCGGGCATCCTGCCAGTCACTGCCTGTATAGTTCTTCGTGTAGAGCTCGCGTGAGTAGTCGTTGTCTACAATCATTGCGGCAGCATCCACTTCCGAGATGTCATACTTCTCGGCAATGCGACGTTTGCGGCAGGCATCGTCGGCATGGATGAAAATCTTCAGCGCATTGGGATGGTCGCGGAAGATATGGAATCCGCAACGGCCAATAATCACACACGACTCCTGCGCGGCGATGCTACGGATGGCATCTGCCTGCGCCTCGAAGAGCTGGTGCGACGTCTGGTCGTGCTCCTGTCCGTTATACTCGGCGCCAGCCATGTACTGGCGGTAGAAGCTGGTGAAGTCGTCGCGCCAAAGCGGATTGCGGGCCTCAATCTTCTCCATAGCCTCCTCCACACCACCGAAGCGGCGTGCCACCTCGTTTATGATTTGCTTGTCGAGCAGCTTTACGCCTAAGCGATGGGCCAGCTCAGCACCAATCTCATGTCCGCCTGTTCCAAACTGACGGCTGATGGTGATGATGAATTTATCCTCCTTATTCATAGTTGTAAGATTTTTAGTGTTTAACATCCTTTGTTTGCAAAGATAGTATTTTTTTCCTATCCACGCAAGTTTTTTTGAAAAAAAGTACAGCTCATCACTGCAATCTCATAAAAATGCTGTATCTTTGCAGCAATCTTTTTAAACACTTAAACAATTATGGAAAGAACATGGAGATGGTTTGGCAAGAAAGACAAGATTACGCTTGCCATGCTGAGACAGATTGGAGTAGAGGGCATTGTTACCGCCCTGCACGACGTGCCCCTTGGACAGGTGTGGACACGTGAGAAAATCCGCGAGCTTCGCGAATATATCGAGAGCTATGGTATGCGCTGGAGCGTCGTCGAGAGCCTGCCTGTGGTGGAGACCATCAAGTATGCCGGCCCTGACCGCGACGAGCAGATTGAGGTATACAAGGAGTCGCTGAGGAATCTCTCGGCCGAAGGCATCCACTGCATCTGCTACAACTTCATGCCTGTGCTCGACTGGGCCCGCACCGACCTCTTCCACAACAATCCCAACGGTGCCACCAACCTCTATTTCAACTATGCTGAATTTGCCTATTTCGACATTTATATTCTCAAGCGCCCGGGCGCACGTGAGGAGTGGAGCAAGTTCCAGTTCCCCGAGGGCTGGGGCGAGGGCCGAAACGTATTGGCTGAATGTGATGAGATGGCCAAAACGATGACGCCCGAGAAAGACCACAAGCTGGTGGAGAACATCGTTATCAAGACGCAAGGCTTCGTCTCTGGCAACTTCAGTGAGAACGACGAGGCTCCCGTGCAGAAATTCCGCGAGTTCCTCGACCTCTACAAAGGCATCGACAAGGCACAGCTGCGCCAGAACA
This sequence comes from Prevotella sp., assembly GCA_024681875.1. The sequence continues at coordinate 15,723 of JAILAA010000023.1, forward strand.
TGAAATATTTCCTCGAGGCCATCATGCCCGTGTGCGAGGAATGTGGTATGAACATGTGCGTTCATCCCGACGATCCCCCCATTGAGATTCTTGGTCTGCCACGCATTGTGCGCACCGAGGAGGACATCCAGTGGTTCCTCGACGCCGTGCCTAACAAACACAACGGTCTTACGTTCTGCGCAGGTTCCCTTTCAGCTGGAGCATACAATAATGTCGTCGAGCTGGCGAAGAAATTCGCTTCGCG
>JAILAA010000097.1 GCA_024681875.1 Prevotella sp.
TGGTTGCAGAGAAAGAACAATCCTTGCTTGACCGATAAAAAAGAAAGTTCCGAGGGAACAGGGAGTATCGAGTACTTGGAGCAGAAAATTCCTTCGGATGTAAGCTGTAAAGGAATTTTGTTGTATGTTATAAGAGCAGACAGTCCTATGTCAGACTGGAAGTCAGGTAGAAAAAGGTGTGGATAGTCGTGAATCTGTGAAAGAGAACAGCAGTTCATGCCAACTGTGAGAACTTATTTTCTCTTACAAAAAATGTTCAAAAGCAGAATTTCTGAAAATTTTACATTGCAGTCGGACTGTCAAAAGCTATTTGCTTGCCTTATTTAATATATGTACGCGAACATTTATAAATCCACTGTGGCCGACATCAAATAAATATTTACATCGTTTCTGGCGGTTTTCCGCCTGGGAATCACTCGAGTGATTACATGTAAACACTCGAGTGAATACATGCAGTGAACGCACAAGCACCTATGCTCGTCACACTATTAGGAATCTCAATAGAAGTCAGCCCCATGCAACCAGTAAACGCATAACTGCCGATAATAGTCACCCTGTTGGGAATCTCAATAGAGGTCAGCCCCCTGCATTCTCCGAATGCATAATCGCCGATGCTCGTCACGCTGTTGGGGATAACTGTTGTATTACTGCCAACAATAAGTGTATTGCTGGCAGTCGCAATAATGGCATTACAATTGTCCCGTGAATCATATATCATATTCCCACTATCAACAGTAATCGAAGTCAGGCCTCCGCAATATTTAAACGCCCCATCTCCAATGTATGTTAAACTCGACGGAATGTTTACACTTTTCAGGCTTAAGCATTCATAGAACGCAGCATCGCCTATATATGTCACGCTCGACGGAATGTTCACGCTCGTCAGACGCATGCAGTATTGGAAAGCCCTTTTGCCGATGCTCGTCACGCTCTCGGGGATGGTCACACTCGTCAGGCCATGGCAGCCACAGAACGCCCCATAGCCGATGCTCGTCACAGTCAATTCCTTTGAACCATCATAAACTTTCGAAGGGATTACTATATCGCCAGACACTTCACTAGACTCATAGTAGACAGCATTGAGAGTCATAGAGCCATTATACAACATGAGGACAAGGTCACGGCTTCCGCCACCCTTGGCACACTCATCAGCCATTGTCGGTGTGATTTGGAGTTCGTTCAAGCCATTCTCCCACTTAACATGATCGTAATAGGTATTACTCCACCAACCATTCATGACCTTCATATCAAAATTAGCAGTAACATCTGATACGTCAAAGATCAAAGTCTTGAGACTGAAGTAAACGTCATCAGGAATAGTGGGCAGATGTTTACCTTCAGAATAACTGAAACGCATGGCTGCAGCGTCCCAGGCACCTGGTACGAAAGGCAGTTGCGGATCTGCTGCTATTTCTTCTTCTGACCTATTAGGATCACCATAGAGATAAATCTTCTTGGAATCAGGTCCACTATAAAACCTGAGATCCGTAGCCTCCGTTCCGTTGACAGTAAAGAACCATGTAAGTCCGTTACTATCAGTCCATGTATCCGCCATCGTCTGCATAAAACCGCAGAGCAATAGAGTTAACAGAAATAATCGTAATGATTTGTTCATAATTATTGATTATTTTGAGTTAAAAAGCAAAAAGCCTCCCATCAAAAGGGAGGCTTTGGTGTTCCTATAACTTCAAGCTCTTCTTGATAGCTTCCACCTTCTCACCGGCGGCGGCCATGCAGCGCTCGTAGTCTTCTGCACCCTTGAAGGAGGGATCCTTCACCTCAAGATAGAACTTGATTTTCGGCTCAGTACCCGAGGGACGGACGCTGACCTTCGTGCCGTCGTTGCAGAACCACTGCAGCACGTTGCTCTTGTCAGGCATGTCGAGAGGAGTGACGTTGCCCTCGGCATCGCGCTTCTCCAATTTCTGGAAGTCCTTCGACAGCACAATCTTCGAGCCACCCAGGTCGGTGGGAGGAGTGGCGCGGAAGTCGGTCATCATCTGCTTGATCTCGTCGGCACCGGTCTTGCCGGGACGCACTACGTTGACAGTCACCTCGCGCGAGAAACCATACTCCTTGTAGATATTCATCAGCAGGTCGTAGAGCGTCATGCCGTTGTCGCGTGCCCAGGCTGCAATCTCGCAGATGAGGCAGATGGAGGCTGGTGAATCCTTGTCCCTTACCTTGTCGTATGGCAAGAAGCCGAAGCTCTCCTCGCCGCCGCCGATATACTTCTTCTTGCCTTCGTTGACGCGAATCTCGTTGGCAATCCACTTGAAGCCCGTATAGCAGTCGCTGTACTCCACACCGTTCTTCTTGGCAATCTCGGCGATGACCTCGGTGGTGACGATGGTCTTGACGAGGAACTCGTTGCCCTTCAGCTGTCCGAGCTTCTTCTTGTTAGCGATGATATACCATGAGAACATCATGCAGGTCTGGTTGCCGTTGAGGATTTCCCATTCGCCCTTGGCGTTGCGGCAGACGATAGCCAGGCGGTCGGCGTCGGGGTCGGAGGCAATGACAAGGTCGGCGTTGAGTTTCGTACCCAGCTTCATGCCTAAGGTCATGGCCTCGGCGTTCTCAGGATTAGGACTGACAACGGTGGGGAAGTTGCCGTCGATGACCATCTGCTCGGGCACTACGTGGATATTCTGGAAGCCCCATGAGCGCAGGGCCATAGGGATGATGACGCGGCCTGTGCCGTGCATGGGCGAGTAGACAATGTTGAGGTCTTTCTGGCGCAGGATGACATCCTGGTCGACCATGGCCTCCTTCACGGCCTGGATGTAGTCCCAGTCCATCTCACCACCGATAGGGATGATGAGATCCTTGTTGCCCTCAAACTTCACATCCTCGATTTTCACCTTGTTCACCTCGTCGATGATGCCCTTGTCGTGGGGAGCCAGCACCTGAGCGCCGTCGTCCCAGTAGGCCTTGTAGCCGTTGTACTCGCGGGGGTTGTGCGAGGCGGTGACGTTGACACCTGCCTGACACTTCAGCTGACGAATGGCGAAGGAGATCTCAGGCGTGGGACGGAGGCTCTCGAAGAGATACACCTTGATGCCATTGGCCGAGAAGATGTCGGCCACGCTCTCGGCAAACATGCGGCCATTGTTGCGGCAGTCGTGACCCACGACGACGGCTGGTTGGATGTCGGGGAACGCCTTGTTGATATAGTTGGCGAAGCCCTGCGTAGCCATACCGACGATATACTTATTCATGCGGTTGGTGCCGGCACCCATGATGCCGCGCAGGCCACCCGTTCCAAACTCCAGGTTCTGATAGAAAGCATCGATGAGGGCGCTCTTGTCCTCATTGTCGAGCATAGCCTGAACTTCCTTGCGTGTCTCCTCGTCAAAGGCCGGAGAAAGCCACTGCTTAGCCAGTGCCTCGCACTGTGCGATAAGCTGAGCATTGTTTTCCATAAGTAAGTAATGTGATATTTTTGTTACTGGTTTCAATCTGACTGCCAAAGATACGAAATATATTTTTATCCTGTATTCTTTTCTCTTTTTTTTTCGTTTTTTTAGCACACACCGATGTTTCCCATGTTCTACCCATTTTTCTCTGTCATGTATTTCCAATAGCGGCGGGGCATGTCGCTGAGCTGCTTCTTGGGATTCATACGTTCTTTAATGCAGATGGCCTTGAAATATGTGCGCCAAAGGTCCTGGAACAGCTGGTCGTTCTCGCTCAACACGTTGGCATCCAACTTGCCATTCGACAAATCAAAAGGCACCGAAGCCTCGTCCTCAAAGACAACGTGTATGACGGTTTTGCCGTCATAGTAATAGCCATAATGCCGTTTAGCATCATATATCAGCCACGGCTGGTCGTTGAAGCGGTCCTGGAAGTGATTGGTAATCAGCGGCAGGACGTTATGATCGGGAGATACTACCCCCAGATACGTGCCGTCCTTCGCCTTCTGAAACCGGATGAACTGCTTCATGCGCAACTGCTCGTGCAGCACACGGCGGCAGGTGTTCCTCACCGCCAACACATCCTCGTCCGACGCATTCTGCGAGATGTCCAAGCAACTGCGAAAGGATTCACCCTCGCCCTTTGGAGAGCGAGATAGAGGGTGAGGCCTAAACACCTTGCAGATGAAATTATACAGCGGCTGGTTCAACGCTCGTTCTTCAGATAGCCAGCTAACGGTAATCATGTGCAGACCTTCTTTCGACAAATGCTTCTCCAGGCCTTTCCATACCCGCTCTGCCTTCGCTGTATCTGTAACCACCCGATGCGGCTCATCGGCAAACAGCGGCAATTGTTCACCCTCTGCCAACAGCATCTCCGGCTGCTGGTGCAGGAAAAAGCTGTCGAACACCGCCGTCAACAGCCCATCAAACGTATTGTCGAAAATGTATATCTGCATGGGGAAGCAAAGGTACGATTATTTTCTGGATCTTCCAAGAATTCTGTTCATATTTGAAGTTGTTCCCTTTTTTGTTGGTATTCTCCTCACAAATATGTATCTTTGCAAACTGAGACAAATAGAGATGAGTATAAAAACGCATTTATCTACAACTGTAGCAACTTGTTAAGCGTGGATGACAAGCGATATATTCAAAGCCTCATCAACGAGGGCGAGCACCAGCAGCAGGACTTCAAATACAGGGTGGAGGATGCCATGAAGCTGGCGAAGTCGGTATCAGCCTTTGCCAATACTGATGGCGGACGGCTGCTGATTGGTGTTCGCGACGATGGTCACATGTCGGGCGTTCGCGACGAAGAAGAAATCTACATGATGCATCAGGCAGCTTACCGCTATTGTCGGCCTCAGGCCAGCATCAAGTTCGACACCTACCATGTAGTGTCATCCGATTCAGAAAGCAATGTGCGGAAACTCCGCACTATCGTTGTCGCTACCGTTCCCCCATCCGAGCGACGTCCCATTTGTGCCATAGGCGATGATGGTCGTCAGCGTGCATATATCCGCATTGCCGATGAGAACATTGTGGCCTCGCCCGTTCACTTGACCATTTGGAGAGAGTTACAGAATCCCAAGGGTGCCATGATGACCTATACCGATACTGTCCGCAAACTCATCGATGCCATACAGGGCCAGCGTCTTACCCTCAACCAACTTGTCCGCCGATCTGCCATTCCCCGACATAAAGTCATCACCATTCTGGCACGTCTCATCCGTTTCCACATTGCCCAATGGGAATATGCTAACCAGCAGTTCCTTTTCAGTATGGAGTGAATGGCTAATAATTGACGAAAGAAAAAGTTGCCACGTATCTGTATCAATCGTCATCCTTAAAGTCGAGCGTCAGCTGTTGTTCTTCAGAGGCACGCTTCTGTTGGGCCTTGGAGAGCAGTAGTGGACGGAGACGCTCGGGATGCAACTCATTGATGCCAATGATGGGCTGCGAAAACGCAGAGGTCAGCTCGCCGCAGGTGATAAAATACTTCGCCTTCTTCATAACCACACCCATCTTCTTGAGGTGGTAGGAGGTGATGCGGTTGAAGCGGCGCGAATTGACAATGAGGATGGCACTCTTAACACCAATGCCTGGCACACGGAGAATATCTTCGTAGTTTGCTTTGTTGATATCAACAGGAAAGAACTCAGGATGGCGGAGGGCCCAGCCGAGCTTCGGATCTACGTCGAGGTCGAGGTGGGCGTGCTTGTCATCTACAATCTCATCAACATTGAAATGATAGAAGCGCATGAGCCAGTCGGCCTGATAGAGGCGGTTCTCGCGCACCAAGGGAGGCTGCTTCAAGATGGGCAGACGCGGGTCGTAGGTGTTGACGCTGACGTAGCCGGAATAATAGACACGACGCATAGTGGGCTGTTGGTACATGGCATTTGACATCTTCAGAATATCGAGGTCGCTCTCCTTTGTGGCGCCAACAATCATCTGCGTAGACTGGCCAGCAGGAACGAAACGAGGGGCATAACGGTACTTCTTCCTGTCCTCCTTGTTCTCCAACACGCCCTGCTGAATCTGCTTCATAGGCAGGAACACGCTCTTGTGGTCCTTTTCGGGAGCCAAGGCCTTCAACGACTCCTCCTTGGGAATTTCGATGTTCACGCTCATGCGGTCGGCATAGCGTCCGGCCTCTTGCAGCAACTCCTGCGAGGCGCCGGGGATGGTCTTCAGGTGGATGTAGCCATTGAAGCGGTGCGCTGTACGCAAGTCGCGCACGATGGCCGTCAGCCGCTCCATAGTGTAGTCGGGATTGCGCACTACCCCACTCGACAGGAAGAGACCTTCGATATAATTGCGGCGGTAGAACTCCATCGTGATTTCCTCTAATTCCGAGACGGAAAGCGTGGCACGTGGGATGTCGTTGGTGCGACGATTGATGCAGTATGCGCAATCGTACATACAGTAGTTGGTCAGCATCACCTTCAACAGCGAGATGCAGCGCCCGTCGTCGGCAAAAGAGTGGCAGATGCCTACACCACCAACCGTATTGCCCACCATGCCTTTCTTGCCAGAGCGTACGGTGCCGCTCGACGAGCACGACACATCGTACTTCGCCGACTCTGCAAGGATTCGCAGTTTTTCCATCGTCTTCTCTGTCAACATGGGCGTTACCTTTCCGCAAAGGTACAAAAAAGCTCAAATACAAACTATATTTGCGAGATTTTTTTATGGAAAAAATCATGCCGCTCATCACTTTTCGGCCATTTCATCCCAATTTCATGCCCATTTATCACAAACGCACACAGAATATCCCAGATATTTGGAGGGTAAGCGACTTGGAAGTACCTTTGCACCGTCGAAAACAAAAAAGTCGAAAAGAGTATGAAAGCAAATACGGTTATTGGAATTCTGTTGATGGTGGCTGGTGCATGGAAGCTGGCCAACCTATGGGGTATCATTGAAAACGACTGGCTGTGGCGTCAGTCATGGACGGTGTATATCGCTCCAGCAGCCCTTATATATATAGGTGTGTTGGTGATAGTCAACAGCTATCGTCGCGACCCTGACCAGTGGTTGCAGCGTCAGCTGCCTATTGGCGAAGATGGCAAGCGTATCTGCTGTAGTGTGCGCTATGGTGGCGATGAGTATATCTATCGTGGCGAAGTGTTCCACGGTGCCCGTCTCGACGCCTTCTGCGGAGGCATCCGAATGGACTTGCGCGAGGCCTCTATTATAGAAGATGAAGAAATAGAAATACATACCTTCTGTGGTGGCGTGGAACTCTTTGTGCCCCAGACGGTGAACGTCGTAGTTAAGAGCCGCAGCTTCATTGGCGGTGTAGGCAATCATGCTTCAAGAACAGTAGACAAAGATGCCCACTGCCTTCACATCATAGCCAACAACTTCTTTGGAGGAGTAGATATTAGAAATTGAAAGCCTCACCCCTACCCCCTCTCCGAAGGGCGAGGGGAAACAAAAAAATGAAGAATAACTTGAATTATTAAATAGAATAAAGATGAAAAAGATTGTATTTTGGATGACAGCACTAATAGTTGCCTTGATGATGTCGATGACAGCAAATGCCAAGACACAAGATTGGGGCGGACGAGTCATTGACGAGAAAGGCGAGCCGATGTCCTTTGTAAACGTAGTATTACTGTCGCTGCCCGACTCTGTCTTTGTGCAGGGTGCGACGACTGACGACCAGGGGGTATTTAAAATTGTGACTGATGTGAACGACGGTCTCTTCAAGGTAACCAGCGTGGGTTATCAGACCATCTATATGAAGGCCGGTCAGGATTTGACCATCCAGATGAAGGAAGATACTGAGATGCTCAACGAGGTGGTGGTGAAGGGTCAGCTGCCCAAGACTCACGTCAAGGGCGATGCCATGCGCACCAC
>JAILAA010000111.1 GCA_024681875.1 Prevotella sp.
TTTCACCATTTAGAGACCGCTCTTTTGGAAATCATTCTTAATATGCTTGTCATTTACTTCTGGATGATACTTGAAAGATCTCATCTGTCCATGCAATGGCAGCTCTATGGAGTCATCGTAGCTGGCATAGCGATATCTTGCGGTCTCTACTGGATGCTAGTCAGCCGGAAGAAAAGAGTAAAGAAAGAAAGCGAGGAAGAGAAATCGCCTCAGTCAACTTAAAGGGCATCGAGCATTAGCCGGATGTCAGTGTCACTGATGCCGTGCTGAAGAAGGAGTTCATGTTCAGTGCTGTGCATGAACTCTTTTTCTATGTCAATACCATTATCGCTCTGAGTGCTAATGAAATGCCGGAACATGCCAATAGCTGTAACAATATTGCCAGAAAGCCAAAGACAGTAGCCATAGTTGAGCATATCCGAAGGTAGAGGTTTTTCTTCAGCTAAAAGCAGACAGAACAACTTGTCGGCTTGTTCATACTTGCCACAGAGTGTGAGCGCCCAGGCCAACACACGATTGACAGAGAGGTCATCAGGATAGAGATAGTTCAACTTGAAGAGCATTTTCAGCGCCTCATCGCTTCGCTTCATGTTGATAAGGCATACGGCTGCATTGAGCTGGTAGGAACGATGGTCGGGCTGTTTCTCCAACAAAGCATTGTAGATGTCAAAAGCCTCGTCGTAATTCTGACTGGTAAAGAGTGCACGTGCTAATGCAGCTTTAGCACGCTCGTTGTCGGGCTGTAGGGAAAGTGCCTGACGAAAACAGATAAGCGGCGAGGGCTGTGAGGTGAGAGGGGCATGCTGCAGTGCAGCCCCCATCATCATATAATACTGGAAGTCGTGCTGATGTTCCCCAGAAATATTTGCCAACACACTAACTGCCTCGGAATAGCGGTGGCGCTTCATCAGGAAGCGGGCTATGGAGAGATGTGAAACGGCCGATGTGTGGCTGGCTTGCATTAGGGGATGTGCATAAAATAATATATGTTCGAATGGGTTGAGGAACTCGTTGCGCATCGCAAACAACCGGTAGAAGCGATAAATATCCTGCAGATAGAGGCGGCGCATGAAGGCCGGTTTCTCTTGCTGATCTTCCGGCACCTCACCACCCATTGGAATGGCTGTGGCCTCACCTTCCTCAATGAGCTTTAACATACTCTGAGGCAGGCGGTCAAGTACCTGATTGAAAGCCAAGACAAACGAATACTTGTCGCTGTTGCAGAAAGCGCCCAAATGGGTGATGGCCTTGAGAAACTTCTTGCCGCGGGTGTTATTCCATATCTGGCTGATGTCAGGATGCTGCGAATAGAAAGGCACAAACCAGTTGCTTAACTGATTGAAGAATGGGAAGCGTTTCATCTGAGAGAAACCGCCGAAATAAATATCAGCACCCTGACGCTGCATGTCCACCATACGCTGCATACTCTTCTCCATGCGTTCCATATTCTCCTCGGCAGCCTCTGGGTGCAGGATGTCGTCAAGGCTGTCCTCATCCATCTCGACTATACCCTGACGTGTCACCTTGATGTTGCTACCACTCATGATGTCAGGCAAAATCTCTTTCTGTATGGTGTGGGTATCAGCATCAGCATCCATGCAGTAGATGAGCTGCATCTGTAACTCGGCCAGCTCGTTGCGCGTCTGTTCGTCATCACACAACGATGCAATAGTGTCACCTACCTCGGTGAACAAACGCCAAGCAGTACTCTCACTACAACAAGCTACAAAGACCCAGCCGACAAGAGCACGCTGACGAACATGTTCATCGGAACTCTGGCGGTAAACCTCGGCTAGTACACGAAACTTCTGAGGACAAAACATCTGCAAGGACGACAAAGTAATAGCACTGACTATCATTTGTTGGTCATTGGAAGAGAGTGTGGGCGAAAGCAACATGTCTAAAAAGACATCGGCCAACTGCTGACGCCATTGGCGAGAAGTGACAATGTAATCGAAGAGGTCGTTCATCAACTGCCAGTGATTTTGATACAGCTCAATTGAGGAATTGACGTTTTTCTCTAATTGAAGCATTGCTAAGCTACCCACAAAATCCTCCATAGCGGAACGCACAGAAGTCATCGACCAGTCTTTCCTAATCTTACGCGGCCGCAGATGCAAGGCTTTCATAAAAGAACTATCTGCCAACTGACAGTTGGTGATAATATTTGCCGTGAGCACGAACATACGACGTAACAGCTGATTGTAGACCATTTCGCGTTGCGGGTCATCGAAACCTCGTTGCCAATAGTCAGCCATCAAGCGATAGTCATCACGCACACCATTAAGTACATCCATGTCAGCTTGTCGCGGATGGATGAGCAAATAGTTCTCAAGGGTATCGATACTCTTGCCCAACTGACGGCATTGCACCAATTCCAGAATCTTATTAAGTTCGTCGTTCTGCTTCAATTTTTAATCTTTATTGAGTCAACAATTGCTGGCTTGATATGACAGTAGGAGGCAATCAGGCTGCGATAATGGGGGAGTCCGCGTTCAGCGATACTGTCGGATGCCAGCTGATAAATAGTTATCAAACGCTCCACCTTGCTGTGCATAGTTGTATCGGCCATCACGTCGTCACGAAATACAAGCACACCCAGCTGCCTGCCATCGGTAGAAAAAAGTACGGGATGACCGTCCAATCGGGCAACGGTGGCTTGCGGCTCTGGAAGAAACATAGCGTCCATGATACCATTCTGTAACATCGACAGACGCACGTTGATGTCGTTAATCTGTATACGGAAAACGCGATCCGACTGCAGGCCTGCGCTGTCAATGACATGTTGAGCTAACATATCAGTGGCCGAGTGGCGTGTCATGGCCAACATCTTGTCGTCAAGCTGTGACAGCAAGGTGAGACGCGCCGCTTTGTTGGTGATGAGCTGCCACGATAGCGTAGTGGTGGCCACCTGCTGCACTAACGTACCATGCTGTTGCAGCCAGGCCATACGCTCAATGTCGGTCGTCATACCATGTACGTAATGTCGAGAAATGGCGGTATCCTGATCCATCTGGGCCTGATAGGGAACGAGCTGCACGCAGACCCCCTCACGGTCAAACCAACCCTCATGCTGCGCCAGATAAAGTGGCAGACAGTCAAGTGTAGGGGTAACAGCTATGCGCAAACACCCCTCCTGCTCAACAGATGTCTGCTGTACCTTGTCATTCGTTCCTTCTCCTTTATTACATGCGCAAAGGAACAAAAGCACTAAACTAAAATAAATAACTGATAAATATCTCAACTTTTCAATAATACAATTTTACATTCATCCGAACAAGAGGCGTAGTGCCTCCTCAACCTTACGTACAGGATGCAGCTCAATACCCGTCTCCTTATTAGAAAAAGCGCGCATATTGTAGCGAGGAATAATGATGTGTTGGAAGCCTAACTTAGCAGCTTCCTGCACGCGCTGCTCAATACGACTGACTGGGCGAACTTCGCCACTCAAACCGACCTCACCACACATACACCATCCGGCCTCTATGGGCGTGTCGACATTGCTCGACAAAACGGCGGCAATGATACTCAAGTCAAGGCCCATGTCGGTGGAGCGCAGTCCGCCGGCAATGTTGATAAAGACGTCTTTCTGCATCAACTTGAAACCAACGCGTTTTTCCAGCACAGCCAGCAACATGTTCAGACGACGCTGATCAAAACCTGTGGCCTGACGCTGAGGTGTACCGTAGGCGGCACTCGACACCAATGCCTGAGTCTCCATCAAGAAAGGCCGCACGCCCTCAATGGCAGCGCTGATGGCTACACCCGAGAGACCATCATGTTCCTCGCTGAGCAGCAACTCCGACGGGTTTGCGACCTGTCGAAGGCCGTCCTGGTTCATCTCGTAAATACCTAACTCTGAAGTACTTCCAAAGCGATTCTTAATGGAACGCAGAATGCGGTAAGTATAGTGTTGGTCTCCCTCAAACTGAATGACAGTATCAACGATGTGCTCCAAAATCTTCGGCCCTGCCAGTGTGCCTTCCTTAGTAATGTGACCGATGAGTACGACGGGTACACCGCTTGTCTTTGCAAAGCGCAACAGGGCGCTGGCACACTCACGAACCTGAGCGATACTGCCTGCCGATGATTCGACATCTTCTGTGGCTATGGTCTGAATGGAGTCAACAACCACAAGGTCGGGCTGCACTTCCTGGATATGACCAAAAATGGTATCCAGTGACGTCTCGCAGAGGATGAGGAAGTTATCGGCATCTTTGGCAGCTGGATTGATGCGCTCGGCACGCATCTTCAGCTGATGAGCACTCTCCTCACCGCTGACATAAAGGATGCGTGCCCCCGTGGACTTAGAAGCCTCATTGGCACCAATAGCAAGTTTTAGCATAGTCTGCAGTAGTAGTGTAGACTTGCCAATACCAGGCTCGCCACCCAAGAGAACAATGCTGCCAGGCACCAAGCCGCCGCCAAGGACACGATCTAACTCGTTGTCACCCATAGAAATGCGGCGCTCGTCCTGATCGGCTATCTCACGCAGCCTTACGGGCCGACTGGTACGCAATGCGCGCCCGGCAACGGAAGCTGCAGGAGATGTGCCCGACGAGAGGCCGCTTCGCGACGGGGCAGCCGCCACCTTTATCTCCTGAAACGTATTCCATTGTCCGCATGCAGGACATTTGCCTATCCATTTCGGCGACTCCTGTCCGCAATTAGAGCATACGTATGCAATCTTATCCTTTGCCATCTACAATCTTCAACTTTTTAACTATCAATTTTTCAACATTAATATAAGATTGTCGATTATGTCAGCAGCAACCAGCTGCTTGTTTTTTTTATCGTAGTCACGGCGCCCTTCAGACGAGATGATGGCTATCTGATTTTCGTCTGAGCGGAAGCACGTGCCCTTATTGCGTAGGGAATTCAGAACGATGAAGTCGAGATTCTTCTTTTTCAGCTTCTTCTCAGCATTCTGCTGCTCGTCGTTGGTCTCCAAGGCAAAGCCTACCAGCACCTGTCCCGGCATCTTCATCCTGCCCAGCTCGGCAGCGATGTCGGGATTGGGCACAAGGTGAATGTCAAGGCCGTCGTCACTTCCCTCCCCCACAGATGCCGTCGAAGACTGATGGACAGCTCCCCGCTTGATTTTCTGCTCAGCCACCACGGCAGGACGGAAGTCTGCCACGGCAGCACAAAGAATGGCTGCATCAACATGGGGGAAGACCTCAACAGCAGCATCATGCATCTGCTGACAGCTCTCCACATCCACACGATGCAATTGGGAGTTAAGAGTATTATGAACGTTCACTGGCCCGGCGATGAGCGTCACCTCTGCACCACGTCGGGCACATTCATCTGCCAAAGCGAAGCCCATCTTTCCGCTGCTGTAGTTACCGATGAAGCGTACGGGGTCAATCTTCTCGTAGGTAGGACCGGCAGTAATCATCACTTTCTTCCCCAACAGGTCTTTCTTCTCAAAGTACAGGTCGAGCGCGGCAACAATCTTCTCAGGTTCCTCCATCCTACCCTTGCCTTCCAAGCCGCTGGCTAGGAATCCGCTCTGCGGTTCAATGATATGGTTGCCGAATGATCTCAGACGTTTCATGTTCTGCTGCGTTGTGGGATGCGCATACATGTCGAGGTCCATAGCGGGAGCAATATACACAGGCGCCTTCATTGACAGATAGGTAGTAATGAGCATGTTGTCGGCCACGCCGTTGGCCATCTTTCCCAATGTAGAAGCTGTACATGGCGCAATGAGCATGGCATCGGCCCAGAGACCCAGTGCTACATGCGAATGCCACGTACCGTCACGCTGAGAGAAAAATTCGCTGATGACAGGTTTCTGCGTCAGTGCCGACAGCGTGATAGGAGTGATAAATTCCTTACCTGCAGGTGTGATGACTACCTGCACCTCAGCCCCACGCTTGACCAGTTCCCTGATGATAAGACACGACTTGTAAGCAGCTATCGAGCCTGTAATGCCCAGGACTATCTTCTTTCCTTTCAGCATATCTTCATGTTGAATTATTACTATGCAAAAGTACGAAAGAAAAACGAGACCTGCAAATTTTCAATAAAAAAAAAGCCCCGGAGATTTCTCTCCAGGGCTCTCGCTTTTAAAAGAAGGCGGCCTCCTACTCTCCCGCATTGCATTGCAGTACCATCGGCGCAGGCGGGCTTAACTTCTCTGTTCGGAATGGGAAGAGGTGGGACCCCGCC
>JAILAA010000126.1 GCA_024681875.1 Prevotella sp.
TGGAAATAATGCTTAAATTTGCAGCGTAGAAGAGAATTTTAAGATGAAGAGATATTATTTTGTGTTCTGCAAGGACAGCCTGCTGATAGAGGAACAGGCAGACGGCACGTGGACAGTGCCCTGCCAGGAGGAACCACCCACGGAGGTGAAACCTTGGACGACAATGCTCAGCGTAACACCCATGGACGACGGCACGGAGGTGAGGACATACGCCATTGACTCCATCCCCACTCCACCCTCCACCATCAACACTACACCCTTCACCTTCATCCCCTTACGACAAAGCTACTACAAGCTGCCCTGGCCGCTCTATCTGAAGGCGGGCAAATGCGCCGAGCTGCTCTACTGGGACCAGAACACGCAGTTCTGCGGCGTCTGCGGCGCACCGATGAAGCTGCACACCGCCATCTCGAAACGCTGTGAGAACTGTGGCAAGGAGATATGGCCGCAGGTGGCGCCTGCCGTCATTGTGCGCATCACTCGTGGCAGCGACGAGGTGCTGATGGCACGTGCCCGCAACTTCCGCGGCGACTTCTACGGCCTCATTGCGGGTTTCGTTGAGACGGGCGAGACGCTGGAGGAGGCCGTCGTGCGCGAGGTAAAGGAGGAGACCGGCTTGAAAGTAAAAAACATCCGCTATTTCGACTCGCAGCCCTGGCCCTATCCCAGCGGACTGATGGTGGGCTTCACGGCTGACTACGCCGGTGGACAGATTCACATCCAGCATGAAGAGCTGCAGAACGTGGCGTGGTTTCATCGCGACCACCTGCCCAAGCTGCCGGAGAAGCTGTCCATTGCCCGCCGCCTGATTGATGACTGGCTAGGGGAGATTGACATTGACCATTGAACATTGAAGAGAGAAGGTGACGTTCCGTGAGTTTTGGCAACCGCTGAGAAGTGTTTATCCGGAGGAGGAGGCCCGCTGGATAGGGCGCTTGGTGTTTGAGGTGAGGTACGGTCTCTCGCAAGCCGACCTGCTGATGGGACGCGAGACGACCATCGAGGAGGCCGAGCTACTGGAGCTACAACGGCGCCTGCTGACGGGCGAGCCGGTGCAGTATGTGCTGGGCGAGGCTCCTTTTGGCGAACATCTGTTCATGGTGTCGCCTGCCGTGCTCATCCCCAGGCCTGAGACGCTATGGCTCTGCCAAGCCGTCGTCAATCATCTGACCATTGACCATTCACCCTCCATCCTCGACATCGGCACGGGCAGCGGCTGCATCGCCATCACCATTGCTTTGGCAACGGATGAACACGGAATGAATTCTTCAAAAGTGCGTGTCAGTCCGTGTGAGTCCGTGGCCAAGATAACTGCGTGGGACATCAGCACCGACGCGCTGGCCATAGCCCGTGCCAACGCAGAGAGGCTGAAGGCCGACGTGACCTTCGAGCAGCAGGACATCCTTGCTCCGCCCGACGACACAGACCGATGGGACGTCATCGTGAGCAACCCTCCCTACATCTGCGAGCAGGAGAAGGCGGCAATGGAGCACAACGTACTGGACTTTGAGCCGCAGCTGGCCCTTTTTGTGCCAGACGACGACCCACTGCTTTTCTACCGCGCCATCGGACGTTATGCCTTCAAGGCACTCAAACCCAGCGGCCAGCTCTTTCTTGAGCTGAACGAGAATTACGCCCATGCGACGAAGGAGCTGCTGCATGGGATGGGGTTTGCTGACATTACTATCAACAAGGACACATACGGCAAGGACCGTTTCATCAGAGCCAGCAGAACACACTGAGGCTTGTGTTCTGTTTTTCTTCCCCCTACAAAGAATTACTGATAAATATGTGGTGAAGAAGAAAAAAATGTGTAACTTTGCAGCCGTTATCTTTTTTTAAAGAAGATGAGTTACCGCAACAGACGCCGAAACGAGAGGGCCATCACCTTAAGGGTGGTGTGTGCTGTCGCCTTCCTGTTGTTTACGTTCTTCTGGCTTTACTTCTTCCAAGGCGACATACTGGCCGTGGCGCAGCATGAACTGAGCGGAGGAAAGACGCACTACAACCGCACCATCGGTGCCATCATCGTCACGGTGGTGCTCTTCGGTCTCCATCTGCTGGTCTTTGTCCTGACGAGGCTGACGCGCCGCACCCATGCCCTGACATACTTGCCATCGATGCTACTGCTGGCCTTCGTGTCGAGCATCAGCGTACCTTTCCGCTGGGGCGCATGGCTATGGGCAACACCTTTGGTACTACTGCTGTGGGGCGGAGCGGTATGGTTATCGAAGCAATTGCTACCCATCGGCGAAGCCATGGAAAACCGCAATAGGCTACAGCTCTTCTCTCGTGTCACATGGATTAACATGCTACAGCTGGCCTTTATGATGATAGGCGTGGCAGCGGTGAGCAACACCAATGCGGTGCAGCACTTCAGGGCACATGTCGAAGTGGCATTGATGGAAGACAACGTTGACGAGGCACTGCGTACAGGCAGTTGCTCGTTAGAGACGGATGAGAGTCTGACCATGCTGCGCATCTTCGCCTTGTCGCAGAAAGGACAGCTGGCCGACCATCTTTTCGAATATGCCATCAGTGGCACCAGCGCCGACATGCTGCCCATGAAGGGTAGCAAGGGTCAGCTGATGCTGATGACCGACACGCTGCTGTGGCAGCATTTCGGCGTCAGCCCCGACAGCATGATGTCAACGCATTTATCCGTAGCCCAGTATCTCGACTCCTTGGAGTGTGACACGCTGGCTACACCTGCATGGCGCGACTACAAGCTGATGGGACAACTCATAGACCGCCGCTTAGACACCTTCGTCGTCTGCCTGCCCCGCTATTACAAGATGGAGGCCGACTCACTGCCCCGCCATTATCGCGAGGCGCTGGTGCTCTATCAGCAGGCTGTGGACACATCGTTTATTTACAGCGACTCGCTGATGCTCAGCAGCTGGTACGACTTCCACATCAACGACTCTATCTATCCCAAAGTAACAGAAAGAAGAATACGCACCGAGGGACAATTCCGCGGCACGTATTGGTATTATTACTTTCAGCCTTAGCCTTTTTTAGGGAATAACGGAAGACTTGCGCCCGCTGTCAGATGCGTGCAAGAAACGCTTCGGCACGTTCTAAATCCTCTGGCGTGTCAATGCCGACGGTCTCCACATCGGTCAGACCAACCTTGATGCGATAGCCATTCTGCAGCCAGCGCAGCTGCTCCAGACTCTCAGCTTTCTCCAAAGAACTCTGAGGAAGCTTCGTGATTTGTGCCAGCACCTCGCGGCGGTAGGCGTAGAGTCCTAAGTGCTTGAGAAATGGATAATGCGCAAGCCACTCGTTTGACTCCTTGCCGCGTACGAAGGGAATGACCGAGCGGCTGAAATAAAGGGCAAAGCCATTGACATCGCAGACAATCTTCGGCGAGTTGGGATTCTGCACGGCCTCCATCGTCTCAAAAGGCTTGCCGATGGTGCCTATCTGCGTCTTGGGATCGTCGAGAAAAAGGTGCATGAGCGTCTCAATCTGCGAGGGCTGGATGAACGGCTCATCGCCCTGCACATTGATGATGACGTCAGCATCAGTGGCAATCTTCTCTGCCGCCTCCTGTATACGGTCA
The DNA here is from genome assembly GCA_024681875.1 of Prevotella sp. The sequence continues at coordinate 3,569 of JAILAA010000126.1, forward strand.
GTGCCGCTCTGGTGGTCAGAGCGCGTCATCACAGCTTTGCCAAATTGATTCACAACCGTGAAAATGCGCTCGTCATCAGTGGCCACGTAGGCCTCGCCAAGCACGCGCGTCACCTGTTCATAAACTCTCTGTATCACTGTCTTGCCGCCCAGCATGGCCAGCGGTTTGCCAGGAAAGCGCGTCGATGCATAGCGCGCAGGGATGATACCGATAAACTTCATTTTGCCTTTGATTGATGTGCAAAGATACAAATATTTCTTAATTCTTTAGCCTAAAATCTTAAATTCTTTGTCGGCGTGCCGTTTTTTTTGTATTTTTGTGGTTTGAAAACACGTATAAGCATGAAACTGACAAAGATATTTCTCACAATAAGCATTGCCCTGCTGCCCGTCTTTTCCTCGGCTCAGAGTATCACCTTAGGCTCGTGCGTCACGAAGGACGGCGGCGAGTATAACGGTGAGATGGCGCAGGGGAAGCCCAATGGCAAGGGCAAAACCGTTTGGAAGAACGGCAACTGGTATGAAGGCGACTACGTGAAAGGCAAGCGGCAGGGCAACGGCACCTACGTCTTTGCCGACGGCGAGCGCTACGAAGGCCAGTGGCTTGATGATCACCAGCACGGCCAAGGTACTTACTGGTTTTTGAACAACAACCGGTATGAGGGTCTTTGGTACACAGACTATCAGCATGGACACGGTGTGATGCACTACTACAACGGTGACGTCTACGACGGCATGTGGTATCAGGACAAGCGTCAGGGCCAAGGCCGCTACACCTTCGCCAGCGGCTCCTATTACCAGGGTGAGTGGCTGGACGACATGAAACACGGACAGGGATACTTCTACTGGAGTGACGGTTCGTCATACGACGGCAACTGGGCGAACAACAAGAAACAAGGAAAAGGTACTTACAAGTATGCCAGCGGCGATGTGTACGTAGGTCAGTGGGCTGATGACGTACAGGACGGCCGTGGTATCTACCGCTGCCAGAACGGAGACATCTATGAGGGTGACTACAAGAAAGGCGAGCGCACAGGATCCGGCATCATCAAATATGCCAATGGCGACCAGTACACAGGTCAGTTCGTCAACGGCGAGAAAAGTGGCCAGGGCACTGTAGTATGGGCCAATGGTAACACCTATGTAGGCCAGTGGCAGTCTGACGCTCCCAATGGCAAGGGAAAGCTTACCAGCAAGCAGGGAGACACTGTGGAGGGCACGTTCCGCAACGGCATGCCCAATGGTGAGTGCATAGGCCACAGAGTAGACGGTTCGAAATTCAAGGCCGAATTCAAAAACGGCATGCGCAATGGCAAAGCTATCGAGGAGACCAAGGACGGTCTGCGCTTCGAGGGCAGCTACGTCAACAACCGCCGCGACGGTGATTTTGTAGAGAAAGACCGCAACGGCAACATCACTGCCCAAGGCCGTTACGTCAATGGGCGTCGTCAGTTATCCCAGTAGTCCCTTATCCCAATAAGTCCATAGGCCCCATTAGCCCCATAAAAAACCTAAAAATACACAGCTATGATTATTGACACACTCGACAATCTCGCCCTCTATGAGGCAGTAAACCCGCTCTTCAAGGATGTAGTGGAGTTTATTGAGAACAACAACCTGAAAAATCTTGAGCCAGGCAAGTATCCTATCAAGGACAAAGATCTCTTTGTCAATATCGCTGTTGCTAAGAGCAAGGCTCCCGATGAAGCTGTCATAGAGACACACCGCAAGATGATTGACATCCAGATTCCCCTTGACGGCCCCGAAACCTACGGTTACACTCCGCTGTGCGACCTGCCTGAGACTGAGTACAATGCCGAAAAGGACATCACGAAGTATCCCGACATCATGGCCGAGAGCTTCATCGACTGCCAGCCCGGCATGTTCGCCATTTTCTTCCCGCAGGACGGCCATGCTCCCTGCATCTCTATGGCGCCTGAAATCAAGAAAGCAATCTTTAAAGTTAAGAATTAAGCATTTAGAATTAAGAGTTGTCGCTACGCGATTAAAAATTAAGAGTTAATAGTTATGCCAAGGACAAAGAAACAGATAACAGCAGAGACCCCTAAGCATATTGGCCTCGTACAGAACGACGGTTGGCTGGAACCTTTTGAGGATGCCATCCGCGGACGCCACGACCACGCTGTGTGGAAAATCAACCAACTGACGAAGAACGGCAAGTCGACACTCAGCGACTTCGCCACAGGTCATCTATACTTCGGCCTGCACAAGCTGACACGCGGCTGGGTGTTCCGCGAGTGGGCACCGAATGCTACCGACATCTACCTCATCGGCGACTTCAACGACTGGAAGGAAGACGAGAAATACCGCTGCAAGCGCATTGAAGGCACAGGGAACTGGGAGCTGAAGCTGAAGGAGAAGGACCTGAAGCACGGACAGCTCTACAAGATGAAGGTGAAATGGAACGGCGGCGAAGGCGAGCGCATCCCTGCCTGGACACGCCGTGTGGTGCAGGACGACCAGACGAAGATCTTCTCTGCACAGGTGTGGAATCCTGCTGTGCCCTACGTGTGGAAGAAGGCCGGCTTCAAACCCAAAAAGAACCCGCTGCTCATCTACGAGTGCCATGTGGGCATGGGCCAGGACGCCGAGAAGGTGGGAACTTACACCGAGTTCAAGGAGAATGTACTGCCCCGCGTGGCCAAGGACGGCTACAACTGCATACAGGTGATGGCCATCCAGGAACATCCCTACTACGGCAGCTTCGGCTATCACGTCTCTTCATTCTTTGCTCCCTCTTCACGTTTCGGCACGCCCGAAGAGCTGAAGGCCCTCATCGACGAGGCTCACCGCTTAGGCATCGCTGTCATCATGGACATCGTGCACAGCCACGCCGTGAAGAACGAAGTGGAAGGCTTAGGCAACCTCTGTGGCGACCCCAACCAGTTCTTCTATCCCGGCGACCGCCACGAGCATCCGGCTTGGGACTCGCTCTGCTTCGACTATGGCAAGGACGACGTCATCCATTTCCTGCTCTCCAACTGCAAATACTGGCTGGAGGAGTTCCGCTTCGACGGCTTCCGCTTCGATGGCGTTACCTCGATGCTCTACTACAGCCACGGTCTGGGCGAGGCCTTCGGCGGCTATGGTGACTACTTCAACGGCCATGAGGATGACAACGCCATTTGTTACCTCACGCTGGCCAACAGCCTCATCCACGAGGTCAATCCCGATGCCATCACCATCGCCGAAGAGGTTTCAGGTATGCCCGGTTTGGCAGCTAAGTTCGAGGACGGCGGCTTCGGCTTCGACTACCGCATGGCCATGAATATCCCCGACTACTGGATCAAGACCATCAAGGAGCAGGCCGACGAGAACTGGAAACCCAGTTCGATATTCTGGGAGGTGAAGAATCGACGCCCCGACGAGAAGACCATCAGCTACTGCGAGAGCCACGATCAGGCACTGGTGGGCGACAAGACCATCATCTTCCGCCTCATCGATGCTGACATGTACTGGCACTTCGCCAAGAAGGACATCAACGGAGTGGCCGAGCGCGGTATCGCCCTGCACAAGATGATACGTCTCGTCACGGCGGCTGCCATCAATGGCGGCTACCTGAACTTCATGGGTAACGAGTTCGGCCATCCCGAGTGGATTGACTTCCCCCGCGAGGGCAACGGCTGGAGCTACAAGTATGCCCGCCGCCAGTGGAACCTGGTGGATAACAAAGACCTGTGCTATCACTGGCTCGGCGACTTCGACCGCGAGATGCTGAAGGTCATCAAGAGCGTGCGCAACTTCCAGAACAAGCCAGTGGTGGAGATTTGGCACAACGACGGCGACCAGGTGTTGGCCTTTATGCGCGGCGACCTGCTCTTCGTATTCAACTTCTCACCCACGCAGTCGTTCACTGACTATGGTTTCCTCGTGCCAACAGGCTCGTATGACGTGGTGCTCAACACCGACTCGAAGGACTTTGGCGGCTTTGGCTTCGCCGATGACAGCATCACGCACTTCACCAACTACGACCCGCTCTACGTAAAGGATCATAAGGAGTGGCTAAAGCTTTACATCCCCGCTCGTAGCGCTGTGGTACTGAAGAAGAATTAAGCTAGTTTCTTCAAGGTATATAACATTTTTCCCTGTCAGGCGAAAGCTTGGCAGGGAAAATTGTTATTGGGAAATACAAAGGTTACTGTGTGTAGCCACGCACAGGATTCTCGTACATTCCGATAGGTATTCTAAACTGCATCATCTCGTCGAGATTGTGCACGGGATGTTCCATATCCTGCGGGATGGGAAGCTTGGAGAACTGCTGGAAATAGAGCAGGCAGGCATCGCGCCACCACTCCGCATCGCGTGCCTGGATGCGCAGACGGCGCTGAATGTCGTTGAAACGCTCCTCGTCGACAAATTCTTTCATGGCATCCCACTTTGCCAGCATCTGTCGGGCGCCGATGACGCCATCGGCATATTTGTGGCAGAGCTCGTCCCAGAACGTGCGGCCGCTGTGCATACGATGCTGCCAGGGCACGTGGTGGAACCAGGCGAGGTATTTCTCAGGGCAGGTGTTGATGTCGTTGTACTGGTCGCACAGCTCTTTGGGGTACTGCGACACGGCATCTGTACCATTGTGTGTACGGTCGAATCCCAGCCCTTCGCTGTTGGCCTGATGGTAGTAGGGAGGCGTCCAGTCAGGGCGTATGCCTTTCGGGCTGTACCAAGGCTCGGGTCCGTAATGATGGGTTCCTGCGAAGATGTGGTGCAAACCGAGGGGCATCATATAGTTGACGCATGTCTCGTGGCTTCCAACCATCAACTCCTTCATCGGCTTCACGAAACGCTCGTCACCAGTAAAAGTCTGGCGCAGCCATTCGTCGGCTATCTGCTCGCTCTTTATCGTGGGGCTCCATGCCAGACGTCCGAAGGCGTACCAGTTGGCTTGGGCGAAGTCGTGGCCACACCAGTTCGTGTCGTCGCCGATATTTGCTACGCCAGCTACAGCGTCCAGGTAGCCTGGTTCGAACAGCGAGAAGAACTCCTGCCACATCGGGGCGAGGAACACGAGATGATTGGCGGCGCCGAGATATTCCTGCGTCACCTGCAGCTCGGCAGCCAAGGATGTCTTCTTAATAGCAGTAAACAACGGACTATAGGGCTCACGCGGCTGGAAGTCGACGGGGCCATTCTTCACCTGCAGGATGACGTTGGGACGGAATTGGCCGTCCAGCGGCATGAACTCGTTGTAGGCCTGCCTGGCACGGTCTTTGTCCTGAGGGTTGTAGACGAAGGCACGCCACATCACAATGCCTTTGTGACGCTTGAGGGCATCGGCCAACATATTGGCGCCATCAGCGTGTGAACGGTCATAGTCGCAGGGGCCAGGCTCGCCTTCGCTGTTTGCTTTTACGAGGAAACCACCGAAGTCGGGCACCAGCTTGTAGATTTCGTCCACCTTCTTTTTCCACCATGCACGAACCTCCTTATTCAAGGGATCAGCTGTCTTCAGCCCTCCTACATGGATGGGCGAGGCGAAGTTGACCGACAGGTAGACGCGGATGTTATAGGGGCGCAGAATGTCGGCAATGTGCTTCACCTGCTGCAGGTTATCAGAGGCCAATGCCTGCGGCTTTGCGTTAACGTTGTTCAGTACGGTGCCGTTGATGCCGATGCTGGCGTTAGCACGGGCGTATTGCAGCAGCCTGGCATCGTCAGTCTCAGGCCAGAAGATGCTATGTCCTGCGAAACCACGCTCCACGGTGCCGTTAGGGTTGTCCCAATGGTTGAGCAGACGCAGTTTGTAAGTTGGAGACGACGTAATGCTGAAGCGACTCATGTCGGCTCCTGTCTGTTGCCTTCTCAACAGCTCGAAGGCACCGTAGAGCAGTCCGGCATCGGTGCTGGCTGCCACGGTAGTCTTGCCGTCCTGGCAGGCGATGGTGTAGTCTTCGGAACTGTAGCCTCTCACCTTCAATAGCTCCAGCTCGCCGCCTTTCCAGAACTTTCGCATCTCGTCGGTAGCGGTACATGCAGGGCCGGTTACTTGGGTATTGTTGCCTTCTGCCATGCGCAGCCACAAGCGACTGCCGTCCTCAGCCCATACTGCCACTGAGAGCAGCAAGGCGAGGAAGGTATAGCGTAATCTATGCATAGTAATCATTTAGTTGATGAGGAAAATCTTCTCTTTGCCCCTAAAAGTAGCCTTTACTGTAGCTCGGCCGGCAACGACGGGGCTGATGTCGAACTGTACGGCGTTTACTGCCTTCTCGCATGTAGCCTTCACCTGTGAGCCGTCCTTCAGCGGAGCGTAAAGCTGGTAGCGGTTGCACTCAGTATAGCCATTGGCATTGGTAGACATGATGGGTTGTGCGGGGATGTTCAACTTCTTGCCGTCGACGGTGATGGTCACCTCAGGCACAAAGTCGGGTTGTGCCGATGCGTCAGGCTTTCCGAAGCCAATACCGTGGAGGTCGAAGAGGCCCTGCGGGCGCTGAGGCTGCTGAGGACCGCGACGTCCCCAAGGACCTTGCGGCTGTTCGGGCTGCTGAATCTCCGGTCCCTCGACCACGAGGTAGAGGGCGTGCTTGCCTGTGAGACCTTCAAGAGCTGGAACTGACTTCGTATAGGTGTATGCATTCTTGGAGGCATTCTCAGGGATGTCGACCAAAGCGACCTCCTCACCCTTCCAGGGATCGTCGAGCTTGACGTGAATCTTAAAGGCACCCTTGCCGCTGGGTGTCAGGTTCAGGCAGAGCTTAGCGTTGTCGCCCTTCTTGATGCCCTCGAAGGCTTTCACACCTTTGGTGTCCTGAGCCAGACCGCCGAAGCCGAAGTACTTGAAACCGATGATGCCTCCGTTCTGAATACCAGCCAGATCCATCGAGTTGTTCCACACGTCGTGATTGTCCTGCATCCAGTTGTTGGCATTAGGACCATACACGAAGCAGGCCAAACCTGCAGAATAGTAGGCGTATGGGGGCAAGCCGAAAATCTGGAAGCCCTCGCTGGTTACCTCAGCACCAGTATAAGTATTGCCGTCGGAAGCGGCAGCCGTCCACACATTATCTTTTGTATAGGGATCGTAGCCGGTGATGGTCACCTTGCCTCCCTTGGCCACAGGCTTCTTGTCCCAAGTAATCTTCACGGGAGCTACCATAGCCTGACGGGCATTACCGAAGCCACGTGGCGGACGATGGTAGAAGACATACCATTGGCCGTTGATCTCCTGAATAGAGCCATGGGTGTTGTGGCCGAAGTTGGTGGTGATGAGTTTCGAGCCGTCCTCGTTGAGCACCACGCCGCGTGAGTCAACCAGCACGCCGCCTGAACGCCACGGGCCAAGGGGTGAGTCGCCGAAAGCATAGCGCAGGGCAGAGTTCGTGTTGCCCAAGCCGTATTCCTTACCACTATAGCCGCTGAACACCATCACGTACTTATTGCCCACCTGGCGGATAGACGAAGCCTCGAAGAAATTGAAGTCCAACGGGTTCTGACCCTGATAGAGGGCCTTATACTCGCTGCCCTCCTTGTCAAGCAGACGGCCATCAGCGCTGCTGGCAGGGATGAAGGGGTCAATCAGCTCAGTGCCCTCACGCTTCGAATACATCGTGTTCTGGTCGAGTTCGCAGGCTGTGCTGTGCTGGAAACCGTAGAACACATAGGCGCGGTAGCCCTTGTCGAAGTCCTTGTCTTTTTTGTTTGTCACTGGTTCAACAAACACCGAGGGGTCGAAATCGATGAGCGAGCCAGGCAGGCATTGCGAGCCGTCCTCCGTCAGATTGACGGGTACGAAGGGCCCGTTGGGGCGGTCGCTTTTGCACACCATGGCCACACGGCGCCAGCCGCGGCTGTGGGGATAGAGCCAGTAGGTCTTCTTCCCAGTGGCCTTGTCGACGGTCTCCACGAGGTCGGGCGCGAACATCGTGTCCCACTGTCCTCCCGTGAACCACGAGAAGATGGGCCCCTCATCGCGCCACTGCGTCAGGTCTTCCACAGGTGCCGACCACATGCGGATGTCGTTGCCGCAATACTGCGTGTAGTGGGTGTCATGAGAGCCGATGATATAGGCGCGTTGCTTGCCTGGATTGTCAGGGTCGTCGAACACGCGCGGCTCACCGTCGGGCACATGCTCCCAAAGTGGGAGATAAGGATTCTGCGCCAAGGCCAAGGCGGCGCAACTCATTGCGAGCGTGATGCTCAGAAACAGTCTTTTCATTGTATTATCTTATTTTAGTTTTGCATTCTTTTCTATTGTCCAGCCCTCGCGCTGCAGCAGGAGCGGGCTGTTGCCGCGGAACATGCGGGCGGCCTTGCTGTCGCCCTTCAGCTGCCAGTCGAGCCAGGCAAGAGCCGGTACTGTGAACTCGCCGCCATGAGGCTGGCGATAGGTGCCGCCATGACCTACGGGATAGTTGACGGCGCAGGCGGGCACATGGCTGATGCGGTGGAAGTCGTCCATACCGTTCTCATAGGCAATGTCGGTCTTGCCGCCTAGAATGTAGATGACAGGCGTGTGAATCTCCTCCAGCTTCGACTTCTGCGGCATGGGCATGCCGCCCACAGCCTGGTGAGCGTTCTGCTGGTTGAAGAGGCCGCTGTTGCAAATCATCAGAGCGGTGATGCGCTTGTCGGCGCAGTTGTAGAGCGTCTGCAGTCCGCCGCACGACATGCCGGCAGCGCAGATATGCTTCACGTCAATCTTCTGATAGTAAGGCGACTGCGGGTCGGCATTCTGCGCGATGGCCCAGTCGATAGAGGCTATCTGCTGCTCGGTGGTTGACATCGGGCCGCGATAGGGTTTCTCCTCCAAAGGAATATAGCCTGTGGCGATGACAAGATAGCCGTGCGATGCAATCTCGTTGAGGAATTTGAAGTGTTCCCAAGGTGAGTCAGTGCAGGCGCCGTTGCCCCATACCAGCACGGGCAGCGCCTTCTTCTTGTTGAAGGACTTCAGGTCCTGCGGGACGAAGACGGTGTGTGCGGGAAGTGAGGGTTCTTCCTTCATCACGGCCTTGAACGGGCCTGTGCCGCCTTCCTCGACGATGCGTGACTTCACGCCGCCCATCTCCCACCAGTCGAAGTTGAAGAGTTTCGGACCCTTGCGGCCTTTGAAAACGAGGTAGAGGTCATGGGGCGAGGGGAGAGAGGTGAGAGGTAAGAGGTCTGTGGTGAGTGTCTGCCACTGCTCCCAGCCGCCAGTGCCGGGCACGCTGAGTGTGCCGAGGAGTTCACCTCCGAGGCTGTCGAGACGCACCTCGATGGCGCCGCCACGAAGGCCGGAAGCCACGCGTGCCGTGAAGCTAGTGGGCCATGCAACGCCGAAGTCTACGCTCTGCAGCTTGATATAGTCGCCGTTGTGGATGTCGGTGACATAGACGCCGATGGCGTCGTTCTGCTCGGTCTTGATGCCTTTGGAGAAGGCCATTGTCTCAGCTTCCACGCGACGGTAAGGACTGAGGGCATCGACGGGCTTCACACCCTCGTCGGTAGGCAGAATGGTGGGGAAGCTACCATCGGCATTGTACTTAAACTCCTCCACGGCGACGCTACGGCCGAAGCCGCCGCCCTGTGGCAGCTTGCCTGTGTGATAGAAGAAATAGCTGTGTCCTTTATAGTCGGCCACGCCGCAGTGATTGGTGAACGAGTTGGTCTCGCTGAGCGGCATAATCTCTCCGGCATATTTCCAAGGGCCAGTGGGTGAGGGAGCTGTGCTGTAGCTGATGTGCTCAGGCACGCCGCCAGCAGCATAGAGCAGCTGGTAAGTGCCGTTGCGCTTCGTCAGCCAAGGGCCTTCCACATAGCTGTCCTTGTATTTCTTGCCCTGCTGGCGCTGGCGCATCATCGGACCACCAAAGGCTTCCTCGGTCATGTCAAGCTTACCCAGCTCGCCGCTGTAGGATATCATGTCGCGGTTCAGCTTCAGGTAATAGCACTGCGGATTGCCCCACATCAGCCACGCCTGACCGTCGTTGTCGATGAGCACGGTGGGATCGATATGGTCCCACGAGCCATTCTCGAAGAGAGGCTTGCCGATGGCATCCTTGAAGGGGCCCGTAGGTGTGTCGCCCACAGCCACGCCGATGGCCATGCCGCCGGAGAGCTTCGAGTGGGCACAGATGTACCAGTAGAACTTGCCGTTGCGGGCTACGCACTGCGAGGCCCAGGCACGGTCGTCGGCCCAGGAGAAGCTTTCCAGGGCGAGTGGTGACCCGTGGTCGGTCCAGTTCACCATGTCAGTAGTGGAATACACACGCCACTCCTGCATCCAGAAGAAGTCGGCGCCATCCTCATCGTGGCCGGTGTACACATACATCGTACCGTCGTGCACCATGGGGGCAGGGTCGCTGGTGCACCAAGTCTGCACAAAAGGATTCTGTGCCTTTGTGGCAACGGCGGTACTAAGCATCACCGTAGCCAGGATGATAAGTCTTTTCATTTTGCTGTTAAATAATTTAGGTAATGTATTTGACGGCAAAATTACGAAAAAAAAATAAGTCCGGGCTACTGTATTTGTATCCTGTTTTTTTTAATTTGTATCAAAGCTTTTCTCTATTGCTGAAAAAGGCCTGTGTATAAATCTTGAAGAATCGTTTTTAACAGGAACGAAGTTCCTATTCCTTGGGAGGCAATGGCCCATCGGCATGTTGATCGGCAAATTCGCGGGGCGACATTCCGAAGTGTTTTCTGAAAACGGCAGAGAAATAGGGGAGGCTGGAATAGCCCACGGAGTAGGCTACTTGTGAAATATTCACCTTCTGTTCCCGCAGCAGCCGTGCGGCCTGTTCCATGCGAATGTTGCGAACGAACTCTGACACAGGAATACCCGTTATTTCCTTCATCTTACGATGCAGGTGAGCGCGGCTGATACCCGCCTCGGCACAGAGTACATCGACACTGTAGTCGCTGTCGCTCAAATGCTCGTTGACGCTTTTGATAACGCGCTCCATCAGTAGCTCGTCATTACCTTTCATTTCTATCTTCTGTATCTTCTCCATCGGCTTCTGCTGTCCAGTGTATTTTCCACGCAGGCGCTGGCGCATATTGAAGAGATTGTCAATCGTAGCATGCAGCTCGTCAATGTTGAAGGGTTTGGTGAGATAGGCATCGGCACCTTTCTCCAAACCTTCCAGACGGTGATCAATGTCGCCCTTGGAAGTGAGCATGATAACAGGCAGGTGCGAGATATTGACGTTGGCACGCAACAAGCGCAACATGGTAAAGCCGTCCATCTCAGGCATCATTACGTCGGAAATGACCATGTCGTAGGCTTGGTCAGGACCGCCCGCTGTCGGCGAGAGCAGTTCCTTGAGTGCATCCCTGCCATTGTGGCAGGTAGTGAAATGATAGTAGGGGCTCAGTTCCTCGGCAATGTAGCGCGGAATCTCCTCGTCATCATCAGCTATGAGGATATAGTGGTGACTGGCTGGCTGCTTCTTCCCCGTCAGTCGCAATGCCGTCGGCTCCTCTTCCGTCTCGTCAATCTCGTCGTCGCTCAGATGTGCACGTCCCAGCGGCAAGCGGACAGTGAAGACGGCGCCCTTCTGCCCGTCGTCACGGTTGCGACCGCTGATGGAGCCGTGGTGCATGTCGACAATCATCTTGCACAGGTTGAGGCCAATGCCCGTTCCCTCTGCATGCATTCCCTTGTCGCCGCGTCCTTGGAAGAAGCGTTCAAACAGATGCTCTATGGTTTCACTCCGCATCCCTGGCCCCGTGTCGCTGACGACGATCTCCACATAGTCTTTCAAGGCACCACGGGTGTGGTCGTCATGCCCCTCTGAGAGAACAATACTGATGTCTCCGTTGTCAAAGCTGTATTTGAAAGCATTTGAGAGAAGGTTGGACACCACCTTGTCAAACTGTGTACGGTCTACCCACACCATGACAGGCTTCTCGGGAGTCGCACTGAGGGTAAAGTTGATGTTCCTCTCGCGGGCATAGTATTCATATACCTTATATATAGATAGCAGCATGGCGTGCATGTCTGTCTCCTGGCAGTGCAGCTTCATCTGCTGCTTGTCTATCTTTCTTACGTCCAGAATCTGGTTCACCAGCTTCAGGATGCGCTGTGCATTGCGGTCGATGGCATCTACCGAGCTCTCCTCCTTCACCGTTGCCGATTTCAGTTTCTTCAGGGCACCCATGATGAGTGTCAGTGGCGAACGGATATCATGCATGGCATTGATGAGGAACTTCATCTTGTCCTCCTCCTGACGCTGTCTCATGCGACGGCGCCACGTCACCACGGCAATGGCCAAAAGCGCCATGAACACGAGAGCGTAGATAGCGTAAGCCAGTTTAGAGCGATACCAAGGCGGACGGACCACGATAGTAATGGTTATTGGCTCGGACACCACACCGTTGTCGACGGCACGCACATCAATGCTATAGGTGCCACTTGACAGATGTGAAAGGGTGATGGTGTTCTTGCCCGCTTCGTTGGTCGTCCACTGGTCACCGCCATACAGCCGATGTTCCAGGATAGTGTTGGCTGCGTTATCGTAGTTCAGCAATGAGAACTCCAGCTGTATGGAGTTGTCCTGATAGCTCACGGTGAAGTATCTGCTTTCGTCTACAGGTTTCGCTGTCACTTGCTTGCCGTCCGACTCTGTGCGCGTGGTCACGGGATGGCCGTCGATATAGAAGCCCGTCAGCAGCAGTTTGCCTGGCGTAGACTGCACACTCATCACCTGTTGCGGTGTGAAAGTGGTAATACCTTCTGCAGTGGCAAAGAAGATGCGGTCGTCGTCGTTGTGCAAGCCAACTCCACTGATGTATTCGCGGTTGGTAAGGCCCGAGCCACTTATAAAGGAACGCCAACGCTGCTCTTTGTCCTGGAATTGCCACAGACCGTTCAGCGTACTGCACCAGATATCGTTCTCGTTGTCCTGAACGATGTAGCTAATGGACATTGACTGTAAGGGCGTATCTTCCGATGGAAATTCCTCCAACACGTTGGCATCACGTTTCCAAAGGCATAAGCCCTGCTCAAGTCCGATAATGATGTCGCCCCCTTTGGTTTCACAGAGCGCGTAGCACATTCTGCCTTCAGCAAGTATGTTCCAGCCGAAGGGACGGAACGAGCGCGTAGAAGGGTCGAAGCAAGCCACACCATTAGAAGTGCCTATCCAGATGCGTCCCTCGTGGTCAGGCATCAGCTGCATCACCCAGTCATTGGGCAAACGGCCCAGCTGCGGGTCGTCTTTGTCATTCATCGAGTAATGGGTAATGCTTCCATCAGCTCGGTCATAGACGAGTATGCCCTTGGCAAAGGCCGAGAACACAAGCGTTCCCCTGCCGTTGTCGGTCATGTCGTTGAACTTGTCGCAGACAAAGTCGGTGACCATATCCCCAGTGCCTGTCGACGGATCATACTTGAAAACGGCGTGGCTGGTGCCCAGCCAGTATTGGTGCTGCTTGTCGCGGTAGATAAACTCCACATCGTCAGGTGCATTGGGATGACTGACAAGGCGTCCCTCTCGGTCAAAGCCGTAAACGCCTTTATTCTGCACTGTGCACCAGGTGATTTCCCCGGCACCCTCAGTCACCGATGACACGTTGGTACCTATCTCCACACGCTGGGTAGCAAAATTCCAAGAGGCGAACTGCGCCTTACGCTCAGGTATCATCAGCAGGCCTTTCTGCTGGCATCCCACCCAGATATTCCCTTGTTTGTCTTCAGTCAGCGCCCATATTTTCGAGGCATTCAGGTCGTAGCCCTGCACACTGACAGGGTAGCGCTGCAAACGGGTGCTTCCGGCTGGCAACCAATAGAGGCCATTGCCTCGCGTGCCAATGTAAATATTTCCAATCTTGTCTTTGATAGCAGTGCGAAAACCTGGATTCTGGCCTGCCTCCGTAATATCGAAGGGGGCTTTCTCCAACCGACCGTCATCAAAGAGCAGGAGTGCATCACGACAGACGATGACCGTTTTACCCCTGTAGTCGAAAAACGCAGTAGGCACTCCGTATGGGCATTCGTCGAATAGCTGCACATCCTTTCCCTTAGGCTGGTAGCTGAAGTTGTTGGCACCGCCTCGCCATAGCCCGCCTTGGCTATCCTCGTAGAGGTAGAGGAAATAGCTGTCGCTGTCATCGGCCTGGGCCTCGGTCTTCTCAACCAACTGCTGTTTTGTCTCCACCAAGGTGTAGAGGCCGTAGCCAGCCGATCCTACCAGCAGGCTCCCATCGGCTGTCTCCAGAAGGTCGCTGATGCGCGGCCTGATGTCCCCGGGAAACGGATAGCTGACAAAGGTACCTGTGGCATAGTCAAAGCGCTCCAGGCCCTTGTTCGTACCCACCCATAAGCGCTGCTTGCTGTCACTGAGAACGCAACATACCACATTGTAGCACAGCGATGTGCTGTCCTTAGGCACGTTGAAGAATGGAGTAAAGCGGTATCCGTCGAAACGGTTCAGGCCGTTCTCGGTGGCAATCCAGATATAGCCCTTCTGGTCTTGACAGATGCCGTTAATGACCGAGTTCGACAGTTTGTCGCTTGAATAGAACAGAGAAGTCTGAGCATTACTGCCTAAAAGAACGGCCAGCAGCAGTATAATAGTGTGAAGGAAACGTCTCATATAGTAGCAGTTCATTGCCAAATTTGGGGCAAAGGTAATAAAAAAGTGAGACAATAGCAATAACAAATGAGGTTTTTTTCGTAATTTTGCAAGCAAAACCAATAATAACAGATTGAACAACAATGGAAAGAAAGATTTATGCAATGCTGACGAGCCTGTTTTTTTTCATGGCAGGTTTATCGGCACACGCCGAAGACTGGGTGGGTACCTGGGCTACGGCACCTGAGTTTACCGGCGCTGGCGACATGCCTCAGCAGACCGTCCTGACCGACAACAGCATCCGCCAGATTGTGCACGCAAGCATTGGTGGCAATGTACTTCGCCTGCAACTGAGCAATGAGTTCAGTCGCGAAGCCGTGGAAATACGCTCCATTTACATTGCCGATGCGAAGGACAGTACCGCCATTGACACGCGCACCGTGCGCTACCTTACCTTCAACGGCAAACGCAACGTCACCATCGAAGGAGGCAAGGCCCTGTTCAGCGACGAGCTGCGCTATGACTTGAAGCCCTTGCAGCGACTCTCCATCACCATTCATTACGGCAAGACGCCGCAGAACGCCACTTCGCATCGTGGCTCACGCACAACATCCTATATTATGAAGGGGGAATCGAAGCCCAAGAAGCCCTTCGTCGTAGCCGAGGCACTGGATCACTGGTACAACATTGCTGCCATCGATGTGAAGGCCGACCATCCAACATGCTGGGCAGTATTGGGCAACAGCATCACCGACGGACGCGGCACCACCACCAATTTGCAGAATCGCTGGACTGACGTCTGCGCTGAAGCCTTAGACGGCAAGGTCAGCATCCTCAACCTGGGCATTGGCGGCAACTGCGTGCTGCGCGGCGGTCTGAGCGAGCCGGCCCTGAAACGCTTCGACCGCGACATCATGGGCCAGCGCGGCCTTACTGGCATTGTCATCTATGAGGGTATCAACGACATCGGCAGCAGCCGTAGTGTGGAACAGACCTTCAAGGAGCTGACCGAGGCCTACGAACTATTCATCGGCAAGGCGCGCGCCGCCGGTTTGAAGGTGGTAGGTGCCACCATCACGCCCATCGGCAACACATTCTATTGGTCACATTTCCATGAAGCCCTTCGCCAGACCGTAAACGACTGGATACGCACCAGCGGAAAATTCGACGCCGTCATAGACTTCGACCAGGTGCTGAGCGACCCTGACAAGCCCACATGGATGCGTGCCGACTATCAGTTTGACTGGCTTCATCCCAATGCCGAAGGCTACAAGGCCATGGGGCAGAAGGCCGCTGAAGTGCTAGGTATTAAGTGACATGAGCCAGCGACTAATCTCACTTGACGTACTCCGCGGCCTGACCGTGGCTGGTATGATTTTGGTGAACAACGGCTATGGTGAATCTTTCGAAATGCTTCGCCATTCAAAGTGGAATGGTATGACGCCCTGCGACTTGGTGTTCCCCTTCTTTCTCTTCATCATGGGCATTTCATGCTACCTGTCGCTGTCGAAAAACCAGTTCACACCCACGCCGGCCGTGCTTCGCCGCGTGGTGAAGCGCACGGTGTTGCTCTTCGCCATCGGCCTGTTTATCAATTGGTTCGACCATGCCATCGAAGGCGACCTGCTATGCTTCGGGCATCTGCGCATCTGGGCTGTGATGCAGCGCATCGCCCTGTGCTATCTCTTTGTATCGCTCTTTGCCCTCTATGCCAACCACCGCTATACCATCCCCGCCATCATCATACTGCTGTCTGCCTATACATTATTATTATTATTAGGCAATGGCTACGCTGAGGATACATCTACCAATATTCTGGCTCAGACAGACCTGAAGTTATTCGGCTACGACCACCTCTACCATAAGAGTCCCGTTGATCCCGAGGGTTTGCTCGGCACCATCAGCGGTGTGGCTCACGTGCTGATAGGCTTCTATTGCGGCAAGCTGATCAAGCAAAAGGAAATGATTGGCGACAAGGCGCTGGCCGTCTTTGCTGTGGGAACGGTTTGCGTTATTGCAGGCTATCTGCTGACTTACGGTCTTCCGCTGAACAAGCGTATTTGGAGTCCCAGCTATGTGCTGGTCACCTGCGGTCTTGCAGCCCTGCTACAGGCGCTGTTGATAAAGAGAGAGGCCCCCTCCAACCTCCCCCAGCTGGGGGAGGCAGCTGCGCCAGATTCATCCGCTTTAAAAGCCTTCCCCTATTGGGGGAGGATGGAAAGGGTATTTTGTGTCTTCGGCGTCAATGCCCTGGCACTCTATGTGGGCAGCGAGCTGCTGGCCATCCTCTTCGGCCACTTCGGCATCAGCGAAGTGATCTACAATGCCCTGCATAGCGTCATCGTCTGGGACAAGTGGGCCTCGCTGGCCTACGCCCTCACCTTCGTGGCCATCAACTATGCGCTGGGCTACATACTGTGGAAACGTAAGATATTCATCAAACTATAAATGATTATGACTAAGAGATTATTTGTATGGATGCTTACTGCCGCCGTCATGCTGGCGATGGGCAGTTGCAAGGACGGTAAGAGCCACAAGAGTACCGACAAAGACGAGCCTGAGACCGAGCTGGGAGGTGCTGGGGAAGGCGATCAGCCCGACAACGGGTGGGATGTCACCGAGCAGTTGGAGCGCGCCGACTACAAGTTTGATACCAAGCTGGTTACCGACGACGAAGGCACGGCCGAGAAAATCATTGTGACCATGACGAACACTGTGTTTGGAATGAGCACTGAGAGCGAGGTTGAGGCAGTGCCCTTAGACACTAATACCTGGACAGGCTTTGGCAATATCCGCGAGGATGACATCAACTTCGACGGCTATCCCGACCTGATGGTCTGCTTGGGGCCTTTCAATTCGTATGGCAACTTCACCTATGCCGCCTGGCTGTGGAATCAGGACATGCACGACTTCGTGCCTGTCAAGGGCTTCGATGAGCTGTTCGACCCAGAGTTCAACAAGGAGGACAAGACTATTTCCTCCAGTTTCCGCATGGATGACCACGAGGACGATGCTGTGTACAAGTGGAACGGCGACGAACTGGAGATGGTGAGCAGCGAGACCATCGTCTACAGCGAATTGAACGACGAATAGCGCCTTGATATGATTTTGGCCCTGTTTCACTGCCACAGGGACGAAAAGCGTTGAGTTAAAAAAGTAAAACAACTTGTTTTACTGAAAAAGTCATATGACTTTTTTCAAAAAGGGGCCCCTTTTTTCAGTAAAACAACTTGTTTTACTTTTGGAGGCGCCAAAACGCCGATAAAATCAGGCCTTTTGGAGAGCCACCCCACTACGCTATCTTTTTTTTACTAATACTACTAAACAAACAACATGAAAAAAACGCTTTTTGCCATCGCCATGACACTGCTGCCCATGAGTGCCACCGAGGCACAGCCGCGCTATGACTACAGCCAGCTGACCATGGAGAAATTGGACCGTGGCGTCGTGGCCGTGCCCATGGCCGATGGCCGCGTGATGGTAAGCTGGCGCCTACTGCGCGACGACCCTGCCAATCAGGCATTTACCATCAAGAGAAACGGCATTGTCCTGAACGAACAGCCTTTGACAACTGGAGGTACCTGCTATTTCGACAAAAGACCGCTCGACAGCAGCACCGACGTTGTGTACACCGTAGAACCAGGAAGCTCGTTCACACTGAAGGCCGGTGCCCCTGTAGGATATATTCCCGTTAAATTGCAGAAACCTGCTGGGGGACAAACACCCGACGGACGTCGTTTCTCTTATTCGGCCAACGACGCAACAGCTGCCGATGTCGATGGCGACGGACAGTATGAACTGATTCTGAAATGGGAGCCGTCCAATGCACACGACAATGCACATGCGGGCTTCACAGGTCCCACGCTCTTCGACTGCTACAAAATTACAAACAACAGTCAATTACTCTGGCGTATCGACATGGGACACAATATCCGCTCGGGCGCGCACTATGTACCCTTTATCGTCTACGACCTTGACGGCGATGGCAAGGCCGAGATGATGGTACGGACGTCGGACGGCACACGCGACGGAACTGGCGCCGTCATCGGCGACTCTTTGGCAGACTATCGTGAAAGGTCGAATCCCAGAACTATAGGCCGCATCCTCACAGGGATGGAATATATCACTGTTTTCGACGGACTCACAGGACGTGCTCTCTGCACCAAACCGTATATTCCGCAGCGCGGACAGTCAAAAGACTGGGGAGACGACAATGCCAACCGTTCCGACCGCTTCCTTGCGGCTTTGGGCTACTTCGGAGGAAAGAACGCCAGCGCAGTCTTCTGCCGTGGCTATTACACGCGTAGCGTTCTCACTGCCTGGGAATGGGATGGCACAGACTTGAAGGAGCGCTGGACATTCGATACGAATAACCCACAATGGCGCGACTATGCCGGCCAAGGCAACCACAACCTGCGAGTGGCCGATGTCGATGGTGACGGCTATGATGAGATAACATACGGCGCGATGGCCGTAGACCACGACGGCTCTGGACTTTATAACACAGGGATGGGACACGGTGACGCTATCCATTTAGTAGCTGAGCCGAAAACGGACGACCTCTACATCTGGGACTGCCATGAGAACCGACGCGATGGCTCTGAGCTGCGCAATGCTGCCACGGGAAAGATTGTATTCCAGATAAAGAGTGACAGCGACGTGGGCCGTGCCATGGCTGCCGACATTGATCCTAACAGTTATGGTGTAGAGATGTGGAGCGTAGACAGCCACGGCATACGCAACATGAAAGGTGACGTGGTGAGCACGGCCAGCGACCCCAACGACCCGAAGCACGACAACGCGCTGGTCCTCGGCGGACGCTACCTGCCCGTCAACTTCGGTATTTGGTGGGATGGCGACCTACTGCGTGAATTGCTTGACCACGAGACGGTGACAAAATACAACTGGGAGGAGAAAGCCATTGACACTGTACAGCACTTCGACGG
Organism: Prevotella sp.; assembly: GCA_024681875.1. The sequence goes on from JAILAA010000126.1 coordinate 23,036, forward strand.
TGCACAGTTCAACAACTGGACGAAGTCGAACCCCTGCCTGCAGGCCGATATCCTGGGCGACTGGCGCGAAGAGGTCATTGCCCGCGACAAGGAATCAACCGAGTTGCGCATCTACACCACCACTATTCCTACGAACTATCGCATCAATTGCCTGATGCAAGACATCCCTTACCGCCTTTCAGTAGCCTACCAGAACGTAGGTTACAACCAGCCGCCCGAGACAGGCTTCTACATCGGTCCCGACCGTCAAGACTATCTGAAATGAAATAATTATAGACATAAACGAAGCCTTTTGATACAAAAACACAAACTTTTGCGATATTGGAGAAATCCCGCTTACGTGGAAATAGCTACCTTTGCAGCAAATTAAACAACTAAAATTACAAAAATGGCACAACAAGAATCAAAAGGCTTCTACAAGCTCACGTGGCTGCAACGCATCGGCTTCGGCGCAGGCGACCTGGCCCAAAATCTCATCTATCAGACCATCTGCATGTATCTGCTGTTCTTCTATACCGACGTCTATGTGCTCGGTGGCGATGCAGCAAAGTCGGCAGGTTTGGCTGGCACCATGTTCCTCGTCGTGCGTATCGTTGACGTGCTCTGGGATCCTCTCGTAGGTACTTTTGTCGACAAACACAACCCGAAGTTGGGCAAGTACCGCTCTTACCTCATCATGGGCGGCATCCCCCTCACCATCCTCGCTATTCTCTGCTTCTGGGACGGCTTCAAGCCGAGTATCCTCTATGCCTACATTACCTACGTCGGCATGTCGATGCTCTACACGCTTATTAACGTGCCCTATGGCGCACTGAACTCGTCGCTGACGCGTGACACCAACGAAATAACCATCCTCACCTCGGTACGTATGTTCATGGCCAACGTCGGCGGACTGTGCGTATCGGCCGGTGTTCCCATCCTCGTGGCTATTCTCGCCTCAAAGGATCTGCCTATCGAAATGGCATTGTTCATGGGCCTGGGCTCGCTGCCTTCCTTCATTTTCATGCCCCTTGTGCCAGCCATCAAGCGTAAGGTAGGCAAGAAGAACATGTTCTACATTTTCCTCTCTGTCGCCATCATCGGCATGGCCTTGCTCTACATTATCAGTAAGATGGGAACTGTGAAGGAGAATATCGTGCTCGTTTATATCGCACAGTTTATCAAGTCAACAGGCGTTATCGTCGCCACTGGCTATATGTGGGCACTCATACCAGAGGTCATCAGCTATGGTGAGTGGAAGACAGGCCGACGCATCAGCGGAATCGTCAACGCTCTGACGGGCATCTTCTTCAAGGCTGGCATGGCCTTGGGCGGTGTCATTCCCGGCTGGGTGCTTGCTTGGACAAGCTACAAGGCCAGCGAGGAGGCTCAGACACTGCCAAAGGATTCCAACGCGTGGTTCCTCACCATGCTGATCTTCGCCCTTGTGGGTCTTGGCTTGCTCGTCTTCTGCTTCTCGCAGACTAAGGAGCGTGTGGTGATGGATGACAAGGAGACAAAGAACGTGAAAGTCTCCGACCTGTGGACAGAGTTCATGCGCAACCGTCCCTTGCGCATCATTGCCCTTTTCTTCATCACCGCCTTCGCCATGATGTCGGTGGGCAATGCTGCCGGCGCCTACTTCATGAACGACCTCGAGCTGCAGTCGCCTACAGCACAGGAAGGCATCCGCTGGCTTGTCTGCGTCATCCCTGCCCTGCTTCTAGTCCTCGCTATGTTCATCATCTCGAAATATGAACTCAGCGACGAGAAGATCGACCAGATCAACAAGGAAATCGAAGAACGCAACAAATAAATGAAAAAGGTGATAGCAATGAGCATGATGTCGGCAATGCTGGCAGTCATGCCCACCTTTGCCCAGAATGGGCTGAAAGACGCATTAGGCAAGTATTGTTTGATTGGCGCTGCCATCAACCAGTGGCAGAGCGACGGACAGGTGCCGGAAGCTGACGCCGTGATGGAGCAGCACTTCAATTGCGCCACGGCCGAGAACTGCATGAAGCCTGAGACGCTGGCCCCGGCTGAGGGAATCTTCGATTTCCGTGTGGCCGACAAGTTCGTAAAGTATTGTCAGGACCATCACCTGAAAGTCATTGGCCACTGCCTGGTATGGCACTCTCAGGCTCCCGACTGGTGGTTTACCAACGGCTATACCGCAAGTCCTGCATCAAAGGAAGTGCTGAAGGAACGTCTCATCAAGCATATCAAGACGGTGGTGGGCCACTACAAAGGTCAGGTGCACGGCTGGGATGTGGTGAATGAGGCTATCATGGACGACGGTTCCTTCCGCAAGTCTCCCTACTATAATCTTCTGGGCGAGGAATTCATCGAAATTGCCTTCCGCACTGCCCATGAGGCCGACCCCGACGCAGAACTCTACTACAATGACTATTCCATGTCTGGCGCTGCAAAGCGTGAGGCTGTCTGCCGTTTGGTGAAGAATCTGAAGGCGAAGGGCCTGCGCATCGACGGCGTGGGTATGCAGAGCCATAACGGCCTCGACTATCCCAACCTTGAAGAGTATGAGAAGAGCATCAATGCCTTTGCAGCCTGTGGCGTGAAGGTGATGATGACAGAGCTCGACGTCAACGTGCTGCCCAACCCGCAGGGCTTCGGCGGTGCCGACATCAGCCAGAACTTCGAGCTGCAGCAGAAATACAATCCCTATGCAAATGGACTGCCTGCTGCCAAGCAGAAGGAGTTGGACGACCGCTGGCTCGCCTTCTTCAACATCTACAACAAGCATCGCGACCAGATCAGTCGCATCACCCTCTGGGGTGTCAGCGACGGCGGCTCGTGGCTGAACGGATGGCCCATCAAGGGACGCACCAACTACCCCTTGCTCTTCGACCGTCAGTATCAGGCAAAACCCGTAGTCAACGAAATCATCAAACTCTTTAAATAATCAAAATTATGGCAAATCAAGGTATCTTTTCCCAAAAGACTATATGGCTGACCCCTCAGCCAATGTGTTCAACGGCAAGCTCTATGTCTATCCCTCACACGACTGGGACAGCGGCGAGTGTTTCGACGACGACGGCGGTCATTTCCAGATGCGCGACTATCACGTACTTTCCATGGAGGATATCATGGAAGGCGAGGTGACCGACCACGGTGTCATCCTCGATGTCGACCAGGTGCCCTGGGCAGAAAAGCAGATGTGGGACAACGACGTCGTGGAGAAAGACGGCAAATACTACCTCATCTTCTCCGCTAAGGACTACACCGGCGTATTTCACCTCGGAGTAGCCGTGGCAGACAAGCCCGAGGGACCGTTCATTCCGCAACCGGCACCGATTATCGGTTCCTACAGCATCGACCCCTGTGTCTTCAAGGATGACGACGGACAGATTTACTGCTATTTCGGTGGCATCTGGGGCGGACAGCTTCAGTGGTACCGTGACAACAAGTTGAAACCAGCCGCCTCGGTGGGTGAGGAGAATTTCCGCCCTACATTGCTGCCTGAGGGAGACGAGGACCCGCTTCCATCACGCGTAGCACGCATGAGTGATGACGTGCTGCAGTTCGCTGAGGCTCCACGCCCCGTCATCATCGTGGATGCAGAAGGCAAGCCACTGCGCGCCGATGACCCACACCGTTTCTTTGAGGCCTCGTGGATGCA
>JAILAA010000127.1 GCA_024681875.1 Prevotella sp.
ATTTCTCTTACCAGTATCGATGTGTCTGATGACAATAAACACTATATGTCTGAGGAAGGAATATTGTATGACCGCAGGCAACAGTCTGTCGTGAGGACGCCCATTGCAAAAGCCATATCGGAAATCCGCCTGCCAGACAGCGTGAGGAAAATCGGCCCCTGCGCTTTAAAAAAATGCAAGAACCTGAAGGAGGTCATCATCTCACCACTCTTGGCAGAAATAGGTGATGAGGCTTTCTATAATTGCCAGTCACTTGTGAGTATAAGAATGTCGGACGACGTCGTTTCAGGTAGTGGCATACACTTTCCTCCTGATATAAAGAGAATCGGCGCTTCTTCATTCTACGGCTGCACTGCCATTGACGACATCCATTTGCCACCTGCCATTGAAGAATATGAATTTGGGGTCTTTGAAGAATGTCGGAATCTAAAAAGCATCACTATCCCTACAGGATGCAGGGTCATTGGCAACTCCATGTTCAGCTGGTGCAAGAATCTTGAAGAGGTGAACATCCCGGACAGTGTCGTCTGTATTATTGGCCCATGGTCTTTCCTGGGCTGCCTGCATTTGACAAAGATTGACATTCCGCCCACCGTGACGAAATTAGGCTATGGGGCATTCCGCGACTGCCGCCGCCTGGGCAACCTGCGCTTGCCCGACGGCCTTACCGAAATAGAGGGTGAGCTGTTCAACAGTTGCGACGGCATCACACGTATCGTCATTCCTGAAGGGGTACGCGAGGTGGGCGACAGTGCCATCAGACTATGCAAATCGCTGGAGTTCGTGTCGTTGCCGAGCACGCTTGAGGAGATTACCTTTGGCGGCTTCGGACAATGTCATCAGCTCCGACTTGTGCAATGCCATTCCAAAAATCCCGATAGCATTTCCATGTCCAAAAGCGCATTCTTGGACATGGATTTAAGGCGCTGCACACTACAAGTGCCCAAAGGAATGGAACAGGTGTATCGCGACCATTTCGTGTTCGGTCTTTTCGGCATAATTGAAGGTGTCCTGGATGACAGCCATTCAGATTAAGATTTTTCGAAAAATATTTGGTAATTCTAAAAAAGATGACTATCTTTGCACCATAATTAGAGACTAATGAGAATCATAGCAAAGAGTACAATCGTTGCATACTACACCAAGAACCCGCAATCAAAGGCAGCGCTTGAGGACTGGTACGAAAAGACCAAGGCAGCAGAATGGAAATGCTTCGCCGACATCAAGAAAACCTTCAACAGCGTAGACAGCGTGGGTAACCAGCATTATGTTTTCAACATCAAGGGTAACGACTATCGCTTAGTGGTGTTGGTATTGTTCACGCCACAGAGAGTATACATCAGATTTGTGGGTACTCACAGAGAATACGATAATATTAAAGATATAAAGAATATTTAGTTTATGGCACAGATAAAGAACGAGGCAGCTTACAGAGCTGCGCTGAAGAGAATAGACGAGCTGCTTCCGTTGGTGAACGACGATACGCCTACGGATGACAAGAACTATCTGGAACTCGACATGATTTCAGACATGGTAGAGGAGTACGAGGACATCCATTATCCTATAGGCAAGCCGTCGCTGATTGACGTCATCAAACTGCGCCTCTACGAGATGGGCCTCACGCAGGCAAAACTGGCTGAGATGCTCGGTCTCAGCAACGCCCGTGTCAGCGAGATTCTCAACGGCAAGAGCGAGCCGTCGCTGAAAATAGGCAGGGAGCTGAGCCGCAAGCTCAATATCGACCCAGCCATCGTTCTCGGCGTCTGAGCGGCTCTGCTATCGGTCAAAACATGGGCAGCGATGAACGGCTTCTACCCGTCATCGCTGCCCACATTATTTATTTATGGACACTACTGTCTTATGCTTGCTACCTTATCGCGTGCTGACGCTCATCAGGTGCGCCCGCTCGTATTCCTTGATGCCGCGGACAATGCGGTCACACACTTGCTCAACTTCTTTGTACTTGGCTATGGCAGCCTCAACAAGAATAACGCCGGCGATGGCGCCGACTATAGCGCCGATTTCCTTGAAGAAGTGGTAGCCGACGGAACCACCAACCACAAGACCTACAATCCAGAGCGCTATGGCAAGAATGCCTAAACTCATGTCGTAGTAGACGGTTATCCTGTACCTATTGGAATCCACTTGGTCGACATTGTAGTGTATGGTGTACTTCTCCATTAGCAGCCTGTTGTAGATAGCTCGGTGACTTATGATGTCGTATTCCGACGGGATGCACTTCTCTATTTCTTCCAGGATTTTGTCCTTTGAGGGCAGTGTGCGCTCGTTGTTAGATACGAAATAGACCTCTTCGGCTTCCTTGGCCTCAAAATATTTTGACTTTGCCATGTTCTAATACTTTCCTTTCTTGATTTCTTTGATGATCTCATTCATTTCGTATGAAAAATAGGCGGCGACGGCAAGGCCGGCGCAGTAGACAAACGGCCCCCACCAGAAGGCCAGCTTTGTGGGGTGCCCACTGATAGCCGTGGACAATGCGCCCTGCTTCCCACTCGACACATAAGCGTCGACGAAGAACTTGCCAGATGTCAGGAATATGACAAGGGCGATGACGGCAATGGCCGCAGGGAACGTAAAGTTGAATGGTTGCATGTCGCTGTCACTGTATGTAGAATCGTTCTTGAAATATCGCCAGGCAAACAAGCCCAGTCCTATTGCTGCAACGGCAGCAAAAGCGTAAGTGTAGGGAATGTTGTAGCCTGAGAAATTTGCCCTGTGTGATGACAGGAAAGGCAGCACGACAATGCCTGCTCCTGCTATGACGTAAGCCCATGCAATGACTTTTGCGCGCTGCGCGTACTTCGCTTCGTAGTTATGTCTTTCCATGGCGTAATACTTATTCTGAATAGGTAATGGTACGCGTAGCCGATTCGTAGGTGTTGTCACGCATGAGGTGCTCTACCTCTTTCTCAAACCAAATCTCGTAAGTGTTCCGCCCCTTGCAGTAGATGACAGCCTTGAAAGGAACATCATTATGGTTTGTCCAGCCACTGTAGGAATGTTTGCCCTTGATTCGGATGACAGTCTCATCGTCATTCTTTCCTGTAATTTCCACCATGGCAAGGCTGTTCTTCTTGTAGGTCAGGTCGAAGCAGCCATTGTAGAAAGACTGGCACCAGCTCTCCAACAGTCTTTCGTAGAAGCGGACGTTCCTTTGGCACTCGTCGGTACGGAGGACGACACAGGCGTCCTCACTGTCCGACGCAACAGGTGTGACGGCTGACACATTCAGTGACAGGCCGATGGCTGCAACGAATGTTGCAACAACGAGAAATCTCTTTGAAATCATTTCTTTTGTTTTTGAGGGAATAAGAAAAGGGCGTCAACCATCCGATTGCTTATTCCTATTTCTGGTACCGCCATGTAACCTTGCAACTAAACAAGCAAGAACAGTTCACGCCCAGCGGACGTGAACCTTCTGAACTGCTTGCTCCCAGTTGCGAATTTTGGCGGTTTCGAAATAGGAGAGACAAGAGCAGAAAGCTCAAGTTTCTAAAAAGTGTGACGGACGGGGGCGACGCACAATTCCTATTCGGGTTAATAAATTAGAATTGTTTGTTAAGTCCCCTTGGGCGAGCCGCGCTTAGCGCAGCATTAAGTCCCCGTTTTGTTCTGTCGCTATGTCATAGTTGTTATTGTTGTTTGTTGTTATTTGGTTCGTTTTGTCAATTTCAACACGGCAAAGATAGTGAATTGTTTTGGAACGAACAAGAAAAAGGAGGGGAAATATTTGGAGAAATGAGGAAATTGTCGTAATTTTACGCCCAAAACCGAAAACAAGATGAATAAGATTGTGAAAATAATGGTTGCAGCTGTCTGCTGCACAGCAATGGCCACGTCATGCGCCACAAAGACAAGTGAAATGAACCAGAGTGAACTAACAACGCCAGGCAACCCTTACATGCCGCTGTGGGAGCATATTCCCGACGGCGAGCCCTACGTGTTTGAAGATCCCGACCAGCCCGGCAAGTACCGTGTCTATGTCTATGGCTCGCACGACGACCTCATCACCGAATACTGCGGTCGCGATCAAGTGGTGTGGTCGGCCTCGGTCGACAGCCTGAACAACTGGCGCTACGACGGCACCATCCTCGTGGTGGACAAGAACCGCGACGGCAAGCCCTTCGACAAGGCCGACGTGCTTTATGCTCCCGACGTGACGCTGGTGACCGATGCCAACGGCAAGAAGACATATTATCTCTTCCCCAACGACCAGAGTTGGGGACGCAATGGACTGATAGCGAAGAGCGACCGTCCCGACGGGCCTTTCGTGGTGTGCAACTGGAGCAAGGAGAATCCTGATCAGGCAGACGGTGTGCTGCAGTTCGACCCCGCTGTGTTTGTCGACGACGACGGTCGCGTCTACGGATACTGGGGCTTCGAGCGCTCGATGGCTGCCGAGCTCGACCCTCAGACGATGGCTACCGTCAAGCCTGGAACCGAGGTGGTGGAGGACATGATTTCGGGCCGCAATCAGGAAGGCCGCTTCAAGTTCTTCGAGGCCAGCAGCATCCGCAAAATCAAGGACAAGTACGTCTTCATCTACAGCCGCTTCACCGAGGAGGGCGAGTTCGGCCTGCCCTCATCGAACTATACGCTGGCCTACGCCTACAGCAACCATCCGCTCGGTCCTTGGACCTACGGCGGCACCATCATCGACGGACGCGGACGCGAAATCAATGAACAGGGCGACACAATTGCTTCAGCTGTGCCCGACGGCAACACGCACGGCTCCATCTGCGAAATCAACGGACAGTGGTATGTGTTCTATCACCGTCAGACCGGCACCAACGAGTATGCCCGTCAGGCGATGGTGGCTCCCATCGAGGTGAAAGTGGAAGAGGGCGAAGGCGGCAAGGTGGAGATCAGCGAAGGCGAGTACAACTCGTGTGGTTTCTCACTGCAGGGCCTCAACCCCTTTGAGCGCCACTCGGCCGGTATTGCCTGCTGGACGACGGGTCCGAAGCCGGCTGTTCACGAATGGCCCAACAACACATTCTACGGCTCGTATGTTGCTGCTACCTACGGCACCGATGACCGCTTCGAAGCGCCTTACGACCTGCGCAACAACACCAATCCTGTAGTGAACAACACCAACGGTTCCATCGTGGGCTACAAGTATTTCCTCTTCGATGGCGACAAGCTGACCGGCGATTTAGAGTTCTGTGTCACGCTCATTCCCGAGGGCGCCGACGGCACCATCGAGGTGTGGGCCGACCGCCCCTGGGCTTCGCAGGGTGGCAAGAAGATTGGCGCCATCGAGCTGAAGGCCGACATGCCTCAGGAGTCCACCGAGCTGACCACACCCATCGACAATGCCTCAGAGCTGAGCGGCAGGCACGCCATCTTCTTTAAGTTCTTTGCCAAGCAGGAGGGTGAAGAGAAGTCGCTCTGCACCCTTGAAAGTCTGGAGTTCAAATAAATCAGAAATTGACTTGAGCGTCCTGCAGGTAGGGTGATGTGGCACGGACAGTGACGGGCTGCCCCTCTATGGGCTGGACGTAGGCAACAAGGCGGCCGCCGTTGACACGCAGCTGCTGATTGGGCCAGTAAGCGGGAGCGCGGCGTGGAGCAGTGCTCCCGTTTGCATTTCCATTCTCCATTCCCAGCAGTCGACCTCCCTGCACAAAGAGCGTCACCATGTTGTCGGCGTCCTTTACAAGATTGCCCTGTTCGTCGACGACTTCGACGAAGACGTGCATCCGTCCGTCGGTGGTCAAGCGCAATGCGGCGGGCCTGCCGGCAGTCTTCAACTCGTATGCAGCGCCATTGTCGGCTTCACAACGTAATGTACCGGGCTGATAGTCCACATCGCAGTAGAGGATGCCAGTGTCCTCGTGGCGCTGCATCGTCACGTCGAGTGGCTGGCCGTTGAGGAAAAGGAGTGCGCTGCCAGCGTTGGTGTAGCAGACCACGCGAACACGGTCACCCTCGTTATAGTTCCACGTGTCGGAGGCATAGGGATGAGGGGGCTGGGAACGGCCTCCTCTTCGTCCTCCACGGGTGGCATTAGAGGCAGGGCCTATCCTATAGCTACCGAGATAGCATACGGGCTGCTCGCTCCACAGCGAGGCACGATACCAGCCGAGTGGCTTGCGCTGTCCTGCCAGGTCGAGCAGTCCTGCGGTGCTGCCGCGGGCAGGCCAAGTTCCGCTCTCTCCCAAGTAATCGATGCCCGTCCATAGGAACTGTCCGAAGATGAAGTCGCGGTCGGTGACGGCCTTCCAGGCAGGTAGGTCGTGACGGTTCTCCGAGCCGTAGAGGACGCGCTGCGGATAGGTCTTGTGGTCTTCGTCGTAGCGACTCTCGGTATAGTTGTAGCCCACCACGTCGACTGCTTCGGGATAGGCCGTCTGATTCGACATCACCACGCCGGCCAAAGCACCTGTCGTGGGGCGCGAGGCATCGATGTCCTTCACAATCTTGGCCAGTCGCTGGGCGATGATGCCGATACGCATGGCGTCAGGCTGACCAGGCTTGTAGCCGCCGTACATCGGCTGCGTAAAGCCTGAACCGTCACCATCGAGCACGGGATGCGTGTAGGGGTCGTTGGGATAGTCCACCTCATTGCCGATGCTCCAGAGGAAGACGCAGGGATGGCAGCGGTCGCGGCGCACCATGTCGGCCACGTCACGGTCAATCCATTCCTCGAAATAGGTATAGGTGCCCTCGAAGCCTGGACGTCCTTGATTCCAGCCCTTCATCCACTTACGCTTCGGAAACTCCCATTCGTCTGAGGCCTCGTCCATCACCAGCATTCCTTCCTCGTCGCAGATGTCGTAGAGAGCTGGAGCATGGGGATTGTGGCTCATGCGCAAGGCATTGACGCCGATGGCCTTGAGTTCGCGCACGCGGCGGCGCCACACCTCGGCAGGCACGGCGGTGCCCAGCACGCCCGCGTCGTCATGCACGCAAACGCCCTTCACCTTCATCCATTTCCCGTTGAGGGCAAAGCCTTTCGTAGGCGAGAACTCCAAAGTGCGCAGCCCTGCTTTCACAACTGACTGGTCGCCGTTGCTGAGCTTTGTGGTAAGGGTGTAGAGATAGGGATTGTCGAGCGACCAGCGCTGGGGATTCTTCACAATGAGCTTCACAGTCTTCTTCTCCTGCGAACCAATAGCAGTAGTGGCCTTCGCCACCACGTTTCCGTCGCCATCCATCAGCTCCACAGTCGCGGAAAAACTATCTCCTCCCCTCCCTACAAGGGAGGGGTTGGGGGGGGGTCTGTTGGGGGAGAGTCTGTTGGGGGAGAGTCTTCTCTCATCTGTCGTCTCCACATCCACCTCTATCTCTGCTTTCGTGTCCGAAATCTTTTTCAGTCGATAGGCCGTCCCCCACAAGGCCAGGTGCACATCGGGAGCGCTGACGAGCCACACGTTGCGGTAGATGCCCGAGCCAGTATACCATCGGCTGTCGGCCTCGGCGGAGTGGTCGACACGCACGACCAGCACGTTCTGCCCGTCGCTGCGCAGATAGGGTGTCAAATCATAGAGGAACGATGCGAAGCCGCTGGGGCGCTTGCCTAAAAGATGTCCGTTGAGATAGACCTCTGAGTGGTTGTAGACGCCCTCGAAGTAGATAAAAAGAGACTCTCCCCCAGCCCCTCCCTTGTAGGGAGGGGAGTAATTACCTCGCAAGCCCGCGTTATCTGTCGTGGGAGTATCTTCTCCCCTCCCTGCAGGGAGGGGTAGGGCCTTTCTATACCACGCCACGCCTCCTGGCAGGTAGCCTTGACAGCTTCCTTTGTCGGGCGACATGGGTTGTTCTATGCTCCAATCATGCGGCAGAGAGACGCGCCGCCATCGGGAGTCGTCGAAGTCGGGATTCTTCATGTCGGGCGATTCCGACACGTTCCAGGCGCTGTCTACAAGCAGGAAACGCCAGTCGTCGTTCAGCAGCTCTGCATGGCCGAAAGACACTTGAGCATGGGCCTTTCCAAGGAGAAAGGCAAATAAAGTCAGGGTCAATAGTCTTTTCATGTTGGTGTGGTTTTGTATAATATAATAGGTGAGTCTACTTGAAAAAGTGGTTTCTGCCGTGAACTTATGCGCAGCCCCTCCCCTTCTTTGTAGGGGAGGGGTTAGGGGTGGGGTCAGTATTTCTTCGCTGACAGGATATTACAGACCCCACCCCTGCCCCTCCCCTTGAGGGGCGGGGAGTGGCTGCGCGTTGTTTGTTGTATGATTTCTTCATGGTATTGACTTTTAAAGTGGGCTCATAGATTGTGGCTACAAAGATAATGCTTTTTCAGCTTTCAAACAAGAAATTCGCATTGTTTCTTTCAAACAAAGAAAATAGCGAAAAGGCTTGGGGGTTAGATTATTTTATGCTATCTTTGCACAGACAAAACGAACAACAACAATATGGATATTATCACGAACCAGCACTTTGAGGGTGAACGACCACTCTTCGAGCGCCACAAACTAAGATTAGAACATGTGACGATAGGCGATGGAGAGAGCGCCGTGAAGGAGTGCTCTGACATTGAGGCTGAGGATTGCCGTTTCTGGGGAAAGTATCCCTTCTGGCACGTGCATGGCCTGAAAATAAACCGCTGCCAGTTCGACGTCGGAGCGCGTTCGGCATTGTGGTATAGCGACAACCTCCGAATGACGAACACGCGCATCGACGGTCCTAAGATGTTCCGCGAGATGCATGACATGGACTTGGAGAACGTGGTCATCAACGATGCCGACGAAACCTTCTGGCGCTGCCGCAACATCAGGGCCTGGAACCTGGAGCTGCACGACGGCACCTATCCCTTCATGTTCTGCGAGAATGTCAGGATCAACGGCCTGAAAACCGATTCGAAGTATGTCTTCCAGTACTGCAAGAATGTGGAGATTCAGAATGCCCACATTGTGACGAAGGACTCGTTCTGGGAGTGCGAGAACGTTACCATCGTCAACAGCATCCTCGACGGCGAGTATCTGGCGTGGCACTCCAAGCACGTGCACCTCATCAACTGCCATCTCGTTGGCGAGCAGTTGCTCTGCTACGCCCACCATCTGGAGTTGGAGAACTGCACCTTCGACAAGGCCTGCGACCGCGTCTTCGAATACAGCGAGGTGGAGGCCGACATCCGCGGACATATCGAGAACATCAAGAACCCCACCAGCGGCTACATCATCGCCGACAGCATTGGCAGCATCACCATCGACGAGAATATTAAGCAACCTGCTGACTGCAAGATAGAAACAAGATGAAAGCCTACCCCCAACCCCTCCCCTTAGGGAGGGGAGTTTTTTAGATACTCATATATGGAAAGAAAAGACTGGTCCTTTGACGAGATCATTGAGAGACGCGGCACCAACTGCGTGAAGTATGATGAGACGATATTAGAAGATGTCATTCCGCTATGGGTGGCCGATATGGACTTCAAGGTCGCGCCAGCCATTCAGAAGGCTGTGAGGAAGCGCGCCGAGCATGGCGTGTACGGATACAGCATTGTGCCTGATGCATACTACGATGCCGTCATCAGCTGGTTCCAGCGTCGCCATGCATGGACCATCCACCGTGAAGAAATACTCTACACCACGGGCGTCGTGCCTGCCATGAGTGTCACCATCAAGGCGCTGACGATGCCGGGCGAAAAAGTGCTCATCCTTTCGCCCGACTACAACTGCTTCTTCTCCTCCATCCGCAACAACGGCTGCGAGGTGTTGGAATGTGCACTAAAGCCCACCCCCCGCTCGGCTCTGCCGCTTTGCTCAGCAAAGAATCCCTCCCAAAGGGAGGGGAGTTTAAATACTTCTACCGCAGAAAATAAGCAGCAAGGTAATCAATCTCCCCTCCCTTGGGGAGGGGCTTGGGAGTGGGCTGTTGACTTCGCCGACTTCGAATCCAAATGCGCCGACGAGAAGACCACTGTGTTCCTGCTCTGCAACCCTCACAACCCTACGGGTCGCGTCTGGACAAAGGACGAGCTGGAGCGCATGAACGACATCTGCATGAAGCACGGCGTGAAGGTGGTCAGCGACGAGATTCATTGCGAGCTCATCATGCCCGGCCATACGTTCCAGCCCTTTGCTGCCGTTAGCGAGGCGTGCCGCATGAACAGCGTCATATTGAATTCGCCGTCGAAGTCGTTCAATATCGCAGGCTTGCAGACGGCCAACATCATCTGCGCCCGACCCGAGTGGCGCCGTCGCCTCGACCGTGCCATCAACATCAACGAGGTGTGCGACCTCAACCCCTTCGGCCCTGTGGCCCTCATTGCCGCCTACAATGAGAGTGAAGACTGGCTTGACGCCCTCAATCTCTATCTCTGGGATAATTTCACTGTGCTCCGCGATTTCGTCGCGGAGAAATTGCCGCAATGCATCGTCACCCCCTTGGAAGGCACCTACCTCGTCTGGGTAGATGTCTCTGCCTTCGGCATCCCTGTCGATGAGCTTTGCAACCGCCTCCTCACCGAGGGCCGCGTCTGGGTGAATCCCGGCACGATGTATGGTCCTGAGACCGGTCGCGGCTACATCCGTATCAATATTGCCTGTCCTCGTAGCCGCCTCCTTGAGGGCCTTGCACGAATCTGTCAGGTGCTGAATAAAATGTAGTAAAGCAATTATATTTTTTATGTTATGAAAAAATTTCTTTTGTTGGCCGCAGCCGCCATGATGGCTGCAATGAATGTAAAGGCACAGGAGGAGGTGACTCCTTATTTCACAACCGATGAATTACCCAACCTCATCAACTGTCTGCCTGCTCCGCCCGACACGTTGGGAGCTGAGTTCTATTACGACGTCATGCAGTATATGTGGGGCAAGGAACAGCGCCACGACGCTGAGCGAGTGGCAATAGCCCGCAGGGATGCCAAGGAAGAGCTTGAATATCTGTTCGCAGAGTTCAACGTGCCCTTCGGCCTTGACATCTCGAAGACTGAGACGCCCCAGATATGGAAACTCTTGGAGACCAGCCTGGTGACGACCAAACAGATGCGTTTGGCACCGAAGGCTTTCTATAACCGCCGCCGTCCCTTCGTGCGCTTCCACGAGCATCTCCTGACTTGGCAGGCCGAGGAGAACGAAGAAGAAATGGCGCTCGAGGGCAGCTATCCCTCTGATCATGCGGACCGTGGCTGGTCCACCGCCCTGTTACTTTCGGAGATAGCTCCCAATCGTGCCGACACCCTCCTGGCTCGCGGCTATATGTACGGCGATAGCCGCCTCATCGTGGGAGCCCACTGGCAGAGCGACGTCGATGCATCCCGTCTGGGTGCCTCCATCGGCTACATGCGTCTGCAGACCAGTGCCGACTTCCGCGAGCAGATGAAACTGGCCAAGGCGGAGTATGCCGAAAAGACCGGCGTGAGCATCGCCCCCAGCGCCTCCGACAATATCGAGCGCGAGGGCTGCGACTACTACTACCTGCGCAGCGAGATGCCCGACATGCGCAAGTTCCTGCCTGCTCCTCCCGACACCATCGGCAACAAGTTCAGCCGCGACATTCTGCGCTACATGTGGGGCAAGACCATGCGTCAGGATGCAGAGCGTGCCGACATCGCCAAGCGTGACGCCGTCTATGGCGTGGACTGCATCTGCGAAGAGTTCAGCGTGCCCTTCGGCCTGCAGCTCTCCAAAGAAGGAACCCCCGAAATCTACAAGCTGCTGCTCGACGCCACCTCCTCGTGCGACAGCATCTGCTACGAGCCGAAGAAGTTCTATATGCGCAAGCGTCCGTTTATGCGTATGCAGGAACAGTCGCTGACACCCGACGCCGAGGAAGAATTGTCGCACAAAGGCTCCTATCCATCCGGCCACACGCTTATGGGCTGGGCTGATGGCTTGTTGCTCTCTGAAATCACTCCCGCCAATGCCGACACTCTGATGGCTCGCGGCCACATGTACGTCGAGAGTCGCGTCATCGTGGGAGCCCACTGGCAGAGCGATGTCGATGCCGCCCGCCTGGCTGCCTGCGCTGCCTATGCCAAGATACATAACAGCGCCCGTTTCTGTGAGCAGATGAAGAAGGCGCAGGAGGAGTTTGCCCGTCTGACGGGACAGTCTGTTGGTGTACGTCCCGTGACGGCTCCTGCCCAGACACAGTCGGCTCGCATCTACCGTCTTGACGGCACACTCGCTACGGAGGAGACCCGTGGCATCGTCATCGAGGAAGGACAGAAGAGGGTCAGATAGTCTTATTCTGCAGAAGGAGGGCATCAGCCGCATAGAGTCCCTTGCTTTTTGTCAAAAAAATGTCTCCGATTTTTTTACAAAAGAAAATTGCAAACCAGAAGGAAAAGGGGATGCTTTTTAAGGATTCAGGCACGAGAAGGAACGGTTGAGAGGGCAAAATCTTGCACACCTTCATACAGTTTGTGCAGTTATTTGGCGCTCTAAAGCACTTATTTACGTCCGTAAAGAACTCATTGATGCTCAAAAAGTAGGCTCCGCGTGAAAAAATCTACCGTTAGATTTTTTTGCGCGGAGCCTCGCCATAGTTAAAAACAAGTTAGAAAAATTGCTATCCATTTGATTCTCTGCAAGATAAGCAAACTACAAAAAAACGCCGTTTTTTCGCAACAAAATTTCTGTAACGCAGAATTTTCAAAATATGAGGGTAGTTGATTCCCCTTTTTGTAAAAGTTTTTCCACATACTTCACCCCGCCCCGGCCTTAGGCCACCCCGCCCCTTAAAGGGGTGGGAATAGTTGTGCCGTCTGTGGGGCTGGGTGGCCGATTCCCCTCCCTTCAAGGGGAGGGGGCAGGGGGTGGGGTCTGTAACTCTACTCGTGGCAAGTCCAATGGCGGTATTTTAGGCGGCATCTTAGGCGGCATCACCCCGCCCCGGCCTTCGGCCACCCCGCCCCTTAAGGGGTGGGGAGTAATTGGTTCTACAAAGGAGGGGGTGGCCTTGACAGAACCGCCGGGGCTTGCTTGGCACACTTGAAAGTCGAGTCGGCGTGGCTTCCTGTCCCTTTTTTCGTGACGATTTGTCATTTTTTCAAGGGGGGAAAGGAAATTGTTTGCAGAATTTTCACTAACTTTGCAGCCGAAAGGCTGCGAAACTGCTCATGCTTGGCTGCTCGGCCTCTAATTGCTTGCTACCGAAGAGACGCAAGAGTCGATGCCAGCATCATTGCCCTCGCTTAATCGCAGTTTTGTCACCCGAATTGCGTTTCAACATCATAATTATGCTGACACCATACAAGCAAGCCGACACCTACAGCGAGGCCGATTTCCAGTCATATGCTGAGGCATGTCCGCAGCGTCACTGGGGTGAGCAGCTGACACTGGCAGTCGGCCTGTCGCTCATCGACAACGAGGCCAAGGCACGCCAAAGCCTGAAGCTCCCTATGTTCCGCCAGTTCCAGGGCATCATCGCCCTCGTGCTGAATCCGACGGACGGTGTGGTCAGGCAGACGGGCGCACACCGTTCGCACTACACATGGTGGCGCACCCGAAAGTTCCAAATGTCAAACCTAACAATGCTGAAGATATGAGACGACTCACGCTGACCGCAACGCTTGAATACTACGACGTGCCGCAGATACTGACAGCTGCCGATGCCACCGGCACACGCTACCTCTGCACCCTCTACGAGCAGCCCGCCGACCTCACCGAGGCCATGCTGCCCGAGACAGGCTACTACTACGATGCCGCTGACCTGACCGAAGAGGCCGCGCCAGATACCGACACCTATCAGCTCGAAGTGCCCGCCCGTGACCGCATCACCTTCAGCACTCTCATCGCCCGTATGGGCTGACCAGCCCTCTCGCTGCGCAAGACCATCGGAAAGGTGGCTGCTCTCTAATACCAATCCCCGCAAATCCATACCACCCCTCCCCCTCATACACGCTGCTGAGGCTGACCGCATGACGGCCAGATTAACAGCGAGGAGTACGTTTGGTAAACCGACATAGCCAAACTTTTTCGTATCTTTGCAGGAGTGGAAGAGGCCAAACTCATTCCATCAACCGCTTCAGCCACATACCGAAGAAGCGGTCGTATACCATATAGCCGAGCTTCGGGTCTTGGTAGAGGAACTCCTTCTCCAAAAGCGACTTGATAGCCTGTTTGATACTGCTGGGCGCAGGCAGACGGTAACGCATAACAAAGTCAAGGGCAGTGGGAGCCTTGACAATGCCTTCGCGGGCGATGGCTGTGAGCAAGAGAGCTTGATTTTCGGTTAGCAGGTTGTAGTTGCTCTGATAATTGATTTCTTGTTCGCCGATGATTTTTCCAACAGCTCCAAGAACGTCCGACTGGTCTAATGCACCCTTGGGAGTGCGATATAGACGGTTAAGGATTTTCTGTACATACCATGTCTGCCCGTCCACTAAATGATATAATGTGGAAAAGGTCTCAGTTGAGATTTCCCGTTTCTGGCGTGCAAAGAATGAATTGGCGAAGTCTCTGTACTTATCCTCGTCAATCACACCTATGGTCATAATCTGAGAACTGTTGAAGAAGGGATGTCCGGGCGACATGAACATATCGGCCAGCAAATGCTGTTGACTGCCAGAGAAGATGATATGTACGTTGGGGATGAATTGGATAATGGATCGTATGAAAGCGTCTGCGCCAATTTCTGCATAGCGGCTCACCTGTTGGAACTCGTCAATGGCGATGAAACATTGGCGCTCTGATTCCTTTATGTATTGGAAAACCTGTTCAAGCGTGGTGCGCGCATTCTCTGGTACAATGTTAAAGCTGAACGTCGGCATACCCGTGATGGGGTCTGAGCTTACCGTCGGGCGCAAAGACGCGACAAGGTTGTTCAGCTTGCGCTTTATCGACTGCGATGGTGTGTCCAAGTGACCTACGATGGCATTGGCCATAAACTGCACCATCTGACTGAACGTCTTTGTTGAAAAGATGTCTATATAGAAGCATTGCACACCGTTGTCTTTCTTCATACGCTCAAAGACGTGGTGTATCAAGCCTGTCTTACCTATGCGTCGTGGAGCCATCAGCGTCACGTTGCTGCCGTTGCGCAAGGCTTCTACCAGTTCATTTGTTTCTTTTTCTCTGTCGCAGAAGTATTCTGCGCCAAAATAGCCGTACTCTGGAAACGGGTTTTCTAATTTCATATTTTGCGTTTCATATTTTATGAAATGCAAAATAACAAAAAACAACCCATTCAGACAAAGCCTCCTACTAACAATTAAGATTATTTAATAGTTGCCCAACCCTGAAGAATAGAAGAATATTGTAACTTTGCGCCCAAACAAAAATCAAATCTTTGCAACCTATGAAACAGAGACAATGGTTGGTGGTAGCCTTTGCGCTACTGGTGAGTATGACGGTGGCGGCTCAGCAGCCGCTGATGAGAACGCACGTGGAAACGGGCGAAGTGGAAGGAATCATGGACGGCAGCGACTTGGCTGTCTATCGGGCCATACCCTATGCGGCACCGCCTGTGGGTGATTTGCGCTGGAAGGCTCCGCAGCCTGCCAAGGCGTGGGAGGGCGTGAGAGTATGCGATAAGTTTGGCCCTCTGCCGCCGCAGCCCACTCGTCAGGGGCGTACGGCAGACATGATGAGCGAGGACTGTCTGTATCTCGGCATCGCCACGCCTGCCAAGTCGGTTAGCGACCGTCTGCCTGTGATGGTGTGGATTCATGGTGGCGGATTCCAGACGGAATGGTATGGCGGCGACCTGTGGACGAGTCTTGCCCGTCGCGGCGTGGTCATCGTCAGCATCGAATACCGTACTGGCGCCTTGGGTTTCATGGCTCATCCAGAGCTGACCAAGGAGTCGCCCGACGGCCACTCTGGCAACTATGGCCTGCTGGATCAGCTCTATGCTCTGCAATGGGTGCAGCGCAATATCGCGAACTTCGGCGGTGACCCGTCGAAGGTGACTATCTTCGGCGAGTCGGCTGGCGCCATCAGCTGTAGTATGCTTTGCGCCTCGCCCTTGGCCAAGGGCCTTTTCCGCGGTGTCATCAGCCATAGCGGCGGCTCGTTTGCCCCTTGGAGCGACCAACCGCGCAGTTTGGGGCTGGATGCCTCGCAGAAGGGCGCCGAACAGCAGGGTGTCGCCTTCCAGAAGCACTTGAAGAAGAAGAACATCAAGCAGATGCGCAAGATGGATGCGATGGAGCTCTGCGACGGCAATGTGGGCTTCGCTGGTTTCTGGCCTTGCGTTGACGGCTATGTCATCTGCGACGACCAGTATCGTCTCTATGAGCGTGGCGAATATAACGATGTGCCCGTCATCGTGATGACCAACAGCGACGAGGGAGCCCTCTTTACTCCAGGTAACATCAAGGCAGAGGACTATCAGAAACAGGTGCGTCAGATCTTCGGCAAATATGCCGACGATGCCCTGAAAGTCTATCCCGGCAACACCAACGACGAGGCCTGGCACGGCAATGCTGATGCCTTCCGCGATATGGGCTTTGCCTGGCCGTCATTCGCTTGGGTGAACCTGCAGAGCAAGACAGGCAAGAGTGCCGCCTATGCTGCCTATCTGGCTCAGCCCTCCACGCGCAGTTTCTCGCAAGACCCGCGTCGCAAGGGTGTGGCTCATGCCGATGACATCATGTATCTGAACAACGAGTTTCTCTCACAGCCCGACAAGTTCCCGCACGAGGCCGCTGTAGCAGAAATCCTGCAGGAGTACTGGGTGAACTTCGCCAAGACGGGCAATCCCAACGCCAAGGGACTGCCTTACTGGCCTACCTTCGACGAGGCCAAGCCCACCACGATGCAGTTCAGCAACGGCGCCTCGCTCATCATGGTGCCCAACCGCGAGCAGATTGACTTTGTGGACCGTTACTACAAATGGAAGCGTGAACAGACGGAGAGCCAACGTTCACAGAAATAACAGGTGCTTTCGATATGGAAGAAATCAAGACGCAGCTGCCGGAGAATGCGTTCCGTGAGCTGAAACAGAATGAAGAATACGAGCCGCTGATGTCGCCGCGCGGCCAGTATCCAGAAGTGAACTCGTGGTCGGTGACATGGGGCGTGCTGATGGCCATGCTTTTCTCGGCTGCCGCTGCCTATTTAGGTCTGAAGGTGGGCCAGGTGTTTGAGGCTGCTATTCCCATCGCCATCATCGCCGTGGGTGTGAGCACCGCCGCCAAGCGCTCGAAAGCCTTGGGCGAGAACGTCATCATACAGAGTATCGGCGCCTGCTCGGGTGCCGTCGTGGCTGGTGCCATCTTTACGCTGCCCGCCATCTATATCTTGCAGGCAAAGTATGGTGAGGAGATGTCTGCCTCGTTCCTGCAAGTTTTCATGGCCTCGGCCTTGGGTGGCATCCTCGGCATCCTGTTCCTCATCCCCTTCCGCAAGTATTTCGTGAAGGACATGCACGGCAAGTATCCCTTCCCCGAAGCCACGGCAACGACACAGGTGCTGGTCTCAGGCGCAAAGGGCGGCGACCAGGCAAAGCCGCTCATCTTGGCAGGATTGATTGGTGGCTTGTACGATTTTATCGTGGCCACCTTCGGCTGGTGGAACGAGGTGGTGACGACGAACATCATCAACGGCTACGATACTATCGTGGAGAAGACGAAGCTGCTGTTCAAGGTGAATACCGGCGCTGCCGTGCTCGGATTGGGCTATATCATCGGCCTGAAATATGCGCTGTTCATCTGCCTAGGCTCATTGGCCGTGTGGTGGTTGATTGTGCCAGGTATGAGCTTGCTGTTCCACGACACGGTACTGAACATCGGCGGCGTGAGCGTGACGCAGACGGTTGGCGAGATGTCGCCTGAGATGATTTTCAAGACCTACGCCCGCAGCATCGGCATCGGCGGCATCGCTATGGCTGGCATCATCGGCATCGTGAAGTCGTGGGGCATCATCAAGAGCGCCGTCTCGTTGGCAGGAAAGGAGCTAAAGGGCAGCGCTTCGGCTGAGGCGGTGACTCAGCGCACGCAGAAAGATCTTTCCTTTAAGTTCATTGCCATCGCCGCCATCGTGGCCCTGTTGGTGTCGTTCATTTTCTTCTGGCTGGGCGTGATGCACAACCTGATGTTTGCTGTGGTGGCCATCCTCTTGGTGACGTTCATCGCTTTCCTCTTCACCACTGTCGCAGCCAACGCCATCGCCATCGTGGGCTCCAACCCCGTCTCGGGTATGACGCTCATGACGCTCATCCTCGCCTCTGTCGTGCTCTCGGCGGTAGGCCTCAGCGGCACCAGCGGCATGGTGGCTGCGCTGATCATGGGCGGCGTGGTGTGCACAGCCTTGTCGATGGCCGGCGCATTCATCACCGACCTGAAGATTGGCTATTGGCTGGGAACGACGCCTAAGAAGCAGGAGTCGTGGAAGTTCCTCGGCACGCTCGTCTCAGCTCTAACCGTCGGCGGCGTCATCATGTTGCTGAACGAGACCTACGGCTTCACCAGCGGACAGCTGTCGGCTCCGCAGGCCAATGCGATGGCTGCCGTCATCGACCCCGTGATGAGCGGACAGGGTGCTCCTTGGCTGCTCTATGCCATCGGTGCCGTTCTGGCACTCATCATCAATTTCTGCAAGATGCCCGCCTTGGCCGTCGCTTTGGGCATGTTCATCCCATTGGAACTGAACACCCCGCTGGTCGTTGGTGGTGCCATCAGCTGGTATGTCACTTCACGCTCAAAGGACAAGGCCGTGAACGAGGCTCGTGGCGAACGCGGCACACTCATCGCCTCCGGCTTCATCGCCGGTGGTGCCCTGATGGGAGTGATAAGTGCCTTGATGCGCTTCGGCAACCTGAATTTCGTCAGCGAGTCGTGGATGATGAATCCGTTGTCGGAGGTGGTAGCCCTCATCGCCTACGTGTTGCTCATCCTCTACTTCATCCGCGCCACGAAGGTAAAAACCAAGGAATGAAGCTGCCCTTCCACGTCGTTCAAATGCTAAAGAGCCGGTCGGGAATTGAATTTCACCTGCCAGCCGACTGCGAACAGTTGTCGTTAGACATCGAGAGCAAGACAGGGGTTCATATTGGTGCCACCACGCTGAAGCGGCTGCTGGGCTTTGCTGCCGACGAACGCCAGCCACATGCCACCACCCTCGATGTGATAGCCCGCTATCTGGGCTATTCGCATTGGGATGAGTTGGTAGCGATTGATGAGATGGGTAATTCTGGCTTCGAAACCACCGGCGATGAGGTACGCTCAGCCGATCTCACCCTTGGTGCAAAGGTCGAGATGACCTATCTTCCCGACAGAAAGGTTGTGCTTCAGTATAGTGGTGATAACCGCTACCATGTCACTGCAAGTCAGAACAGTAAGCTGGCTGTTGGTGACGAGGTAGAGATAGTAAGCTTCGTGCTCCATCATCCCCTGCTGGTTGTAAATGTGTGGCGCGATGGTGTGTCTCTCGGCCCATTTACCGCAGGTCGCGTCTCTGGACTTCAGTCTGTCAGTATACTTTAGCACACCCCTATGGACGAATCGTCGCAGTTCACTCATGGCCAGGTCTGCCTTGACGGTATG
The DNA here is from genome assembly GCA_024681875.1 of Prevotella sp. The sequence continues at coordinate 19,403 of JAILAA010000127.1, forward strand.
GAGCTGGTGACATCGCAGGGAGCCACCTGCGACGGCTATCGTGTGAAGCTCTATGGCAAGCTGCATTTCCTGAAACGTCTGAAGCCTCAATTCTCTGGTGATATACGCTACAGGGAGGCTTTGCGCAAGGAGTTCGAGACAGGCTACCGCTTAGAGCATCCCAATCTGGTGCGTTATATCAATCTTGAGGATGACGGCATCCTGATGGAGTATGTCGATGGCGAGACGTTAACCCAGCGTTTGGAACGACAGCCCGAATACTTCCATAACTGCAAGCATACAGATAAGTTCATCCATCAGTTGCTTGATGTCATGAGCTACTTGCACAGCCATCAGGTGCTCCACCTCGACCTGAAACCCGACAACATCCTGCTCACCTGTATAGGCGACGACTTGAAGCTCATCGACCTCGGATGCTGCCTCACCGACACCTTCGTCGACACTCCCGGACGCACACCTGCCTTCGCCGCTCCCGAGCAACTCCCCTCCCATGAAAAGGTCTCTCCTCAACTCCCCTCCCATCATAGGGCCTCTCCTCAACTCCCCTCCCATGAAAAGGTATCTCCTCAACTCCCCTCCCATCAAAAGGCCTCCCCTCAACTCCCCTCCCATCATAGGGGAGGGGCAGGGGTGGGGTATGACGTCCGCACCGATATCTATGCCATCGGCAAGATTCTGGCAATGCTCTCGCAGAACCACAGATATCGCAGGGTGGCAAACCGCTGCATGGCCACTAATCCAAATGAACGCTATCAGACAGTGGAAGAAATACAGCGTGACCTCAGAAAACATCGGACAGCACTTCTTTCGCTATCAATAGGTTTATCTTTGGCAGTCATCGTCGGGTTCGTCTTTCTTTTTAGAGGCTGCTCATCTGAGGAAGCTCTTCAGACAACAGATAATGTTTCGACGGTTGATGCTGCTGTTCCAGTTACTCCTGTCGCTTCCGCTAATCCCGTTACTCCTGTCGATACTCTGTCGGCACCTGCTGTCTCGCCAACCCCAGCGGAAAGTGGCATGAGACCAGCGGAGCAGGCAGACAACTCCGCGAAGATGAAGAAAGAAATGGCAAAGATGATGAATCAGGCCTACAACGCAACTATCGCCTCTTTCTGTGACTCCGTGTTCCCGTCGCCCTTCGTTGGTGCACGCTGGGGAGAAGTTACTAATGACTTTCATTGCCGGGTGAACCAGATTGGTGACAAGTTGGTAAAGAAATATCCAAACATTCCAGAGTCCGAAATTCGTCAGGACATAGAGAATCAGTTCCAAAGCTTTGTGGCATACGTTTTCGGCCGAATGCGTGAAAACGGCCAGCAATAACTGATTTTCTATAAAATTATGAAATGGAAGAAATGGTCACGCTGTTTCTTCCATTTGTCTTTTTTATGTCGTATCTTCGCACTTGAATTGCAAAAACAATACTAACAACAAGAGAAAAAATGAAAGATCTGTTGTGCAGAAGTGGATAAGATAAAAGAAAAAGGAAAGAAATTAAGCATAATTAACAGCTCACGATGAACGTGGTTTGCTAAAAAAACTTATCTTTGCAATGTCGTTCAGAAATGGGCGGCAAACAATGAAGGAAGCGTTTAGCTTTCATCTGTACCGAAAAGTCTGGTAAACTTCAACGTAAAACAGGTGATTGTGAACACGTTCCTCCTTGGTTGGAATATTCCTTGTGCAGTCATCATAGGCTCACATCCTATATATCCTCCAAGGGTGTGGGCTGTTTCATTATCTTTTTACGGGTTTTACCAGAGCCTTCGGTAGGGTAGCGAGAGGCTCACACTTCTTTGTCTTTAAGATACTGGTAAAACCTATGACGAAAACAAATAATTACTACCGCCCTATATGGACTTGTGGCAGATACAATGAGAAAGCACAAGCAGCAATTTACTATAACTTAATTGCTGGGATGAGCTATTTCTTTGAGAGTTATTCTGCTATGGTTGTCGGGGAGATTCTTTCTGTGCCAAGAAATGGCGAGTTCAGTATTGAAGCTATAGCAGCCAAACTGAATATTGCAATGGAAAGCCTTGAACCTTTCTTTGTGCAATTAGAGCAGATGGGTATAGTGTCCTCTGTTTTTCCAACTGAAGAAATCATTGCTGACTATCGCAAACGCGTAAGTGAATATAATTGCCAACAGCAACAGACTGTAGAACGTACTACTCAAGAGAAACTGCCATACGCAATCTCTAATGCTGAACAGCTATATACGGAAAAGGTTGGGGGCATAACGAGTGTAATGTTTGAATTGACCTATCGCTGTAGCGAGAAGTGTATACATTGTTATAATGAGGGGGCAACGCGTAATGATGAAGAAATAAGTACACGTGGAGATAGAGAGGAATTGACGCTTGATGATTACAAACGTATCATTGATGAACTTTATGAGCAAGGCCTGATCAAAGTATGCCTGACAGGTGGTGACCCATTCTCAAAATCCTTTGCATGGGAGTTGATAGACTACTTATATAATAAAGGTTTAGCTTTTGATGTGTATACAAATGGCCAACAAATTATTAATGATGTAGAAAGGCTCGCTAATTATTTCCCTCGTGTAGTCGGTGTGTCTATTTACAGTGGAATACCAGAGGTTCATGATTATATTACTCGCATCATAGGTTCATGGGAGCGTTCAATGGCTGTGGTCCGTCAACTTTCAGCATTAGGTGTTCCTATGAATTTGAAATGTTGTGTCATGCGTCCTAATGTGAAGTCGTATTATATGGTGGCTGATATCGCCAAGCAATATGGTGCTGTTCCTCAGTTTGAAATAAGCCTGACGGATTCCATTGAGGGTGACAGATGTGTTAGCAAACACCTCCGTATGACTCCAGAGCAATTGGAGATAGTCTTGCGTGATGATAATGTTGCATTGTATGTTGGCAAAGAAGCTCCAAATTATGGTGGACAGCCTAAACCCATGAATCAGAATCCATGTGGTGCAGGGGATAATTCTTTCTGCATAACTCCAGAGGGCAATCTTATCCCTTGTTGTGCTTTCCATACTTTATTCGGAAATATAAAAGAACAGAGTGTTTCGGAGATTTTCAAGGACAGCAAAGAGTTAGCCTATTGGAGAGGGTTGAAATTGAGTGACTATGAAGAGTGTGGTCGTTATGACTATTGTGCGTATTGCAACTTGTGTCCTGGAAACAACTTCATTGAGCATGGCACACCATTAAAAGCTTCAGAAGTTAATTGTTATATGGCAAAGACGCGCTATAACCTTGCTCAGAAGATGATGAATGGCTATGACCCTTTGAATGGTAAAGCCCAAAGAGAACGATTAGCTGATTTGTCTGATTATGTTCCAGTTGAGATTAAGAGAGAAATGTCGCTAAATTATAGCGAAACGAGATTAAAGGTAGGTGGGTAAATGTGGTTCCCCAAGAAATATCACTGTAACTTAAAACATTTACAACTATGAAAGTAGATTTGAATGTTAGTGCAGCCTCTAAGGTGATGACTGCAAGTGGATGCCCAAAGCTTTATGAGTCATCATGCGGTATTATGTATCGTCAGAGCTAAAAGTTGTTTTTAATGGCATGGGGAATGGTTATCCTTCCCCATGCATTAAGCAAACTGTCAATTATAATGCCTAAAGGAATGAGCTTAATTTACAAATCAACAATAGATTTCTCTGAAGCAATTTACCCTTATGTGAGCGAAGTTAGTATAGACGTTCTTGGCAACATAATTGCTCATAAGAAAGGAGTAGGACAGAAAATAATGTTAACAGCCCATCACGATGTGGTGCGTTTCATGATATCTCACATAGATGGAAATGGCTTCCTATATGTCAAACCTGCAGGTGGAATAGATGCTTCAATTCTCCCTGCAAGGAAAGTTGTGATTAAGCATTTGGATAAGACTATCACAGGTATTATAGGCAGAAAACCTATTCATCTTATACGAGAAGAACAGAACAATAAGGTAACATATGAGACTCTTTGGGTTGATATAGGGGCTAAAAGTCATGTGGAAGCTTTACAGATGGTTAGTAAAGGAGACTATGCTTACTTCTCCTCAGACTACGAGGAATTACCAAATGATCTTATTACAGGCTCATATTATGACGATCAGGTTGGGTTGAATGTGTTGCTTAATTTGGCAGAACAACTACATAAGATAGATATTCCATGGGACGTATATTATGTTGCATCTAATCACGAAGAGATTGGAATGAGAGGTGCTTCTGTTGTCGCTCATTCAATAAAACCTGATGCTTGCATCTGTATAGATGTTACTCATGCTACTGACTATCCTACTATGAATGTTATTAGTGATGGAGACATTAAATTGGGAGAAGGATGTGTATTAGCAAAAGGTCCAAATATTTACCCTGAACTATTCAATATACTGGAAGAAGTTGCTACTGAACATGATATAAGCTATCAAGTAGAGGTTAGCCCATATCCAACAGGAACTGATGCCAATGTCATACAACTCTCAGGAGAGGGTGTAAAAACAGCAGTTGTGTCAATCCCGTGCAGATATATGCACACACCTCATGAGATATGTTCAAAAAAAGATATAGAATCTGCAATAATGATTATTTACGAGTTTATGTCTCATAAAGATTTGCTTAATCAAAGCTTGTAGTTTATTGAATTATCATATTAGTTATGGAAACAAGAGGAATAGATTGGAATTACCGCGGTTATAAAACAATTGCTCATTTCTTTCTATGTGGAGCTTTCGAATCTTTCGATTTTATACATGTTTTTCTGAAGACAGTTAAAAATTGTCCTTGGATATTGAAAGATAATGTTGCAATAGACAGCGTATTTGGTTCTCCTACGTGTATTTGGAATGGTGGGCGCGCATTAGCCAATGTCTATTATAACAAAAAACAGTTACAAAACATTCATGATACCTATGTTAAACTTGGTGTTAATGTGAGGTTTATCTTTACCAATTCGTTGCTGAATGAGCATGATTTGTATGATAGATATTGTAACTTAATAATGAATATCTTTCAAGATATGTCGCCTGAAGTAGTAGTCTATTCGCCACTATTAGAAGTATACCTGAGGAACAAATATCCTACAGCATCCTTTATTAGCTCGACAACAAAGCGTCTTCGCTCCAGTGAGGCACAGTTAGAAGAATTTAGACACAATTATAAGTATATTTGCCTCGATTACGACTACAATTACAATTATGATTTTCTCAATTGCATTCAAGAAAAGGAGAGGGATAGAGTTGAAATACTCATAAATTCCACATGTCCCAAAGGATGCAATGCGAGAGTTTTTCATCAGGAATTTTCAAACAAAAGGCAATTGGAATACGATAGTGATGATGATTGTGAATCTGAGTCATTCTTTAATAATTGTCCAAAGATTAAACGAGGTACTATTACTGACGACAAAAAGAACCTCTATAGTGGAACTAACTATATACTTCCACAAGATTTGGATAAGTATTTAGATATGGGTTTCTCTCATTTCAAAATCCAAGGCCGTGAGCTCACACCAAGCCAAATACTTGCAGAGTTATTTCCATATCTTATAAGACCGGAATACTATCAAATGGCGATTTCGATTATTGGAAACATAAATGGTAAATAATTTTAGCAAATGGAAAAGAAAACAAACACTGAGATAAAAATTAACGAACAAAATCCGCACGTCTTGAATGATTATCTGGAAGCTGTTCGCGATGGCGATAAAGAAAGAATAGACAGTGCTTCAAAAGCTTTGTCAAAAATTATCATTGATAAAGTTAGTGACGCAATAAAACTTCTCTATAAAAATGACAACTTTTTGTTGGAAAACAAAATGAACGAGATGACCATTTGTGGTAGATTGGCAATGTACCTTCAAGAAGAATTCAAAGATTTTAAAGGATATTATGTTGATATTGAATATTATCGACTTAAAGTTCCAAGAGAAAAAGCGAATCTAAAGAATGATAGAATTCGTTGCGATATACTCTTTCATTCAAGAGGGGCGTCCAAAAGTAGAGTTGACAATTTGTTAGCTATTGAGGTGAAACTGGAGGACAATCCAGATGATGGGGGCAAAGACCTATCTAGATTGGAAGAGTTTGTTATGCCTGAGACAACAGATACTCCAGAAAATGCAGTTCACAGTACATTGGTTGGATTGTTCTTACGCTTTGGTAAAAAATGCTCTGCAATGCGTGTAATCCCAGTAGACATTAATGTTGATATAGAGGACTGCGAGAGCTAATATATCGCAAGTGTCCTTCGAGAAGATATTGACTTTGCCGAGGTTGATGCTCTCTTTGCCGAATACGGTTTTAATTTAAAACAATTTGTAGTATTATAAACATATTAAACAACATCATTATGGGAACAGAAGTAAATCCATTTGACATTTTTAAAGGTGGAATGAACGCAGGACGCTCTGGTTATAGCAGAGGAAAAATGGAGGGTGAAAGATTAGGCGATTTCGGAAACAAGAATCCAAGATTAATAACTGCAATAGCAGGAATCTTTTTCTTTTTTTTAGGATTACTATCTCTGAAATCTGATACAGATTTCGAAGGAAAAGAATATGCTCTCCCGCTCTTTTGGGGATTGTCTGCATTATCTTGGATAATATTTTATTGGGAAGGGCGCAAGAAAAGAAAACAATCCGAAGTGGAGGAAGAGGATTGACATCCGGACCAATACGACTTTGATTTGAAACCATATGTGGTATTATAAACAATTAAATGCAACGCGACAATGAGTAAAGATGTGGCATTGTTTCTGTTTTTAGGATTCTTAGCTTTAATAATAGGTAAGGATTTAGAAAACTATGGTTATTACGTGGCAGGCAGCTGGGGAATAGCGGCTTTCCTGTGGTTGAGAAACTATTGGTTGGAATATAGGAATCGGCGCAGGTGGGAGAAATGGCATAACAAAATGGAAAAGGAACAAGACGAATGGGTTGAGAACTTTAAGAAGGAGCATGGAAGAGAACCAAATCTAGGGGAGAGCTTGGATAGAATTGGTGCTCCAACACTTGATGAACTCAAAGATGGAGGTTTTATAGAATGAATAACATAACCGTTTCTGTTACGTGCACTAACTGTGGCAGTACAGTAGTGCTTAATCTTCAACCAGAGACATTCGGCGGTTTCAGTGAATGCTGCTATGGTTGCTCTGGCATTGTTACAGGTCAGTATTCAGTAGATTTTAATGGTAGAGTAGCCATTCGTTATGTCAAAACCTATGGAGGGATGAAGAAAAGATAAGCTATTACCAGATAGAATATGAGCTGTGAGCTTGATAGGATAAAGGCATTTTGCAGCGAGCAAGACCTGGAGATGCCGAGGTTTTGGATATTTCCGCCTGATGAATGCTATGTATTCTATGGTATTTCTATGCATCTGAATGGAAAAGACAGATGGGAGGAGTTTGATGCAAAGGTATTCTTTGTATTGAAAGACTTGTCTGGAATGGAGAATCGGGATGCAGAGGAAAACCGTCTGCGTTGCATATTCGAAGAATTGGGAGAGCCCATCGTGCTGACCGCTAAAGTTGCTGAATCGCCCAATAGCCAGCGAACATTATTCAAACGCGTTGGCCTGACCAAAGTCCCTGTCACTTGGTCAGACCATCATCAGAATGACTATGAGGTGTATGTAAAAGGGGAGTTTGAAATGGGCGGCTTGGTAAATCTGATAGAACGAGTGGAATATATAGGTAAGGAGATAGTCTATAATGGCGAAGAAGCATAGTTTGAACGATGTTATAAAGACATCACTATGAAGAAAATGATTAGCACATATGGACTCCTCTCGGGCACGTTCGATGATTCATGGATTGGTACCGCCATCCACGAGCGAATCGACAATAAACTTGTGTATTGCTACAAACAGAACAATAGGGATGACATCCGGGTCGTCCCTACTTTTACATACGAGGTAGATGACGGTCTGGTCTTTGCAATAGAGCTGTCCTATGCCATCGACAACCCAACTCCACAGCGTCTTGAATACTTTCGGGAAACATGTGAATACTTCTTTGAGCTTCATGGTTTTGCCATTGATAGCGAGAACGAGTCTCCCCGCGTGTATTTCCGTGCTACAGATATGTTTGATATGGCATCATTGATCCATGCCCTCGAATTCCTAAGTGTTAGCATGGAACGCATTATCTGTGTCGTCGATTCAGAACATCCGGAGAAGAATGTCCACTATGACAAGACGCTGATTAACGAGGAAGGGAAAGACGACAATGAGGATGAGGAAGACAACAATGATGAAGACGATATGCCCATATTTGACGAACACGATGTGGGCTATTCCAAGGATGGTAAGAAACTGGTGTGCTGCCGCTACACCTTCAATGACACCCGTTATGAAGTGCCTGACGGAGTTGAGGAGATTGCCGACTTTGCCTTTTTATCTTGCCGCCACTTCGTAGAACTCTCCATTCCTCGCTCAGTCCGAATCATCGGTGACTACATCTTTGGGAATGGTGGCCAAATTGTGATTAGGGATTAATCCACGATATTTAATATGATTATCCGCATTTATACCACCAAGTAATAGAAAAACGCTTCCCTTTTTCTGCAGCCGAGGCCCATCTGCAGTCTGCAGGAAAGGTGTGTTTTTAAATTCTCGAGAGAATTTGACAAAAACTCACCCCTTTGTAAAGAAAAGGATGTGACTTTTGCTCAAATTCTCTCGAGAATTTAAAAACCGTGTCATCTCTATGAGGGAAACAACGGGGTTACAGGAAGAAAAGGGGGCTTTACGCCAAAAAACTGGTGGTATAAATGCGGATCATCATATATTTAATGTTTTTGATGTTATAGTTTTACCTGCTTATAGGCAACGCGCTTGCGGCGCCAGGTGTAGACCATGTGGAGGGTGCCGTCGCGGCCTTCGATGATGGAGGGATAGGAATACTGGCCGACGGGCGAGTCCTCGAGCGTCAGCACGTGGCGCCACGTCTTTCCGTCATCTTCTGAGACGGCGAGGCTGAGCGGGGTGCGCGGACCTTTCTTTGTGCCGGGCAGGGTTTCAAAATTATTATAGATGAGCACATGGCGACCGTCGCGAAGGGTGACGGCGTCGGTGCCGCTCTGGTTGTTAGGCACGTCGGTCAGGGTGACAGGCGTCCATGTCTGGCCTTCGTCGCTGCTGTAAGACGTGGCAATCTTACCGTTTCTGGTGCGCATCAGCACCTGCAGTCGGCCATCCTTCAGCTGTAGGATTGAGGGCTGTATGCAATCTATCGGCGTCAGCGTGTCGGACTGCACTGTCGGCGCGGCCAACGTTGACTCCACTGGCCCGACATACTGCCACGTCTTTGTCTTCAAGTCATAGATTTCAACGTGGAAGCGCCAGCCGTTGCTTTCTGTTGACGAGCCGCAGATGAGCTTGTTCGCTACCACCCCGCCCTTCGGGTACCCCTCCTCCCCGGAGGAGGGGAGTAATAGCGGCTTGTTCTTGATGGGGCCGAGGAAACCGTCGGGCAGCTTCTCGCCCTTGCTCCACGTGCGGCCTCCGTCTTTCGACTTGGTCAGCCAGCCCGTCCAGTCGGCCACGCTCTTGCCAACCTTGTAGAAAAGCCAGAGCTCACCGTTGGGCATCTCAGTCAAAACAGGATTCCAGCAGGCCGTCTTCTCGGTTCCCCCTCCTTGGGAGGGGGGTAGGGGGAGGCTTCCGTCGGCGGCGAGGATGGGTTTGCTCCAGTCGCTCTTGCCTTTCTTCTTGATATTCACCCAGATGCAACAGTCGGGATTGCGCTCGTAGGTGCCGCCGAAGTAGGCTGCCACGAGGTCGCCTTTCTTCGTTTCGACGATGGTGGCGGCGTGAGGCGAGGCGAAGGGCGCCGTCTCGTAGAGGAACTCGTCCTTGAGGATGCGCGGGTCGCTTGTCGCTATATCAACGTCAAAACTATAGCTTCCAGAGCCCAATTCGCGCTGTTCGCCAGACGGCAAACACACGTTGGCGTGGGTATTGCAGGGAATGGTGACCTCCCAGTGCAGCTTCTGCAGCGTCTTCTTCCACTTGCTGACAATAAGGCCATAGGGGGTCTGATAAGTGGCGTCGACGTTAAAGCAGTCTTGGATGGAGAAGGAAGGGGCCAGCACAAAAGACCTAGCAGACTCTCCAGACTCTCCCCCAACCCCTCCCTTGTAGGGAGGGGAGCAATTACCTTGCAAGCCAGTATTTCCTTTGATAGAAGTTTTCTCTGAGGTAGGAGTAACCTCTCCCCTCCCTTGTAGGGAGGGGCTGGGGGAGAGTCTGGTGGGTCTCTTGATGCCCGCCAGCGACTCGTAGCACCATGTCAGCAAATCACCCAATAGCATGACGTGGTTGCCGCTGTTCATGGCGGGGTTGGCCTTGTCGCCGTTCCATAGCTCCCAGATGGTGGTGGCGCCGTTCTCTGTCATGTAGCCCCATGAGGGGTAGGTCTTCTGTGTGGCCAGATGGAACGCCACGTCAGGGTAGCCGTTGTTGGACAGGGTGCGCATCAGCCACGAGATGCCGATGACGCCACTGGTGATGTGGCCTTTATCGTCCTCGAATATCTTCTTTACGACGTTTTTTACCACTTCATCCTTGTATTCCTCGGGCACGATGCCGAAAGCCAGCGGCAACAGGTTGGCCGTGGCGGTGTTGTTGTCGTAGAAAGTGCTGTCGGGGAAGAGCGGGTGGCCCGGACGAGGACTGCTACCGACGCTGACGTGCAGGAAACGGTTGTTGAAAGCCGAGACAAGAGCCTTGCGCTGTTCGCTCCAGCGGTTGGCTTCATCTGTGAGCTGTTGCATCTCTGCGAACTGCTCCATCAGTTGCAGACAGCGGATGGTGTAGGCCGTGGCGATGAGCGTGCCGTCGGTCTGCCGCGCAGGGTCTTGGCTGTGGATGAGCTCCAGTTTCTCGGGCGGCATGCACCAGTCGCCGTATTTGTCCTTCGTGATGAGGCCATCGCGCAGACCCTCGCTGAGCAGGTGGTTCATCCACAGCTTCATGTTGGGATAGCTGCCGATGATGGGCTGCGCATTGCCGTACTGGTGGTAAAGCATGTCGCAGATGAAGGGTAGGGCGGCAGGCCAGGTGACATCGTCGTTGTAGTAATTCCAGAAGGCGGGCGCCACATCGCTGAAGACGCCATCAGCGCGCTGGCTCTCGCAGATGTCGCGCATCCACTTCGTGTACAGGCGCTCGTTGCCGAAAAGGAAGCTCTCGCCCAAGGCACCCACGGTGCGGTCGCCGAGCCACGGCTGGCGCTCGTTGCGCTGCGGACAGTCGACGGGCATGCCTTTGTAATTCGACAGGATGCCCCAGCGGGCGGCCTCCACTACCTTATTCAAAATAGTGTCGCTGCAGACGAAGGTGCCCGTCTGTTCCATGCGGTCGCTGACAGGCCAGGCCTTCACATCCTTGGCCGGGCCGATGACCTCAACGTAGCGGAAACCGTGATAGACGAAGGAGGGGTGCCATTCTTGAGAGGTGATAGGTGAGGGGTGAGAGGTGTGAGGCTTTCCGCAGGTGTAGATGTCCTCTGACCGGGCGTTGCGCAGGTTCTCGGTGTAGAGGGTGCCGTCGTCATTCAGCCGCTCGGCATAGCGCACGCGGATAGTGTCTCCCTCATGGCCTGTCGGCACAAAGCTCACCCAGCCAGCCATGTTTTGTCCGAAGTCGTATATGGTGGAGGGTGAAAGGTGGAGGGTGGAAGGAGATGTGTTTGAGGCGCAGGAGTATTCTCCCTCCACCTTCAACCCTCCACCCTCCACCATGCTTTCCATCATCTGCGCTCTCAGCGTGCCTTGCGGGATGGCGGTGCGTTGGGCGGGAAGCCACGCTGAGTCGTCGTAATCGTAGGCGAGCCAGCCGTCGAGTTCGCGGCGGGCATCGTATTCCTCGCCGTCATACTCGTTATTCGCGCGGATGGGACCGTTGGCGGTGACATGCCACTTCTCGTCGGTGACCAAGCGCTGCGTCGTGCCGTCAGCATATTCCACGATGATATTCATGCGGCATTTGGGCAGCCCAAAAGTAGTGTTTTTATAGGGCTTGTCCTGACGGGGTGCAAAGTATTTGCCGTTGCCGAGGATGATGCCGACAGCAAAACTGTCGGCCACACTGGCGGTAACGTCGTAGGTATTGTAATAGATGGTCTTGCGGTAATCTGACGGGGCGGGCTTCAGCACATCGTCGGCGCCTATTTCCTTCCCGCCGATGAAGAGCCGGTAGAACCCGAGGCCAGTGACGTAGGCCGTGGCGCGTTTCACTGGCTTTCCTTTCAGATGGAACGTCTGACGCAGGTAGCGTGCCGCCAATCGGCTGTGCACCTCGCTGGCAATCTCGCCCTCTTGCAATTGCTCCAGGCCTATCCACCGTCCGCCCCATTGGCTCTCGGTCAGCAGGCCGATGCTGAAGCGCTGTGGGGTGCTCCACTCCGTCTCGCCTTTGTTGGTTGTGACCTTCACGCGCCAGGTTAGATGCTGTCCGCTTTTCAGTGTTGTTCCGCTGTAGGGAATCCACAGCTGTTCGCTGCTGTTGACTACGCCGCTGTTCCATACCTCGCCGTTATCGTCGCTCACGATAATGTGATAGGCCGTCTGCACCACATTGTTCTCGTTGCTGGTGATGATCCATGAGAAGCGTGGCGTTGGCGTGTCAATGCCAAGCGGATCAACGAGATTCTCCACTCTAAGGTTTTCCACGTTCACCTTAGCCATCAAGGCCACAGGCAGCATTATCAGTAACAGGCTTTTAATCAGTCTTTTCATCGTCTTAGCAGATTTCGACTGCAAATATACGAAGATTTTTGGCAGATAAGCAGAAAAACTTGATTTTTTCCCCTGAGAAAATGCGAGAATCATTATTATTTCGTATCTTTGTCGCCATGAAACGTTTTGTATTTCTTATTACCTGTTTGGCTGCTGTTGCCACACAGGCCGCACAGCCTCCCATGAGGCTTTGGTTTAACACGCCTGCCACTTTCTTTGAGGAGTCGCTGCCCATTGGCAACGGACGCCTTGGGGCATTGATTTACGGCGACCCCGCCAACGACATCATTCAGCTGAACGACATCACGCTGTGGACGGGCCAGCCCATCGACCGTCAGGAGGATGCCGGTGCTTCGCGCTGGATTCCAGAGATACGCAGGGCCCTCTTCAACGAGGACTACCGCTTAGCCGACTCCCTCCAGCTGCATGTCCAGGGTCATAACTCCTGCCACTACCAGCCCCTCGGCACGCTTCACATTGTCCCGTCTGTTGCGACTCAGTCGCAACCCACATCCTACCTCCGTGAACTGAGCCTCGACTCCGCTTTCGCGCGCGTGACCTATAAGATAGGTGACGTCACCTACTGCCGCGAGTACCTCGCCTCAGCGCCCGACAGTCTCATCTCCATCCGCCTGACAGCCTCGAAGCCGCAGCAGCTCAACCTCGAGCTGAAGCTGAACTCCATCCTGCCCCACAAAACAAAGGCAACTCGCAGTCAGCTGACGATGATAGGCCATGCCGACGGCGACGAGCAGAACACCATCCATTTCTGCACCATCGTGCGTGTGGCACACAAGGACGGACAGGTAGTCAACGCCGACTCGACACTGCGTATGGAAGGCGTCAGCGAGGCCACTGTCTATATCGTCAACGCTACCAGCTTCAACGGCTTCGACCATCACCCTGTCAAAGAGGGCAAACCATATATCGACCTGGCCAACAACCGCGCCTGGCACACGCAGAACGTGACTTTTGACGACGTGCGCGCCCGCCACATCGCCGACCATCGCCAGTTCTTCACTCGCGTTAACCTGAATCTTTCAGGGACTTCTGGAATTTCCGGAAATTCTGGATTCTCCGAAATCATCCCCACCGATTCGTTGGTTAAGGCCTACAACACGGGAAACAGCGATGCCGACCGCTACTTGGAGACCCTCTACTTCCAGTACGGCCGCTATCTGCTTATCGGCTGCTCGCGCACGCCCAGCGTACCCGCCAACCTGCAGGGCTTGTGGAACCCACACCAATGGGCACCTTGGCGCGGCAACTACACCATCAACATTAATTTGGAGGAGAACTACTGGCCTGCCTTCAACTGCAACCTGGCCGAGATGGCCATGCCCTTGGATGGCTTCGTCAAGGCATTGGCCGAGAACGGTCGCTATACCGCCGAGAACTACTACGGCATCCACCACGGCTGGCAGGCGGGACACAACAGCGACATCTGGGCAATGGCCAACCCCGTGGGCGAGAAGAACGAGAAGCCGGAATGGGCCAACTGGCCAATGGGTGGCGCGTGGCTCGTGGAATCGTTGTGGGAGAAGTACCTCTTTACGATGGACGAGGACTACCTGCGTAACGTGGCCTACCCGCTGATGAAAGGCGCTGCGGAGTTCTGCCTCGACTGGCTTGTCGAGAACCCCAACAACCCGCAGGAGCTGATTACCGCCCCGAGCACCTCACCTGAGAACGAGTATGTCACAGACAAGGGCTATCACGGTATGACCTGCTACGGCGGTACAGCCGACATGGCTATTATCCGGGAATTGTTTACCAATACGCTTATGGCTGCCATGATTGTGCACGATGGTTCCTCGGTCATGAAAAGAATTGAAGAAGCCCTACCCAAACTTCACCCTTATACCGTGGGCCATGAGGGTGACCTGAATGAATGGTACCACGACTGGCGCGACTATGACCCACAGCACCGCCATCAGAGTCATCTCATCGGTCTCTATCCTGGACATCACGTGAATGATGAAACTATTCTCGCTGCTTGTGCGAAGACCTTGGAGCAGAAGGGCGACAAGACAACAGGCTGGAGCACTGGCTGGCGTATCAACTTGTGGGCACGCCTCCATAACGCGGAACAGGCTTTCCACATCTACCAGAAGCTGCTAACCTATGTTAGCCCCGACAAATACCGAGGATCCGACCGCCGCAGGCCTGGCGGAGGTACCTATCCGAACCTTTTCGATGCGCACCCGCCCTTCCAGATTGACGGTAATTTCGGCGGCACGGCCGGCGTGTGCGAGATGCTGCTGCAGAGCGAGCTCAACGCCGACGGTATTGCCTTCATCGAACTGCTGCCAGCCCTGCCGACACAATGGAGCGACGGCGAGGTGAAAGGCTTGTGCGCCCGTGGCGGTTATGAAGTGGACATGCAATGGCAACACGGTCGCCTGAAAGAGGCGGCCATCAAAGCTAAACAGAACAGTACCGTCACTGTACTTTATGACGGAAAGGCAAAGACCCTTAAACTCAAGGCCGGTCAGCCCAAAAGCGTGAGGCTATGAGCGCGTAGTGGCAAAGCCTACCTGCTGTTCATTGCGACGGCGGTAGGCACGTACCATAAAGATGCAGAAACCAAGCGCAACAAGCGCGGCGGCTATAGCGCCCAGAATCCAGGGCAGACTGTGGCCACCGCCTCCTTGGACACCGTTGGCAATATCCTGACTCACACCCACAACAGTGTCAACAGTGTCGACAACAATATCGCGGATGATTCTTATGCGCCTTTCATACTCGCTGGGATCAATAGGGGCAATGTCGGCTAATAATCTATACATAACAATATTGTGATTAAAAGGGTTTATAGTATTTTGTCTGATAACATGATGAAAAGCTGCACCAACAGTCCGATGAGGAAGCTGATGGCGTTACACAGCGCACTATAGACAAAGGCACAACGCCATTCGTCTACGAAATATCTATACCATAGCATCTCTACCAACAGCACCAGTATTTCGCCGACGAGCAAAGCCGTCCAGGTGCTACTGACGTAAATCAGAAAAAGGTTCAGGGGAATGTTGGTGATGGTGTTTACCACTACCGATGAGCCAAGCACGTCGGCACGGCGCTCGCGTAACATCCATAATACCGCGAGTTCAATGATCATTGTTGGCACCAGCGTCAAGAACAGGCGCGGCACGATGAAGGATATCTCAGCACTGGCCATAGCCAGCATGTAGCCGGGCATCAGCGCTGCTGCCAAGAGTCCGAAGGCCAGCCCCTCGCGCCCAGGCATAAGACCATTAGCCCAGCAGAGTGTCGCTGCCATCGTTCCGTTAATGCACAGCAAGCCCGGAAGCCACAGCCAGGGCACGGCGCCCTTTAGCAACGAGCAAGCCACAGCCCCTGCTATGGCAAGGACAAAGGTGGTGAAAAGACCGAAGCCATGGGCAGCCCATCCGCCAAGGGCTTTGCCCAGCATTGCCACACCGCCGATGAGTAGCACCATTGCATTGCTTTTGGACAAACCTGTCGTGAGCGTCTCGCCTAAGAATGAGCGGAAAAGGACAAAGCCCATGAGCAAGAGCAGGATAGCCCAAGGGAAGACAGTAGACCATCCTCCTGCAGACTCACCCCCTGCCCCTCCCTTGTAGGGAGGAGTACAATTTCTTTGCACGCCCGTATTTCCTGCGGAATGAGTATTTTCTCCCCTCCCTACAAGGGAGGGGTAGGGGGTGGGTCTACTACTTATTATCGCTATTAGCCCCAAGAATAAGTAGAGTACCCACCATGTGTGCAGCACCATGCCCACAGCGAGGCCGAAAGCTCCCGTGGAGACAAAGAGACCGAGGGCACGCGGGTCGTTGTTCGTCGCAACGGCCACTGTCTTGCCGCCCCAGACGTGGAACAGCGAGTTTCCAACCCCTAAGGGAAGGGCGATGATGAGAGTGGTGAATGGTGAGGGGTATGAGGTGTGAAAAGTATTGGCAAGTAAGAGTGAGGCGAGCGCGACGGCGATGGCCAGGAATATTACCGCGAGCGGTAGCAGCATCGGCAGAAAGCGGTGGCTGTCGGCCAACATTCCCGTCAAGGGCTGTGTCAGGAATGCCAATACATTATATAATATAAAGGATTCCACCAACGCAGGTCCACCGTATGAAGCAAGCAACAGATATAGACAACAGACGCAAAGTCCGTCAACCAGGAAGTGCAGCAACGTTATTAGCCACGGACATTCACGGACATTCACGGACAGATTCGAGAGAAAATGAGTCCGTTTTAGTCCGTGTGAGTCCGTGGCCCAACTTGGCTTCGTCCGTAAAAGTCCGTGTAAGTCCGTGGCTAAAATAAGCTGTTTCCGTTTGAATCCGTGTAAGTCCGTGGCCCAACTTGGCTTCGTCCGTAAAAGTCCATGTAAGTCCGTGGCTAAAATAAGCTGTTTCCGTGTGACTCCGTGTAAGTCCGTTGCCCAACTTGGCTTCGTCCGTGAAGTTCCTAAGTCATTATTTGTACATCAGGTCAATCTCCTTGCGATAGTTCTCGTTCAGTACGCGCCGTTTGATCTTTAGTGTGTTGGTCAGTTCGCCACGCTCCAAAGAGAAGGGATGGGGTAGGAGAGTGAAGCGCTTCACCTGCTCGTACTGTGCCAGCTGCTGCTGCAACGTGTCGATGCGCTCCATCAGCATTTCGTGAATCTGACCGTTCTGACACAAATCGCGCAGGTCAGCAAAGTCAATGTGGTGCTGGTGGGCGTATTCCTCCAGGAGACGGTAGTCAGGTACGATGAGCGCCGAGACATATTTCTTTTGGTCGGCGATAATGGCTATCTGGTCGATATACTTGTCGACGATGAGCTTCGACTCAATCATCTGCGGAGCGATGTACTTGCCGTTGCTGGTCTTAAAGAGGTCTTTAATGCGCTCTTTCAAGAAGAGTTCGCCGTTCTGCATATAGCCCGAGTCGCCCGTGCGGAAGTAGCCGTCGTCGGTGAATGCCTGTCTTGTCAGGTCATCACGCTTGTAGTAGCCCTTCGTGATGGTCGGTCCCTTCAGTAAGATCTCCCCCTCGTCGCTTATCTTCACGCTGATGCTATCGATGGGGATACCTACAGAGCCCACGGTAAATGGTTTGTCGAGGTGGTTGCAGCTGACGGTGGCCAACGACTCGGTGAGACCATAGCCAACATCCATGCAGATGCCGATGCTGTGCACGAATTCCTCAACCTGCGGCGATACCGTAGCGCCTGCCGTGGGGAAGAAATGAGCGTTCTCTAAGCCCAGTTCCTTGCGCACAAGCGAGAAGACAGTTTTGTTCAGCAGTTCATATTCTAAATGCAAGCCCATAGGTGGGCGCTTGCCTTTCGACAGATACTCTATATTATGGCGATGCCCCACCTCGAGGGCGTGCTTGAACAGCTTGCGCTTCATGGCGCTGCTGGCCTCAATCTTCTCTAATACGCCGTGGTAGACCTTCTCCCAGAAACGCGGCACGGAGCTCATGCAGGTGGGATGTGTCTCGCGCATACTTTGCTGTACCTCCAAGGGATTGGTGTTGACGATGAGGCGGGCACCCATGGTGATGCAAAGCACTTTCCAGCCTTTCTCGAAGATATGCGTGAACGGCAGGAAGTTAAGCACGCGGTCTTCGCTGGTGACGGGCACACACTTGTGGTTGGCCTCCATCGCGGCATGATACTGGCCGCAGCTCAGCACCACGCCTTTCGAGTCGCCGGTGGTGCCGCTGGTGTAGAGAATGTTGGCCGTGTCTTCCATCGTGGCCGCGCTTGTCAGACTATCCACCTCGCTCTGTCGCGGCAGGCCTTCGCCCAGTTTCAGAAAGTCTTCGAAGTGCATAGCTCTGTCGCCTTCGGCTATTGCTACAGCGGGGTCGAAGACGATGATGCGCTCCAGCGACTTGCATGTGGGGAAGATGCGGCGTGCCTTGTCGTACTGCGCCTGCTCGCCTACGAAGAGGAAGCGTATCTGCGCATCGTTGACCATGAACTGTATCTGCTGTTCAGAGCTGGTGGCATAGAACGGGATGGTGACGGCACGTATGCCCCAAGCGCCAAAATCTGTGAACAAATATTGCACGCTGTTCTGCGAGAATACGCCGACATTCTCCTGCACGCCTATGCCCAAGTTCAGCATGGCGTTAGAAACGATTCTAACTTTCTGAGAGAATTCTTTCCAGGAATATGACTTCCATTCCTTCTTTCCGAAGTCTTTGTAGATAAGCGCTTCACGGTTACCCAACTGGGCGGCCACGTCATGTATCAGCCTCGAAAGATGAGAATTGACTTGCTGCATACGCTTCACGTTTTTTCCTAATCAATTGCAAAGATAATCCATTTTTTTGTTTTGAGCAAGAAAATGGGGAAAAAAAGCTTGCAAAGGTTGGAAAAGTCAAAACCACGTCGTAGTTTTATAAATCGCGTCGTAGTCTATATAAATCGCGTCGTGGTCTATAAAACTTTTTCTCTCTTGTTTTTTTGGCTGTTTGCGAAGAAAGTTGTACTTTTGCAAAAATAATAAACTTTCATATGAAAAAGTCATTCCTTTTGCTGATGCTCGGCTGCCTGTCGCTGGCGGCAGCAGCGCAGGCTCGTTTCGGCGAGAAACCTCGCCTCGTAGTGGGCATCGTGGTTGACCAGATGCGGTGGGACTATCTCTCGCGATATTATGACAAATTCACTGACGATGGTTTTCGCCGTCTCATCGATCAGGGCTACTCTTGCAATAACTGCCTTATCAACTACCTGCCCACCATTACCGCTATAGGCCATGCCTCTGTCTACACCGGCACCACGCCCGCCTTCCACGGCATCTGCGGCAACAACTTTTTTATCAACGGCAAAAAGACATACTGCTGCGCTGACAGCACTGTGCAGCCCGTAGGCAGCAACAGCGTGAAGGGAAAGATGTCGCCCCGCAACATGGTGGCTACCACCATAGGCGACCAGTTGCGCCTGCACACCGACTTCAAGGCGAAGGTCATCGGCATCAGCTATAAGGACCGTGCTGCCATCCTGCCCGCAGGCCATTCGGCCAACGCCGCCTATTGGATTGATACGAAGAACAGTTGCTTTATCACTTCCACCTACTATATGGATGAGTTGCCGCTTTGGGTCAAAAACTTTAACGAGCAGATGAAAAAGAACAAGGAAGTGAAGAAAGCTGGTGAAGATATCGGACTGACTCCGCTTTGCGGCACTGTCATTACCGATATGGCCATAGCCGCCATGGAAGGTGAGCAGTTGGGAAAGGGTGACGCCACTGACATGCTCTGTGTGAGCTATTCGCAGACCGATGTCATAGGCCACAGGTATGGCACGCGCGGCACGAACACCGACGAAGCCTACTTGCAGCTCGACCGCGACCTCTCCCGCCTGCTCAATGCCCTCGACAGCCAGGTGGGAAAAGGCAACTACCTGTTGTTCCTTACTGCCGACCACGCCGCTGCCCACAACTGGCAGTATATGCGAGAACACAAACTGGCTGCTGGCCCTTGGAGCAGCGGTGAAATGAAAGAACGCGTCTATAAAGCCATCGCCGACGACATCGGTGATGATGGTGGCTACATCGCCGACATCATGGACTACCGCATCTTCCTTGACTGGGAGAAGATTCGTGAGATGGGACTTATCACCGCCCAAATGGAGCAACATGTGCTATGGGAACTGGAGAAGGAACCCGATATCCAGTTTGCTGCCGTATATAAGGCCTTGGCCACAAGCAGCCTCCCGCCGCTGCTGCGCGACCGTGCCCTCATGGGCTACTATCCTGGTCGTTCTGGCGATCTCATCTTCTTCCCCAAGCCTGGCTACTACGAATATGGCTCGTGGTCGTCGCCAACAGGCACGACGCATGGCGAGTGGAATCCTTACGATGCGCATATCCCCTGCCTTTTCTACGGATGGAACATCAGTCAGGGGGCCACTTCGCGTCAGGTGAGCATCACCGACATTGCGCCCACTGTCTGCCAACTGCTTCACATCCAACAGCCTGACGCCTGCACTGGCGAGGCTATCACAGAGATCACAAAATAGCGAAATCTCGATAAGTCGCAATACCGAAATAACGTAATAACGTTATAACGAGAAAAATCTATGGACTACACCCTGAACATCCGTGGACGGCTGATGAGCCTGGCGCAGCCGGTGGTAATGGGCATCCTCAATGTCACACCCGACTCATTCTATGCTGACAGCCGTATGCAGAATGAGGCTGAGGTGGCGCGACGTGCCCGTCAGATTGTTGACGAGGGTGCCGCCATCATCGATATAGGCGCTTGCTCCACGCGGCCCGGTGCCGAGCTCGCCACGCAACAGCAGGAGATGGAACGCCTGCGTATGGCCCTTGGCGTCGTACGCCATGAGTTGCCAGACGCCGTGCTGAGTGTTGACACATTCCGTTCAGATGTGGCCCGTATGGCTGTGGAGGAGTATGGCGTGGATATTATCAACGACGTAGGCACACCTCACCTCTCACCTCCAACCTCCCGCCTCCCCATGTTGCGCATAGTCTCGCGATTGCATGTACCTTATGTGTTGATGTCGTCAGAGGCGACATTAGAGAAGACGCTGCTCTTCTTTGCCGACCAGGTGCAACAGCTGAGAGACATGGGCCACAAGGACATCGTCCTCGACCCGGGCTTTGGCTTCGGAAAGACAGTGGAGCAGAACTATGCCTTGCTGGCATCAATGGAGAAGTTGCTGGTGATGGAATACCCTCTCCTGGTCGGCATCAGCCGCAAGTCGATGATTTATCGATTGTTGGGCATCACTCCCGATGAGTCTCTCAATGGTACTACAGCTCTTCATGCTGTCGCCCTGATGAAGGGTGCCAGCATTCTTCGCGTCCACGACGTCAAGGAGGCCGTGGAGTGCTGCAAGCTGATGGCTGCGCTAAATATTAATCGTAAATCAGTAAATCGTTAATAAAAGAGTTGTTTTTCGAATTCGGAATCAAAGACGCTATCGACATCCTGCTTGTCGGCATGATGCTCTACTATGTCTACAGACTGATGCGCGCCTCGCGCTCACTGAACGTCTTTGTGGGCATCACTATTTTCGTGGTTGTCTGGCTCGTGGTATCCCAGGTATTGGAAATGAAGCTGATGGGCACCATCCTCGACAAGCTGGCATCTGTCGGCGTCATCGCGATTATTGTGCTGTTCCAAGACGACATCCGTCAGTTTCTTTACAATTTGGGAGCACACCAGCGTATGCACCGCTTGTTGAAGCTGTTCACACCCAAGCATAGCAAGGAGAAAGACCGCGAGCAGTTGAAGCGCGACATCATGCCCGTGGTAATGGCGTGTATGCAGATGTCAAAGGGAAAGGTTGGTGCACTCATCGTCATAGAGCGCACGACCTCGCTTGCCAATATTGTCTCGACGGGAGAAATAGTAAACGCTGATATAAGCCAGCGCTTGATTGAGAACATATTCTTTAAGAACTCCCCGCTGCACGATGGCGCCATGGTCATCAGCAATCACCGTATCCGTGCCGCCAGCTGCATTCTTCCAGTGAGCCACAATCTGGACATTCCGAAGGAACTGGGCCTGCGTCACCGCGCAGCTTTGGGCATGAGTCAGGAAAGCGATGCGCTCATTGTGATAGTTTCTGAGGAGACGGGCGGTATCAGTATTGCCTCGTCGGGGCGTTTCCGTCTTCGCTTGTCAGCCGAAGAACTGGAGTCAGTGCTTACCGAGGAGTTAACGTAAGCCCTAGCGGAACAGCGTAAAGTTTACACTGCCATAGCTGCGGTGTTCCACAAAGCGTGGATGCCTGGAGAAATCGTTGTCCTTGCCATGTTCGAAGACGAACACACCATCTTCGGCAAGGAGGTTGTTCTGGAAAATCAGGTCGGGTATCTGTGGCAGTTCTTTTAAGGCATAGGGCGGATCAGCGAAAATGAAATTGAACTGCCGGTGACAGCCCTTGATGAAGCGGAAGGCGTCGGCACGAAGACACTGAACGTTCTCTACATCACCTAACTTGTCGATGCACTGTAGGATAAAACGGTGATGGTCGCGGTCTAACTCGACGCTTACAACTGAGCTGCACCCTCGTGAGAGCAGTTCGAGGGTGATGCTACCGGTACCGGCGAAGAGGTCGAGAGCGTTGGCACCGTCGAAGTCAGTATAGCCTGTGAGCACATTGAAGATGTTTTCCTTGGCAAAGTCTGTCGTGGGCCTTGCCTTGAACGTACGGGGAATGTCGAAGTGTCTCCCCTTGTATTTACCGGTGATGATCCTCATCTTCTCATAAGGAGTTTCAGGAGTGAATGAACTGCTGGAGCATCACCGCCCTCTTGCCACAAGCACCTGCAAATCGAATGGCACAGCCTTTATGGCAGTGACGGGATGCTGGTTGAAGTCAGTGGCAGTGTTGATGACATATACCTTCCGCAGGAATTTTCTCACCTCATCAAGGACGGCATTCTCGCCAGGCACGTCGCCCATGATGTGCAGCTCGTCGTACTCTTCCTGAAACTGTAACGTGTTCCAGACATACAGCAGGAAGAAAACGGCGTCTTTTGGGCGACTGGCATCGAAGGAGTTGCAGAACTTGAAACGGTTTTGCTGGAAGGAGAAAATCTCGAGACGTTTCTCATGGAAGTAGGCGTAGAGCTTGTAGCGTACGCCGGTGAAGCTGCGCTGGTGCATGTATCGCCATACGGGCTGAATGGCGGTGACGAGGCGCACGTCTTGAAAATGGTCGTCAAGCACCAATTTCAAGTCTTTGTTCATGGCAAAGACGGCTACTGCGTTCAGGTCGGGCAAGACGTTATAGAAGACGGCATCCTGCTCCTGCCGTGGAAAGGCATGGTTGTGCATGTCGGCCATTGTCTTCTCATCGAACTGTTCTACGGGCACCATCAGAACGTCGCTGTCATAGAGTACACGTACACGTGGCGGTGCTGTCAGCAGCAGGTCGCTGGTCTTGAAGGCCTCACGCAAATTGGCAGCCATTGAAACGCCACTGCGCACTACGTAAGGTTCGAAGAGGATATCGTCGCTGCCCGTCTGCTGAACAAGCATCGACAGCGTTCCGCGGCCTATGCGTATAGTCAGCCGCTGCATGGATAGGTTGTTATTCTCTGCCATTTTCCGGGGATAAGGGTTGGGAGGTGAAAGACGGATGGTGGGTGGCGTCAGCCGACTGTTGCGTCTGTTGTATACTTTGTACGCACAGCACTGCCAGCACCACTGCCAGCAACATCAACACGGCGCTGACTATTTTCTCGCTTATTCGCTTCATCAATGCAAAGTTAGATCAGTTTTGTAAGGCCGTTGGCCAGCATGGCCTCGCGCATCTTCTTTTGTAAGCCGCTGGCGAAGATGAAGTCGATGAGGCGGCTGTTGTCAGATTCCATAATCTGGCTGCTGCAGCCCTGCCACTCCTTGTGTCCTTCGTAGATGAAGATGACGTTCTCGCCTATGCCCATGACAGAGTTCATGTCGTGGGTGTTGATGATGGTGGTCATCTTGTATTCGTGTGTGATGGAATGGAGCAGTGCGTCAATGACGAGCGACGTCTTCGGGTCAAGGCCGCTGTTAGGCTCATCGCAGAACAAATATTTCGGCTGTAAGGCTATGGCACGGGCTATGGCGACACGTTTCTGCATACCTCCGCTGATTTCTCCTGGATACTTTTGCCCAGCTCCCGACAGGTTGACGCGGTCCAGACAGTCGTTGGCACGGCGCTGACGCTCGCGCAGAGTCATCGGAGCAAACATGTCGAGCGGGAACATTACGTTTTCAAGCACCGTCATGGAATCGAAGAGTGCTGCCGACTGGAATATCATGCCCATCTCGCGTCGCATCATCATCTTTTCGGTCTTCGACATGTGAACAAAGTCGCGCCCGTCGTACAGTACCTGCCCGCTGGTAGGCTCCAGTAGCCCTACCAGGTTTTTCATAAGTACCGTCTTGCCACTGCCGCTGCGCCCGATGATGAGGTTGGTAATACCGTCTTCAAAGGTGGTCGAGATGTTGGTCAGCACATCCTTCGTGACCGTGTTGCCATCGGCCGCGCTCTCCTCGAAGCTCTTGTATAGGTTTTTGACCTCAATCATGGTTGACTCGGTAGTGGCGCCTTTGGTGCGGCATCTTGCCTATTGCAGCAGGAAGCACTGCGTCACTGTGATGTAATAGCCATTGACAAAAAGACCGTTCTTCTTCAGCTGCTCCACATCGCCCTCAGTCAGGGTAATGCGGTATCTCGTAGTGCCCTTGCCCATGGTTGCACAGCCCCACTCGTTCAGTTCGTTTGCGTTGCCCTCCAACGTCTTGTCCGTGTTGCTGTAGATTGTCTTCAACTGCCAGTAATAGACGCTTGGATTGCTGATGTCGGTAGTGTAGGTGATTTCGAGTATGTCGCCAGCAGAAGCGTTCTTAAACTGCGTAGAGGGAATTTCAAAGCCGCCAGTCCAGTTTCCAAGGACACATTCGCCGTCCCAGATGGATGTCGTCAGACCTACGTCTTGTGACTTTGTGAGGACGACGCGCTTCACTTTGATGGTAGTTGGCTCAGCCGTCTGCAAGGCTACCTGCTTCACATCGCTGACATCAATGCCGACGAGCGGACTCGACAATTTTGTGATACCGGGGCTACCTATAGAGATGACCCGCTCGTTGAGTACAATCTGGGTGTTTACGGATGTGGGTTCGGCAAACTCAAAGATGATTTTGTCGTAGTCGCTCCAGTTTTCAGGCTGTTCGCTGTTGGTGAAATTCGCCACAAGACCGCCCCACGTCACTGAGTAGTAAGTGATGGAGCCATCGCTATTGTGAATAACCTCTTCGTTGATGTTCCAACGTTCTCTAAACGCTTCAGTGATGTTCTTGTTGCCGTCCTTGGTCTTTTCCGAACAGGCTGCAAGCATAAGCACCGCCAGCAACGCAAAGAGAGATTTGATGTGGTTCATGTCGTTTGTTGATGTGTTGTCATTCTATGCGTCCTGCTCCTGATAGTCCAAGTCGGCCTCAGCTATGAGGCGTACTTCCTGGACGTCGAAAGGCGGCAACCCTTCTTGAGCTGCCAGCGAGCAGACATAGTCGGCCACGGCGTCCATGTCAATGTACACCTCGTCGGCTTCACTCTCCAAAACACCACTCTCATAATAATAACTGGCGACAGCATCGAGCACCCACGACAGACGCGTGTCGTCGGCATAGTGGTTCTTTATGTCGATGGGCAGCTGAGTGCGGATGAAAGCCATCTCGCGCCGTGTCTCCTGCTCATCCATTTTCAGCTCGTCGTCTAAGCTCATGACAGCAGAGCGTCAAATTTCTCCTCAAACTTCTGCTTGCCTGCAGCACCGACCAGCTTGTCGACAATCTCGCCGTTCTTGAAAAAGAGAATGGTTGGAATGTTTCGGATGCCAAACTCAGCGGCCAGTTCCTCACACTCTTCTACATCGCATTTTCCTACAACGAGCTTGCCGTCATACTTCTCGGCCAGCTCGGAAATGATGGGTGCTACCATGCGGCAGGGGCCGCACCAAGTTGCCCAAAAGTCAATGACGAGGGGCTTCTGCCCGTTTTTCAGGGTCTCAAAGTTCTCAGTGGTGATGGTTACTTCCATAGTTTTCGTTTGATGATAGGTGAATAATAAATCCTTCTTGCCAGTCAGGACGCAAAAAGCGTGCCCAGTGGCGGGAAAGGTGCCCTTTGGGCGACAAAGTTACACATTTCTTTTCAAACAACGTGTTTTTTTTGCAGAAAAAACGATTTTTCCTTTTGTCCTTCAGGAAAAAATGACTACTTTTGCAACGAAAACTTAACACTATAGATAAAGAATATGAAGAATTTGTTTTTACGCAATGGTGCAAAACGCATCGTTTTGGCACTATTAACGATGCTGTTGGTTACGGCTGCCAACGCCATACCGGCCAAGCCCGGACAGACGC
Source organism: Prevotella sp. (assembly GCA_024681875.1). Next base: position 45,993 of record JAILAA010000127.1, read on the forward strand.
GGCTGTTGACATTAGATGATGGCACCACCGTCAGCGCCAGCCTCGTGGGCGACGAGCATGGCCACTTCTGGCTGGGCAGCGATGGCAGGGCCTATCAGTCTATTGACAATAGTGAAGTGTTCAAGGCTGTTGACAAAAAAGACATCATCGAGAAAGCACAGGTGCGCCGCAGCGCTGCCAACCAGCAACGTATGAAAAGACTGCCGGCACAGCGCTCTATCGGAAACTATGGCAATTACACGGGTCAGAAGAAGGGTCTCATCATCCTTGTGAATTTTCAGGACGTTACGTTTAAGGCTGCTAACAACAATGCCCTCTACCAGCGCATCGCCAATGAGGTGAACTTCAATTACGGCAACTTCAAGGGCTCGATGTATGACTATTTCTTATCACAGAGTGACGGTGATTTCGAGTTGACTTTTGACGTTGTAGGTCCTGTAACGGTGAGTCAGAACATGAGCCACTATGGCGCTAACAGCGGACAGCCTGGTACTGACGTGCATCCGGCTGAGATGGTCATAGAGGCTGTTAATCAGGTTGACGACCAAGTGAACTTTGCCAACTATGACTGGGACAACGACGGCTACGTAGACCAGGTTTACGTGGTCTATGCCGGCAAGGGCGAGGCTGACGGCGGTGCTGCCAATACGATATGGCCCCATCAGTACGATTTGTACTCAGCCAATTATTATGGTGATGGCGCTGGTGACCAATATCTTGACGGTAAGTGGATTCACACCTATGCTTGTGGAAGCGAGTTGAACGGCAGCGGAAGCATAGCTGGTATCGGCACTATGTGCCACGAGTTCAGTCACTGCTTAGGCTATCCTGATTTCTACGACACAGATTATTCCGGCGGACAAGGCATGTTCCAGTGGGACCTTATGGATTCCGGTTCATACAATGGCAATGGATACAGGCCTGCAGGCTACACAAGCTACGAGCGCTGGATGGCAGGATGGCGCACGCCGATAGAACTCGTCAATACCCAGCAAATCAGCAATATGCAGGCGCTCAACAACGGTGGTGATGCGTACATTATATATAATAAGGGCAACAGAAACGAATATTTCCTCTTAGAGAACAGGCAGAAGACGGGCTGGGACACCAACATACCCGGCAGCGGCCTGCTCATTATACACGTTGACTACAATGCTTCGGTTTGGACTGCCAACGAACCCAATGATGACCCTAACCACCAGCGCATGACATGGATTCCAGCTGATAATGAGTACCAGAGTTATGTGTATAATGGAACTACGTACTATACCACTGAGGGCGCAGCCAACGATCCGTTCCCCTATGGCTCGGTGAACGCATTTGGCGCCACCACGACGCCCGCTGCCATGCTTTACAACAAAAACAGCAACAATACGTATTATCTCGACTCGTCGGTGGAGCAAATCACGCGAAACAGCAACGGCACCATCTCGTTCTTCTTCCGCGGCGAAAACAACGTGGCCAAGCCGACGTTTACCCCTGCAGCTGGCAGATATACAGAGGCACAAACCGTGAGCATCAGCTGTGAAACCGAAGATGCCGTTATCCACTATACCATCGATGGCACCACGCCTACGGTGAACAGTGCCGTCTACACTACACCCTTGACCATCAGCGAGACGACCACGGTGAAAGCCATTGCTGTGAAGGATGATGAGGTGAGTGAGGTGGCCATTTCGAAATATATCATTAGCAATGGCGAAACGGAAACGAACACGTTCAAGCGGGTCGCCTCCGTTGATGAGATGGTGCCTGGTATGCGCTACATCATCGCATGTGGAAGCAAGGCAACGGCAGCTGGCTCACATAATAGTAGCTATCTGACTAAGGTGGATGTGACCGTCAACAACGACTACATCACCATCAACGACAACGTAGCAGTCTTTGTCCTTGAGCAGACAACCAACGGATGGGCTTTCAAGAACGAGAGTGACAATAGTTACCTCTATTCCACCGCTGCCAAGAATGTGGCCTATACCAGTACGGCAAAATATTGGACACTGGCTAATGGCACCGCTGGTGTAACGATGGCTTACAGCACTTTTGGCACTATGCTTTATAATGCCGGAAGTCCGCGCTTTACCACCTATACCAGCAATCCAACGTCCTCGATGATACAGGCCAACCTCTATATGGAGGATGACAGTTCCCCCGTAACGCCGCAACCGCTGATAGAGTCAGACGGCTCTTTGTCATTCGAGACCGAGGCTGGCACGCCGCAGACGAAGTTTATTACGGTATATGGCGAAGACTTGACGGGCGACATCACCCTGACCCTGACAGACCAGAACAACGTCTTCTCCCTTGAGGAGACCACGCTCTCGCCAACCGACTCTGAAGTGGATGCTGAGGTGAACGTGACGTTCAGCCCGACAGCAGCCGGTACCTATAGCGGCACCATTACGCTGAGCAGCCCTGGCGCAGAAGACGTCACCGTGACGCTTACTGGTACAGCCACTGAAAGCACGACGCCTGGAGATGGCGACCGCTATGAGCTGGTGACCGACGCTACGACACTGGCCGCTGGCGACGAGCTGCTAATAGCTTGCATGAAGGATGATAAGATGTATGTGATGAGCACGACACAGAATAATAATAACCGCGCTGCCACCGATGAGGTGATGCAGAATAGCGACGACACCCTGACGCCAGGTGAGTCCGCACAGGTCATCACCTTGGAGAAGGAGGGTGATAACTTCCTCTTTAACGTGGGCGACGGCTACCTGTACGCTGCCAGTAGCAGTGCTAACAATCTGAGGACACAAATCGAGAGTGATGAAAACAGCGAGGCCACTATCGACATTGATACCGATGGAACTGCCACCATCGTCTTCCAGGGTGACAAAACGCATAACAACATCCGTTTCAACCCCAACAATGGATCGCCTATCTTCTCATGCTATGCTTCATCTTCTACCCAGCAAAAGCCTAAGCTATACCGCAAGGTGACTGGCACTGTCGAGCCGGATAAGATCGATGTGACCATTGGCCCCAGCGGCTTCGCCACGCTATATTATAGCAATGTCAGCTTGGCGGTGCCCGACGATGTGGAAGCCTACGTCTACCATTTAGAGAACGGCACCTTTAGTGAGATTGCTGTTGGCAATGTGATTAGTGCCGGCACAGCTGTGGTGCTGAAAGATACTAAGGCCAACAATACGGAGAGTCACACCTATGAGTTCCTGGTAACCGACGACGTGACACAAGGCATTCAGAGCAACCTCTATGGTTCAGACGTGGAGTGCGAGACCTCGGTTCCTGATGGCGGTAGCTACAAATACTACATGTTGTCGCTGAACGCAGCCCATGAGCTGTCGTCGGTGGGCTTCTACTATGGCACGGCCAACGGTGCTACATTCATGACCCAACCGCACAAGGCATTCCTGGCACTGCCCATCCAGCAGGCAAACGGTATCAAGGCACTGTTGCTCGACGGTACTGTCATCGCCGACACTACGACGGGCATTTCCGAGCTCAGCCGTGACGCTGCCACTGGCAATCAGCCCCTCTTCAACCTGCAGGGTCAGCGCATCGGCAAGCAGACCCTCAAAGGCATTTACGTCATAGGCGGGCGTAAAGTCATTGTCAAATAGTTTAACCATCTAACACTCAGATAATATGGAAAAGAAAGCATATTCGGCCCCCGCCATAGGCATCATTCTTCAGGATGACCCATTGCTAACCCCTGCTTCACCCAACGATGAGATGGGCGATGGTATTCAGCTCAGTCGCCGCTATACCCGATTCAGGTATCACCGCGACCAAGTCTGGGAGGAAGACGAAGACTATTATGACGAATAATAATACCAATTCCTGCCTTTAGGAGATACTTATAAGCAGGCTGGTTATGAAATTATCCAATTCATATAATTTCATAACCAGCTTACTTTTACTGTATTTCCAAGCTCTTAAACACAACACCGTCGGCTTCAATGGTCAGACGGTAGCTGCCGGCATTGATTTGTGTACCAGTGGTGGTAGAGAGCATCTTGAACTTATCGGGCGTGGTTGGGAATGACAGCTCCCTGTCTACGAGGATGATGTTCTTGCTGTCGGCCAGTCGCAAGTGTGCCGTCACGGGCTTTCCGGTCGTGTTCTTGTAGCGGAAGCGCAGAGCGTATACCTGCCCGAGGCCGGGGGTGATGAGGAAAGTCGTTTGAGCCCTATTGGTTCCATGAGCCAATAGGGGCTTCTGCGGCTCATAGACGGTGGCGGGATGAGCATCAGTGTCCACAGGCAACTCATCTTTCGGCAGTTTGGCTATGGCGTCGGTGTCGAGGGAAAGCCAAAAAGCCTCACCCCCAGCCCCTCTCCAAAGGGAGAGGGGAGTAGATAGTTCATCCAATGTCTTATCATCCTTTTGGTAATTACTCCCCTCTCCCTTTGGAGAGGGGTTGGGGGTGAGGCTTACTGCTATGGCGCAGATGACGGCCTGACCGACCTTCACCTCGGGGAAACTGATGTGCAGACGACCGTTCTTTGCATGTGCTGTGACAGTACGGCAGAAGGCTGTTGCATAGCCTGCCTCAGCCCACGGATCGAGGTCATCAATGACGAGGCTGTCGTTAATGGCAACGTCAAAGATGCGCAGACCTTCGTAGTCGGCTGTTTCGCGATAGTCATCCTTACCAAGCCATGGTTCAACAAAGTATAGCTCTACTGTATAAACTGTGTCTTTTGGTACAGGCAGGTCGTACCACAGGCGGTGACGGCCGAAGCGGAAGAACTGAAACAGCTCAGGATCATTAGTGCCATTGATGGGAACGGTCAAATGGCGCTGACTAGCCTGATAGGGATGCACACCCTCGAAGTCCTGGCCCCATGAGTGGCTCAGCAGCGAGTCGTCGGCCTGCCAGAGGTTGCCGTGGCTGTCGGTGTAAGCATCGCCACCGCAGTTGATGCGAAAGAGGTAACAAGAAGACTCTCCCCCAGCAGCCCCTCCAGACCCTCCTCCAGCCCCACCCTTGTAGGGAGGGGGGCAAGTACCTGGCAAGCCCTTCTCTATATGCGCACTCTCCACATTCTCTAGATATGCACATTCCGCCTTTGATGTATCTCCTCCCCTCCCTGCAAGGGAGAGGCTGGGGGAGGGTCTGGAGGGTCTGCTTATCGGCTCCTCCCAGATGGTTAGCAGTCCCTTATAATTGACTGGCCCGATTTTGTCGATGCGGCGGAGCGCGCCGTCGGGCTGCACGCGTCCCGGATTGTCATGCGAGACAAAGAGCCATTGGAAATGGCCGCAGGCACCAAGGCTGTCGTCAAAGGCGAGCTTTGCCAGCCGTGCTTTCTTATTGAGTAAGGCAGTATAACTTTCTTCGCTATATTTGTCAGAGCCATGCAGATCGAGGGTACGCCAGGCGCCGTACTCGCCGTTCAGCAGCTGGTCAGGGCGGCTGAGTTCCTCGGCGTAGGCATCGGGATTGCCGCCGTAGGTGCCGCTCCAGTTTTGGATGACGTTCCAGTCGGTGCCCTCGCCGCCGTTGCAGGTGGTGACGAGGCGCTGCGTGCTGGCCGTGGGGTCGAGGCTACGGATGAGGTCGGTACACTCCTCGGCGAAGTCGCGCGGCAGTACGCTCTCGTTCTGCAAGCCCCAGAGGATGATAGAGGGCGAATTGCGGCGCTCCTTCACCCAGCGTGTGAGCAGACGTTTGAAGTTGTCGCGGAACTGTGGCGTGTCGTACCAGATATGCGCTGAGAACTGGCTCCAGAATAACATTCCCTGTTCGTCGAGTAGCTGCTGATAGTAGAGGTTGTGCGGTTGGTGGGCCTCGCGGAACGCGTTGAAACCGTACTGGCGAATCATCTTGATACGCGCGGCAATCTGCTCGTGGCTGAAGGCGTGGCTGGCGCCGAGCAGGTGCTCGTATTCACACGTGCCGTTGATGAAGACGGGCTGGTCGTTCAGATAGAAGCGATTGTCTGTCGTGTCTGCCGCGTTGGTAACGCGACCTACGGAACGGGGCCAGCTGATGCTGCGAATGCCGAAAGGCGTGCGCACATCGTCGGTGGTGACGTAGGCGGGCTCGCTCATCTGATTGGCATCGCCATCGTGATGGCTGGGCTGCTTGAGCATTGTCGTGAGGGTGTAGAGGTAAGGATCGTCGAGGCTCCAACGGTGGGCATTGGCGATGGTCGTGGCCTGACGCACGGTGCGCGTCTCGCCAGGCTTAAGCAGCAGCTCTTGATTGAGACGGAACACCGTCTTGCCGCTCTTCTCTGCCAGCTTGTTCACCAGCTCCACCACGTGCGGATAGGTGCTGTAGTTCTTGATCTCCGTGTCGATGAAGACGCTGTCACAGGCCTCGTTGGCCCAGATGTGGACGCCGAAGGGCTCGATGCGCACTTCGTCGGTTTCGACCAGCGTCACGGGGCGGAAGATGCCGAAGGGCTGGCTGCCCTCGCTAAAACCGTATTCTGACGAACAGCCGCCGCACACCCACGGACTCTCGGTCTGCATGGCAGGATGGTCGACACGCACGCTCAGCTGGTTATCGCCGCTGCGCAGGGCGTCGGTGATGTCGAGCGTCCAGACCGTGCGGCCCACCAGCTCGCGCGGGTACTCGTGGCCGTTAAGCGTCACCGTAGCGTAGGTGCCCACACCCTCAAACTGCAGAAAGTAGCGCTTGCCGCTCTTCTTCTCGCATTCCAACTTTTTATTATATATGGCGGATCCATGCAGATTGCCATGGCGCAGCTGGCGGTAGCCGTAGTAGTCGTCAAAGTTGTGGGGGAGGGTTATGTTTGTGGCGATGGAATCGCCACATACAAAACCAGTCCAGCCGTCGTTGAGGCTGGTGAGGCGACGCTTTCCCACGGGCTCCGGCTCGGGAAAGCGGACAGCGCTGCGGCCCATCTTCCTGCTGGTAGCCACGGCGATGCCGCGCTGCTGGGCATTGTTCACGGCGCAATAGAAATGATAGACCACACCATCGTGTTTCACCACGCAGCTCTTGTGGGCGAACATCTCGTCGTAGGGCTTCGAGGGCGCAATCAAGTCGTCGCCCGTCCAGTCCTGCCAGTGAATAAGGTCACGCGAGACGGCGAAAGTATTGTAGGCGTTGTATTTCCTGTCAGGGTTATAGGCGGAGAAATAGAACATGACGTAGAGAGCCTCCCCCTGCCCCCCTTCCAAGGAGGGGGAGAACTGAGTGGGCGACATCTTGACAATCTGTGCATCGCCGGTGATGATGCCTGGGGCCTCGTGCGTGTAGACAGGATTGCCGCTGTAGCGCTCCCATTTCTTCAGATTGTCAGACAAAGCGATGCCGATGCGTTCAGCCTTGAGATGGTTGGCAGGGTTGATGCCGCCGGCGTTGTAGAACATCACGAAACGTTTGCCCAGCGTCTTGCCTGGGTCATCATAGATGGTGCTCTTGTACTGAGTGAGCGTTTCCCACCACTGGGCGTCCTTGTCGTTGATGCTGAGCAGAGGCTTGTCGCCAGACTGCCATTCATGGGCTTTGTCAATATCTTCCTTCGTCCATGCCATACCGATGTTCAGCGGTTCGCGCACGGCCTCATAGCCCGTGCCGTGGCCGCCGATGTATGTCATCCAGTAGTTTTTCTTGTATTTCGCAATGCCATAGCTGCCGCCCCACGTCCAGTCGATGAGCGCAGGGAAACCGCCGCGCTGGTTCATGTCCCAGCCACTGTCCTTAAAACTAAGGTTGCGTCCGATTGTCGTCCAGTGCAGCAGGTCATCACTCTCAGCGAGCCATGTCTCGTAGCCGTGGCCGTCGGTGCCATCCTTGCCGTCGTAGCATACGTAGGTCATCAGCCATTTGTCACCTTTGCGGAAAACGGTGGGACAGTCGAACTTATGGAAATTGTCTGCTGGCGCCACTACGAGGCCGTATTTATAAGGTGTACGTACTTCGTTGTAGACGGCCTGCATCACAGGCTGCGGGATGGAATCTGCCTTGGCGGTCAAGCAGACGAGCACCAAGATGGTTATGGCGATCTTTTTCATGATTGTTTATCTTTGGAAGAGCCAGTCCACTTCGTCGCTGCTCCCTAAGAGGCTGGCGTCGCGCGGTTTGATCTCGTCGGAGGTAAATCCTGCCACCATGATGATGCCTCTGGGCAGACGGATGGTGTGGCGACCGGCGGGGAAGTGATAGGCGTGGATATTCACTGGCGGCATCTGCTTGATGACCAAGGCGTTGGTCAGCAGCGGCTCGGCCTGTCCGTATTCGTTGCCTGTGGCATCCTCCTCCAGCTTGGGTACTTTCGCCCACTTCGGGTCGTCGTCCTGGAAGAAGCCCACGAGCATCTGCACCGGCTCGGCTACCTCGAACTCGATGGTGGTGCCCTTTAAGCGGGTGGTGTCGCGGTTGAGAACGAGGGCCTGCAGACTGGCGAGTTCAGGCGCGATGGTGTCGACGGGGGTGTCGGCTCTGTTTTCAAAGAGGAGAGCGCCTTTTTGGAGTGGTATGAAGTTACAGCCCCCACCCCTAACCCCTCCCCTTGAAGGGAGGAGGGTCTCCGAAGTATTTTGCGCAGCCATTCCCCTCCCTTCAAGGGGAGGGGTTAGGGATGGGGTCTGTATCTCAACCATTGCAGGCTTGGCGGGAAGGATGAGCACATCAGTCTGTGCCACGGGGTTCTTCAGGCGCTCGATGTTCTGGCGCAGGGCAGCGACCTCCTCCTCATAGACGGGCAGCATCTCGGCCCACGTCTTGAAGTGGCCGTTGTCGCCGCCTACAGGGATGCGTCGTTGAGCCGTCTGCATGGAGTTTGCGTAAAGATAGGTGTCCTGTGTGAGTTTTACCAACTGACGCCAGTGCTCTACGCTGCGCTCCAAGAAGAACAGGGAGGTGTCGAGATAGCGTATGTCCTTCTCCCACTTGTATCTGAGTGCCTGTTGCGCAGCTATCACCTTTTGTTGGAAGAAGTGGGCAAACAAGGCGTAGCAGGCAATATCGTTGCCTAAGCGTTGCAGCTCGTCTGCATGGCGAGGTGTGGTGTCGGTCCCGATGATTTTCAGCGCTTCTTCGTAGGCCTCGACAGCTTTCTGTCCGTGCTTGATGCATTGTTCAACGATGTTGAGTGGCTGTTCACCATTGTGCTTCTCGTGTTTGTACGCTTTCTCAGCCCATTCGATAAGTTTCTCACCTTTGGGGCCACAACTCTCATAGAAGCCCGGGTAGACGTTGAACTTATAGGGGTTGACCAGCTGTGCCATCTTCATGCCGAGGAGTAGCGTCTGACGGTTGCCCTCGGTAATGCCGAAGCGTCGCAATAGTTTCGGGGCAATCTCGCCGCTTTCATCGTAGGCCCTCAGCAGGTGGGCGGCAGCCTCCATGCTGATGCCGTAGTAGTTGGCCAGCTGTCGCTGCCAGTATTCGTTTTCTCTTGCAATGCTGAAAAAGGATGATATTCCAGTGGTGCCGCGGTTGCTATTCCAAGCGTAGCGGCCCCACGCTTTGTACCACATCCAGTCGCGGTCTATCTGCAGCAGACGTTGATGTTCCTCCTGTCCTTGGGGAGCAGTTGTTTGCAACTGAGGGGAGGAAGTCAGGCGGTCGGCAGTATAGGGCCAATCCCAATACGAGGCCTGCGGATAGAGGTGCAAGCCGTTGGAATGATGTACGTGGTGCATAGCCTGCACCGCCTTTCGTATGAACGTCGGCGACGACCATCGCCACGGTTCAAGATTTGCTAGGATGTGTACGTTGTCGATGTGTACAGGGGCGGCAGCGGCTAACTCGCGATGCGTCTCGCCCCACGGCCCGCCAGGCTCATACGTCGTCAGGCTCTCGCCCGTGTATTTCGACATGGTGTAGATGTTGGGGTAGAGGGGCAAGGCGGCCTTGAGCACTGCCGGCGCGTAGGTGTCGTGCGAGCGCAGGATGATGGGAGGGAGAGGACGTGAGGTATCTTCTCCCCTCCCTACAAGGGAAGGGTTGGGGCTGGGTCTTAATCCATCCAAAATTCCTGGAATGATGGTTTCGGTCATCCATTCAATATCGGTGGTGATGCCGCTCATGGCCTCACCCAGACAGATGAGGAACCCCACGCGAGGGTACTTTTTCACAAAGGCGGTAATGCTCTTGCGTGTATAATCGCTGATAAGCGGCGTGATGGGACGGTTGCGGTCCTGCGTCTTCAGGCCATAGTGATCGGCGAAGGGCTTGCTTAATATAATATTGTAGAACATCTGGATGACGCGGATGCCACGCCTGTCGGCCTCGTTGACGAGGAACGAGAACATCTCCTCGTTCTTCGCCATCGTTGCGTCGTCCACCTCAACAGCAAAGGGATAGTCGTCGAGCTTGACCAAGGAGGCAAACGGATGTCCGTTCCACAGGTAGACACTGTTCATGTTGCAGGATGCCAGCAAGTCAAGATAGCGAATCCAGAGCTCCTTGTCGTAGAACCAGGGGAAGTTCTCAGGTGTATAAGGGTACTCGTAGACGCTGTGGCCTGGCAGGTATTCCGTCTTCTGCAAACCCACGCAGGTACCCCGCATCACCATCTTCGGTTGGTCGGTGATGAAGTCCGGAAGCGACTTGAGCGTGGAGTCCATCTGCCATTCCTCTATCAGGCGGTTAGCACCGTAAATAGCACCCGCGTTGTCGTTGCCCACGATGGTCAGCTTCTTGTCTTTATGCAACAGCGAGAAACCCTCAGCCGGCCCTTTGCCAGCTACTTTGATGCTGATGTTGAAGTCGCCGCTGATTGCGCTCAGCAATGAGGCGGCATACTCAGTCTGCGGTGTCTTGTCCATTATCTTGATCTTTACCATGCCGAAGGACGGAGCCGATGCTAACAATGAAAGCACAAGAACGACGATGAAATGGCGTTTTTTCATAGTTTGACGGTGTTTTTTCTGTTGGCGATGATGGGATACTCCTTATCAGCCACAAAGAGCGTTCCTCCAGCGAAGTCGCTACTGACAGTGACTTTCTCTTTGCTCATGCTCATGTAAATCATTCCCCGGGGTGTGGGTACGCCACCTTCGAACCAGTCGAGGCCGCCAAGGACTGGCCGCACCTCATATTCCTCATAGCCGGGCTTTGTGGGACGTACGCCGAGGAAATACCTGCCAAGGAGGTAGAGTGGCGAGGCTCCCCAGGCGTGGCAAAGGCTCTTGCCGTATGGCCGCCCGTACATGGCCAAATGCTCAGTGCCCTTTTCATCGGGGTTGTATTTCTCCCAGAACGTGGTGGCGCCCTCGCGCAGCATCCCGCCCCAATAGGCCTTCATCTCCTTAAGTACTTGCTCTTGCTGGTGCATCATGCAGAGAGCCTCCAGTTCATAGAAGCGCATGTAGGGCGTGGTGATCGGGTCAACAGCAGGATTGCAAATGACGTGCTCCATGATTTGCTCTTTCTCCTCACCAGTGGCAAAACCGTAGAGAATGGCAAACATATTGGGAAATTTGGTGATTTGCGCATTCAGCTCTCCATCCTCAATGGCGTGGAGGAAGGCGTGGCGCTCGTCGCTCCAGAAGACATTTCTGATTCTTTCGCGAAGAGCAGCGACAAAGTCATGGCCTACAGGGCAGGAGACGGAGAGAAGATTGGCAAAGAAACGCATGGTCTCGAGAGCCTTGAGAAATAGGATCTGCTCGAAACAGAGCGTGCCGCGCTTGTGCATGGGGAAGTCTGTCCAGTCCACGAAGATCCAGTCATCGGGCTTACCTTCGGCCATGCCATCGGCATTGGTGCGGCCGAGAACGTAGTCCATCAGCGTCACCATCTTGGGCCACATCTCGCGGATGAAATCGATGTCGCCTGTATAATCATAATAGTCGGCGATGGACTTAAACCAGTAAAACGTGTAGTCCATGATGGTGTTGATATGGGCGGTGACGGGGTCTTTGCCGCGCAGCTGCCGGATGGTGCGCTTCACACATTCGCTGTCGAAGTGCAGGTAGTAGTTCATCAGGTAGCTCTGTATGGCATCGCCGCTCCACACCCAGCGGTCACGCTTGATGCCGTCGCAGAAGAATTCGCGGGTGGTCAGGTCGAGCGTGTAGGCACTGACTTCCCAGATGCGGTTCAGTTCATCGTCGGAACAGCGGAAAGACCCGCTCTTCGTCGGGTCGAAAGGCGCATGTTCGTAGTCCATAGACACGGTGAAATCTACATTTTTTGCATCTGGCTCAACGAAAACGAAGCGGAATGCCTTGGAGGCAGCGATGACATGATGGTTGTCAACACAGGTAAGACGGTCAAGTGTTTCACAGTGTTCTTTGTCAAGTGCCTCTTCGCGGCTTTCACCATAGTAGATGCAGATGTTGCCCTTCAGACCTTCCACTTTCAGGTAGCCAAAGGTCTCGCGTCCAAAGTCATAGAGCGTGCCGTTGCCAATTTTCTCACAGTTGATGGGTAGCATAGAATGCCGCTCCAAATGGTATTGCGAAGGGGGCGTGTCGGCACTGTTGAAGTCCCAACAGCCTACGGGCACATAGACGCCTGAGCCGTGGGCTATGCCGTTCTCGTCAATCCAGATTTTGTCTTCGTAGGTGGTCAGCCACGTGGCATCGGTCTGCAACGTGGGGCTGTCGATGAAGATGGCAGGAGGTGATGCCTGGCTCCACACCTTAATGGTCAGTGTATGGCGGCCGACAGGGAGAAGTAAGGATGGAAAGGCAGGCACTAAGTAGCCATCAACGGAGACATTGAACTGTCCCTCGGCCACTATCCTGATACATTCTTCTACGTCTGACACGAAAGTCTTGATGAAAACCACCGTGGGCCAGTGGCTGTCCTGCTTCCAGAACGGCGGGAAGAAAACACCACGCTCTGTGCGGCGGTTGTTGAATTTGTTGCCCAGCCAGACCTCGAAGTCGCCGGGATACCATATCCATGTTGCTTTCATCACTGTAGATATTATTCTTTATTGTCCCAGGCCTTGGGACTTTTTTCCCAGCCGTTGGGATTTTTTCCCCAGGCCTTGGGATTTTTGTAGGAACGCTTGCAAAATACAAGGGTGAGCAGGAAACCGACGAGGAAGATGGTGGTGGTGCCAAGAACGATGGCTAAATACTCATGCAGGTGCACCCCGGGCAGATTCCATAGGCCGGCTAAGGAGATCCACGCAATGACCACGATACCGGCAATGCAACCGACGAGAGCCGCCACGCGGCTGATGCGGCGCGGCATGATGCCCAAGAGGAAGAGGCCCAGCATACCGCCGGAGAAGATGCTACTGAGTATCCACCAGGCATCGATGATGCTCTTCACACCCAGCATCAGGATGGCTACGACGATGCCCAAGACACCGACGATGACGCTCGACAGACGCAGCACGAACACATGGTGGCGCTCGGTGGTGTTGCGGGCGATGGGCTTGACGTAGTCGGTCAGTATGACCGTAGCTGCTGAGGTGACGCTGGTGCTGACCGTGCTCATGCCTGCGGCGAAGATGCTGGCGATGAGCAGTCCCCGTAAGCCGACAGGCAGACCGTTAACGATGAAATGGGGAAAAATGAAGTCGGGCTTCGCCTGAATCTCGGCGGGCAGTGGTGCCACGCCTGCAGCATAATAGCTGTACAAGGCTGTGCCGATGAGGAAGAACAGTGCCGACACGGGAATAAAGAGGTAGCCGCCGAAGAGTGCCGAGAAGCGCGCATCCTTGTCGCTCTTTGCCGCATGATAGCGCTGCACGTAGTTCTGGTCGATGCCGTAATTCTGCAAATTAATGAATATGCCATAGATGAGACAGACCCAGAATGTGCTCGTCGTCAGGTCACTGCCGAAGCTGCCTAAAGAGAACTTGTTGCCCTCGGGCGCGTTGACGGCCAGTTCAAAGGTCTGTGCAGGACCATCGGGCATAGAGAACAATAAAATAGCAAGGCAGGCCAGTGCACCGCCGATAAGGATGAACCCCTGGATGGCATCAGCCCAAATGACGGCCTTCACGCCGCCAAGCATCGAGTAAAGGATGATGGCCACCGAGGTGGCGATGATGATAGTCGGCATGTCCCAGCCCATGAGAATGTGCATAGGCATCGCCAGCAGGTAGAGGATGCTGCCCATACGCGCTATCTGTGTCAGCAGGTAGCAGGCGGAGGCATAGAAACGGGCCCACCGTCCGAACTTCTCCTCTAAGAATGAGTAGGCGGAGATGCTTCCCCCATGACGGTAGAAGGGCACGAAATACTTGGCGGCGAAGTAACTGGCCACGGGGATGGACAAGGAGAAGACGAAGGCGTTCCAGTTGGAGGCGAAGGCTTTGCCCGGATAGCCGATGTAGCTGATACTGCTGACATAGGTGGCGAAGATGCTCATACCTACCACCCATCCCGGCAAGGAATGCCCTGCCGCCGTGAACTCGCTGGCCGTACTGCCTTTCCTATAGAATGAGCAGCCGAAGAGCACCACGCCGACGGTGAAAACTATAAAGATGATGAGGTCGAGGGTCTGCATCAGATTCGTATAGTAGATAGCAGCTGCAAAGTTACTGTTTTTTTTCTGAAAAAAGCAACATTCTCCTGAAAAAAATGAAATTACAGCAGACGGATCAGTACAACGTGAATTGACCCGACAATGATTGTCCGAACTGGTTAAGAAAATCTTGACATTTGCCCTTCTGAGAATCGAAAATTCTGAAAAAAAATTTTATTCTCCGGAAAAAACGCGTAGATTTTCGACTTCGCCTATCATGCTGACTGACTGGTATTTACGTGCTATTTGTGACAAAAAGCGAACTCCACGTTTTAAAAACCAGGCTCCTTTTGAAAAAATCTAGCGTTAGATTTTTTCACGCGGTGCCTCTTTTTGAGTATGAAAAAGCTGGAAAAAAGTAAAAACAGGCAACTTGGAAGGCTGAAAAGCTGCACAATATTCACGAAATGTGCAGATTTTTTCCTCTCGTTGCGGCTCAAAACGGTCTCAGGAGTGCTTTTTCTGGTGTAGGAGTCACCCTCATTTTCTCTAGTTTGACTTTTTTCAGAGACCCTTTTTTTGATAATAAATCTTTACACCAGACGAACGAAATGGGTGTCGGCCACCGGCAAAAAAACATTGAACTGACCTAACCTATATTATTCATGAGAATTTTTTTGGCAATGATATGGCAATTGACCTGCACGTGTTCCCCCTCCCCTTACAGGGGCGGGGTCGGGGGCGGGGCTCGCACTGCCTACACAGGTGGTGCTGGCATTTTTTTCCACGAAAATTTGCTGAAGTGCGGTTTTCTTCGTA
Source organism: Prevotella sp. (assembly GCA_024681875.1). The sequence continues at coordinate 61,148 of JAILAA010000127.1, forward strand.
CTTTTGCGCTATGAATTGGGCCGACCTTATCTCCAATTGTCGCCTGGGCCAGGAGCACCGGCATTTAGAACGGCACGACGACCGCACGGAATTCAAGCGCGACTACGACCGTTTGATTTTCTCCGCACCCTTCAGGAGACTACAGAACAAAACGCAGGTATTCCCGTTGCCGGGCAGTATCTTTGTGCACAACCGCCTGACACATTCCCTTGAGGTGGCGTCGGTGGGCATGTCTTTAGGCAACGACGTCGCACGCTATCTGTGTAAGAAAAATCCCGATTTCATCGATAGTCTCATCCCGGAGATCGGACAGATAGTGGCCACGGCATGTCTGGCCCACGACTTGGGCAACCCGCCCTTCGGTCATAGCGGCGAGAAGGCCATCCAGACTTTTTTCAGCGAGGGCGCCGGTCTGAGTCTGAAAGAGCGTGTCAGTCCTGAGTTCTGGAGCGACATCACACGTTTCGACGGCAATGCCAATGCTTTCCGCCTCTTGACTCACAGTTTCAAGGGTCGTCGCAAGGGCGGCTTTGCCATGACCTACAGCACACTGGCCAGCATTGTGAAATATCCGTTCCCGTCGTATCACGCCACGAAGAAGAAGTTCGGATTCTTCACCTCTGAGCATGAAGACTATGTGACTGTGGCCACGCGTCTCGGCATCCCACGCCTTGACACGGCCGACGGTCAAGAGCGGTGGGCACGCTATCCGTTGGTCTATTTAGTGGAGGCTGCCGACGACATCTGCTACGAGATAATGGATTTGGAGGACGCCTACAAGCTGAAGATTCTGACGTATGACGAAACAGCCCAGCTGATGCTCAGTTTCTTCGATGAAACCGGCAGAAACCACATTATACAGCGCATTAGCGACGAGGAACTGAGCGATCCCAATGAGAAGGTGCAGTACCTGCGTGCCTGCGTCATCGGATTGCTCGAAAACGAATGTGTCCGCACGTTCATCAACCATGAGGAAGAGATACTCAACGGCACTTTCTCTGGCTCGCTCATCGATCATATCAGTCCGACACCCTGTGCCGCCTATCAGCATTGCACCAAGATCAGCCGCGCCCGCATCTACAAGAGCCAGCCCGTGCTTGACGTGGAGTTGTCGGGCTATCGCATCATGGCCACGCTGATGGAGCTGATGATTGAGGCCATCGAGCATCCCGAGCGCTACTACTCGCAGCAGCTGATAGGACGCGTGAGCAGCCAGTACGATATCGAGAATGAAGACTTGGAGACGCGCGTCTTGGCCGTCATCGACTACATCAGCGGCATGACCGATGTCTACGCCCTCGATGTCTACCAGAAAATCTGCGGCATCAGCCTGCCTATCATCTAAGTAATGTTCAAAAAATAACTTGGTACAATTGTGAATATCGTCAATGCGCCCCGAAGGGGCAATGAGCTACCAGCCCAGGGCATCGCCCTGGGTAATGGATGTCCGCAGTCAACGCCCTGTAAGGGCAAAAGCATCATTGGCGAAGTAGGGCTTTTGCCCTTTCAGGGCGAGTTTACCCTCGTCCTTGTACCCAGGGCGATGCCCTGGGCTGAGTGCTTGTTGGCCTTTCAGGCCGTTAGTTACTATAACTGTTAATTGTACCAAGTTATTTTTTTGAAAGTTACTAAATTTTAGACACAGCAAGAAAAAGAGGCGAAAAAATTTGGTAATGGCGCAAAAAAACGCTACCTTTGCACCCGATTTTCGCCACAACCATTGTTTTTGTAGCGAAAAAACTGGACGATGGTGTAATGGTAACACTACAGGTTTTGGTTCTGTCATTCCCGGTTCGAATCCGAGTCGTCCAACTTCTAAATGAACAAGCTGGTACGTTTTGTAAAGGATTGGACACTGCCTGTGGCTATGGGGCTTGGGGCAATGCTCTATTTGGTTTTTGCCTTTGTGCCATCGCTTGACGGAGCCGCCACTTTCTTCGCGCCTTTGATGGACGACCTGCTGCCCGTGTTTATGTTTATGGTGCTGTTTGTCACTTTCTGTAAGGTGGATTTCCGTCGCATGAGACCTGTCTGGTGGCATTTCTGGGTACTCTTCTTCAATCTGTTGTTTGTAGGCGTGGTCATGGCTATTGCCCTCTATCTTACCTCACCATCCCTGACGTCCTCGGCCTCCACCATCATTCTCCTTGAGTCGCTGCTGATGTGTATCATAGCACCTTGTGCCACAGCGGCAGCTGTTGTTACACAGAAGCTTGGCGGTTCGCTGGAGCAGATGACAACCTATACGTTTCTGTCTAATTTTCTCACTGTGTTGTTAGTACCCGTCTGCTTCCCGTTGTTAGAGAAGGGCAGTGATGTGTCGTTTATGGCAGCTTTTTGGAGGATTATGTCGCAGGTGGCGATGTTGCTGGTATTGCCAATGCTTCTGGCCTACATAGTTAAGCATTACATGCACCGTCTGCACCGGCAGATCATCAGTGTGCGTGATTTGTCGTTTTATCTGTGGGCCTGTTCACTGATGATTGTCACTGGCACTACGGTGAAGAATATCGTGCATGCCGAAGCATCGTTATGGCTACTTACTTCTATCGCTTTCTTGGGTTTGGCCGCCTGTATTGTGCAGTTTGCTGTGGGGCGCTTTATTGGCCATTTTTTCGGCCATACGCAAGAGGCCGGCCAAGGGCTGGGGCAGAAAAATACGGCCTTTGCCATCTGGCTGAGCTATACTTATCTGCATCCCCTCTCTTCCGTCGGCCCAGGATGCTACATTCTCTGGCAGAATATCATTAACTCAGTGGAGATATGGCTGCAGAGAAAAACAGACTCAAACTATTCTTTGAAAAGCTCGTCAAGGAATTCGTAGAAGGCAGGATCTTCGCCGACAATGGTCTTCACGATATTTCCGTCAGGACCTACAACGATTTTAGTCGGGAAGCCTTCTATGGCGTAGTCGGTCGGCACAGACGACTCACGCGGGCAAATGACGTGGAGCCAAGGCAGCTCGTATTTCCTCACTGCTTCCTTCCATTTCTCAGGAGTATCTCCGCAGTCGATGCCCAAAATCTCAAACTTTCCGGCGTACTTGGTGTAGTATTCCTTCATCGAGGGGATGCCTTTGATGCACCAGCCGCACCATGAGCCCCAGAAGTCGAGGACTACATATTTGCCCTTCAGCGACGATAGGCTGAGTGGATTGCCGTTGATGTCGTCCAGCGTGAAGTCGGGAGCCTTGCCTGTCAGATTCTCTGCATTCTCCTCATCTACATCAGTAGTAGCGTTGTTGGCCTGAGCAGTAGCCTCAGTATTGGCATCGGTTTTCTCTGTCTTGTTCTCTTTGTTGCCACAGGCGGCAAAACCGTAAAGGGCGACGATTGCGAGCGTGAGGCTCAGAATAGTTCTCTTCATGATAATGGTGGAGGGTTAAAGGTGAAAGGTTAATTCTCTATTCTCAATTCTCAAATCTCAATTCCTTCTACTGCTCCAAGCTGGCATGGGTTGGTCGGCATGGCTGAAATCTATGAGCTGTAGGTCGAAGATAAGTACGCTGTGCCCAGGAATGGTGCCGCTAGAGTTGTCGTTGTCGCCATAGCCCAGAGAACTGGGTATGAAGATACGCCAGCGGTCACCGCGGTGCATGTATTGCAGGGCTGTGCTGAAACCTTCGACGGTGTTTGATACCAGTAGCCTTGTCGTGGAACTGGTTACGGATGAGAACTGCCCGCTGACGGTACTGTCGAAGATATATCCCTCAGTGAACGTCGCACTGGGAATGAGACGTCCCTGATAGATGATGCGCACAGAGTCTGTGAAGGCGGGACTGTCTGTTCCAGTGCCTTTCTCCAGCTCCTTCACATAGATGTATTTGTCGGTGTCGTGATACGTAGCGGCGCTCTGTGAATAGCTCAGGATGCGCTGCCACTGGTTGGGATTGGCGTCGAGCGAGTCGGCCAGCGAAGCGAAGAAAATATCATTGCGCTGTGGCCAGTTATCCCATTCGCCAGCCTCGGTCTCTTCTTTGGAGCAGGAGATAAAAAGACAACTCAAACAACCGAGACAACCAATCAGAAGAAGTTGTCCTTGTTCTTTGCAAAGCAAAGCGGCATAGCCGAGCGATTTAAGTTGTCTTATGGAAACAAAACTCATTGTCTTTCTACCTGTATTACAGTTTCTTCAACAGCGAAGTGAGGCTCACCTTGTCCTCAATGATGCCGTTGAGATCCTCAATCCTCACGCGCTCCTGTTCCATGGTGTCGCGGAAACGGAGGGTGACGCAGCCGTCCTGCAGCGTGTCGTGGTCGACAGTGACGCAATAGGGTGTGCCGATGGCGTCCTGACGGCGATAGCGCTTGCCTATGCTGTCCTTCTCGTCGTACTGGCAGGTGAAATGGTATTTCAGGTTGTCGATGATCTCGCGGGCTTTTTCGGGCAGGCCGTCCTTTTTCACCAGCGGCAGCACGGCCAGCTTCACGGGAGCCAGGGCTGCTGGCAGTTTCAGCACGACGCGTGTCTCGCCGTTCTCGAGCTTTTCCTCGTCGAAGGCGTGGCACATGATGCTGAGGAACATACGGTCGACGCCGATGGAGGTCTCAATGACAAACGGCGTGTAACTCTCGTTGGTCATCGGGTCGAAGTATTTGATACTCTTGCCGCTGTACTTCTCATGCTGCGACAGGTCGAAGTTGGTGCGGCTGTGGATGCCTTCCACCTCCTTGAAGCCGAAGGGCATGTGGAACTCGATGTC
>JAILAA010000132.1 GCA_024681875.1 Prevotella sp.
AGCCGGCACCTTTGTTGGCAGGAATGACCGTCACCGACGAGCCAGGCATCTATCTTGCCGGTCGTTTTGGCGTGCGCATTGAGAATACCCTGCTGGTCACTCCCTACAAGAATACCGAGTTTGGCCAGTTCCTACAGTTCAAGCCGCTTACCCTTTGTCCTATCGACAAAACTCCAATCATAAAAGAACTCCTTCTCCAAGAAGAAATCGATTGGCTCAACGACTATCATCAGCAGGTCTATGAGCGCCTGTCGCCCCATCTTACTGCCGACGAATGTCACTGGCTCCGCGAGGCCACGCAGTCGCTATAATCAGTGCAAGATGAATCACAGTTGCAAAACAGAGTAACTGTGATTCAAGAAACATCTTGATTTTGTGAAGTCTATTTCTGATTGATGATGTCTATTACGTATGTTACATCGGTAATGTTCACCTCGCCATCGCCATTTACGTCGCCTTGCGAACTGGCACCCTTGATTTCCATCGTTGACGGCCTGCAACTTGATAGCCAATAAGCTTACTGCGAAGCCCCAGGTGGGAGTCGATTACAGAGGACAGAATATGGTCAAATCTGTCCAAGATGAAAAATATTCCACAAAAAGCGGTGATTTTCTCAGATTTTTGTTGTATCTTTGCCACGTCATTGATGATTTTGCAGCACTAAGATAAGTAAAAAATCTGACATGACCAAATCCTGAGCCGCTCTGCCGCTTGCCACAGCAAGAACTTTTTGTTGCTCAGGTACTTATAAAGAAAGTTAAATTAAATTGCTGTGGATTTTAGGTATAAATGAATATAGAAATCGTATGGAAGACAAAGGATTATTGAAGCGTTTTGGGGCACGTCCGACAATGGGGCGGGGCCTCTGGCTGGCTATGATGCTGTGCTTGACGGCATGGCTGGTGCCCCAGGGGGGCATGGGCTGACGACAAGCTGGAGACAACGTTCATTGGCGACAAGAGTTACTATGTGTTGCGTAGTGGCGAGGACTGGGACAAGTTCCGACAACTGGTGATTGAAGCCCATGGCGAATCGGAGGTGAACGCCATCATGGATGCCGACATCTCTACGGGAAACAGTTGCGGCAACTATGAATCGCCATATACTGGCACCTTTAATGGCAACGGCCATACGTTGAACATAAACATTTGGTCTTCGAGTTCTTACCGAGGTGCTTTCCCGGAGGTTAAGAATGCCACCTTTAGAGCTTTGCGTGTGAAGGGCAGCGTCCGGGGAGGGCTCCATGCAGCAGGCCTTATTGGTATAACAAGGGGCTCCTCCACTGTACATATCGAAAGGGTGTGGGTATCTACCGATGTGATAGGGTCTTCTGATCATGTCGGCGGATTCATTGGACATGCCGACGTGGCCAGTGTCTATATGAATGACTGCCGTTATGATGGTAAACTTCAAGCAAACGGTGCTTCTGGTTCGTATGGAGGAGCCATCATTGGATGGTGTAACTCTGGCGGCCTATGGTATTTTCATCGCGTCTATGATTACAGTACATGGGATGAGGAGAGCATCAAATATAGATGGTTTAGTGTTAATCATGGTGAACGTTGGGATTCCAACGACAGAAGCTCTTCCCTTGTTACCCGTTGGAATTGGGAAAAAGTAAATTATTACAATAAGACCGACCAAACCGAGGTGGTCAATTTGATGAATGGCGAGAAATCTGGTACCTGGCACCTCGTCGGTGGCGTAGCTGCGCCCGTAATGGAAACTTGGCCGGAGGCTGGCGACGTGAACTTTGAGACCTACGACATGGTGCTTGGCACGGAGGACAGCGAGAAGGGCATGCTGAAGATTCCCTTCTCGTGCGACCAGGCCGTGAAGTACATCGACGTCACCTATGTCAACGAGAACGGGCAGACGAAGAGCATCCATCAGGATTGCAAGGACAACACCTACGCCGGCTTCATCCTGGTGCCGGCCACCGAGCAGCACACGAGCCTGAAAATCACGGCCAAGCTGACAGTGGGTACGGTGACCAAGACCCTCGGTGAGGGGCAGGACGCCGTGCTGCACAGCCCGCTCGGGCTGTCGGCCACGCTGCTGCGCTACGATACCCACGGGGTGTTGACCGATGCCGGTGCCGTGGAGCTGAAGTGGAAGGTGAACGATGCGGCGTACAAGGATATTATACCTGGTGACCAGTTCATAGTGATGCGCTCGCTGACAGGCAAGGACGAAGACCTGCAGTCCATCGGCATCGTGCAGTACGACGAAAATACTACTGACTATACCTTTAAGGACTCCACGCTGACCAGTGCCCTTGACAACAACCAGCTGAAGGGGCGTCACGTGTCGCCTCAGTATCTTATCATCCGTGGTGCTGCCCGCGAGTTGTGGGGCATCACGGACAACCCTGCCTCGACAAGGGTGACAACGACGTTGTATAGCGTCCACCTGATGAGGGTAAGCACCGACTATACCACCAAATGGGAGGACGAGGCCGCCCACACCGTCCGCGTCACGTGGGACTACGTCAACGAGGATGGTGCCGTGTGGGACAGCCGTGCTCAGATGAAGCTGCGCATCAAGATGGTCAACCGCGACGGTTTCGCAGTAGATACCATCACCCACGTGCTCACTGCCGCGGAGATGGAGGCCCGTACCAAGGTGGTGCAGTTGCCTCGCTCGTGCCTGTACTACAACATCGACTTCGCCGTCGAGTTTGACAACGGCATCACCGCCTACATGACGCCAAAGCTGTCGGCGGCACTGACAAACGGTATCAATGTCGCCATCCGCTCGACAGCCGACTGGAACAAGTTTGCTGAGATGGTAAAGGAGGCTGATGAACGATATGATGTCAACGCCGTGCTGATGGACGACATTACCATTACGACCATGGTGGGCGGACCTAAGGCTGCATACCGAGGAACCTTCCATGGCAATGGCCACACGCTGACTTTCAACATCAACTCTACGCAACAAAACACCGCCCCCTTCAGTGTTGTTGGCGATGTCACCATCAGCGACCTGCGCACGGTGGGCACCATCAGTTCTACAGAGTATTACCAGAGTGGACTTATCGGCACCACTCGTTATAATTCCACCATCAAAGTGGAGAGATGCGGAGGGACGTACTGCCAACATTCCGTTGACCGTCAATTGGGAGAAATCCACCCAATACACCATTAATATTAAACTTGGCACAACACTGATTCAATGATGAAAAAGACATATACTCAACCCACCCAGAAAATTGTACTCCTCAAATCGAGGGAACACATACTGGCAGGCAGTGACTATAAGGTAAATAGCTACGTAGACACCGGCGCAACCACCGTCGGAGATACTGGGGAAGACTAATCGTATTTGAACGTGGAAATGGCTTTAAGCCCTTCCTCTATTTTTGCGTATCGGGCAGATAATAGCCCAGGTGGGGCGGCTGGTTGTAGGCCGTGTTCTGCCAGCAGATAGAGAGGTCACTTCCCGATTTCGTATATAGAGGAGTGTTTCTCTTGACCACGCCTATATAACCTAAAAAAATTTTTTTGCTGCAAATCTGTCACTTCTGCAACACTTATTGATAATCAG